>NZ_JASPFK010000001.1:1007500-1307500 GCF_036855935.1 Sphingomonas sp. LR60 | reverse complement strand
CCCGCGTCTCGGCGGTGTTTACCGACAACGGTGCCGGAGTGCGCGGCGACATGAAGGCGGTGATCACCGCGATCCTGCTCGATGCCGATGCGCGTTCGGCCGCTTCGCTCGCCAGCACGACCACCGGAAGGTTGCGGGCGCCGATCCTGCGGCTGACCGCCTGGGCGCGCGCCTTCAAGGCCGGCTCGCCGTCCGATGCCTGGGGCTTCGGCGACACGTCGTCGGTGACCAACGCGCTGGGCCAGTCGCCCGGCCGCAGCCCCAGCGTCTTCAACTTCTACCGCCCCGGCTACACGCCACCGGCGACCTCCGTCGCGCAGGCGGGACTGGTCGCACCCGAATTCCAGCTGACCAACGAACAATCCGTGATCGGCTACGTCAATTACATGCAGAAGGTGGTCGGCAAGGGCATGGGCGACGTCACCGCCGACTATGCCGACATGCTGGCGATCGCCGCCGACAGCTCGGCCCTGGTCACCGAGGTCAATCTGCTGCTCGCCGCCGGCCAGCTCTCCCCGGCGAGCACGAGCATGATCAAGACCGCGGTCGACAGCGTCTCCGCGACGGCAAGCAATGGCCCCATCAACCGCGTCGGCATCGCGATCCTGCTGACGTTGGCCGCTCCCGAATTCCTGGTGGTGAAGTAACATGAGCCGATTTGTCCACGATCAGTCGCGCCGCGCCTTTCTCAAGCGTTCCTGCGCGCTCGGCATGGCCGGCGTCGCCGCGCCATTCCTGACCAGCCTCGGCGCGATCGGCGAGGCGGCGGCTGCGACCGCCAACGACTATAAGGCGCTGGTCTGCGTCTTCCTCTATGGCGGGATGGACTATGCCAATACGGTCGTGCCGTACGACACGGCGGGTCACGGCCTGTATTATGCGGCGCGTCGTAACATCGCGCTCGAACGTGAGGCGCTCGCCAATACCGCGCTGACGCCGTCGGCCGATCTCGGCGGTGGCCGGCAATATGCATTGGCCCCCAGCATGACGGCGCTCAAGCCGCTGTTCGATGCCGGGCGCATGGCCGTCATGCTCAACGTCGGCACCCTGATGCAGCCGACGACCAAGGCGCAATTCGCCGCCAAGTCCGTACGGCTGCCGCCGCGCTTGTTCAGCCATAACGATCAGCAGAGCTTCTTCATGGCGTCGAACCCCGAAGGTGCGCCTTCGGGATGGGGCGGCCGGATCGGCGACGTGTTCCAGAACGGCAACGGCACCGCGACGCTCACCTGCATGAACGCCACCGGCAACGCGGTATTCCTTAGCGGCCGCAGCGCCTTGTCCTATTCGGTCGGCACCGGCGGCCCGGTCGCCCTGCTCGGCCGCGCCTCGACGCTCTACACCTCGTCCGCTGCGCAGCAGGCGCTGAAGGCGATGATGACGGCGCAGTCGCCGAGCATGCTGGCCGCCGAACATGCGACCATTTCGCGCCGCGCCTTGGACACTTACGATCAGGTGACCGGCGCGCTGAACCAGGCCCCCGCCTCCGCCTTTCCATTGTTTCCGGCGTCCAATTCCTTGGCCGACCAGCTCAAGATGGTCGCCCGGATGATCTCGGTCTCCGCCGGACTGGGGATGCGGCGACAGGTGTTCATGGTGTCGATGGGCGGCTTCGACCTGCACGACAATCTCGCGACCGATCATCCGGTGCTGATGCAGCGCGTGAGCGAGGCGATCCGCGCGTTCCACGACACCACCGAGGCGCTCGGCGTATCGGAAAAGGTGACGACCTTCACCGCGTCGGACTTCGGGCGCACGTTGGTGTCGAACGACGACGGCTCCGATCACGGCTGGGGCTCGATGCATTTCGCGGTCGGCGGCGCGGTGAGCGGACGCCGCTTCTACGGCACGCCGCCCGAAATCGGCAACGGCACCGCCAGCGACGTCGGCCAAGGACGCCTGCTCCCGACGATGGCGGTCGATCAATATGCGGCCACGCTGGCGAACTGGTTCGGAGTGTCGGCCGGCGACATGGCAACGGTGCTGCCGAATATCGGAAATTACGACGCGTCGACGCGCAATGTCGGTTTCCTCGGCTAAAGCAGCACATCGGACGCTTACCAAATAGCGACGTCAAACCTTACCGCAATCCTTAAATATCAAGAGCCGCCCGGCCGCGACACGCCATCGGGTCCGGGCGGCTAGTGTATTTGGCACAGATCCTACCTACACCTTCCACATCCGTAACGATGCGACACGTCACTCGTTCATCTTGAATATCCCTTCAGATTCTAAAAGGTTACCTTCGATAAACCCTGTTCATTAGCCAGAAACTAAGCGCGCGATGCGACAAGTATCGGCATGACTTACCATCGCGCTGCGCTCTCCTCCCTGCTGCTCTCCAGCCTCGCCGCTTGCGGCGGTGGCCAGTCGTCCGGTTCCCCGACCGGCACCGTCGCGCCGGTAACGGTCGTCGCGACACCGTCGCCGACAGCGACGATCACCCCGGCTCCGACCCCTACACCCACGCCCGAGCCGACCGCCGTGCCGGCCTCGTCGCCCGCCGAAGCACCGACCCAATCCTCCGGCAGCCTCGCGCTCCCCAGCCCGGCGGAGATCGGTGCGGTCTCGCCCTGCAGCGGCAATTACGCGCAGACCGACACCTCGTCGCTGCCCGAGATCACCACCAAGAGCGGCGGCGTCAACGGCTGGGACGAACGCTATGTCGGTCGCCCGCTGAGCCTGCTCAACGTCAAGATCGATCATTGCGAGAGGTTCGACGGGACGGTCAGCCTCACCGGCCCGATGCTCTTCGCGCGCGGCCACTCCGACTTCGGCATGACCAAGTTCGACGCCGCCGGCAGCGCCGGATATTCGTTCGCCAACGGCAAGCTGATCCTCAATGCCTATAAGGATGCGTCGGGCGCGCGCAGCGGGCTCGTCCAGTCGGTCAGCTCGACGCAGGCCTATCAGGCCGCGATGATCCAGCCCAACCAGGCCGGCTACACCTGCGCTGGCTGCTATTGGGAAGCGCGCATGAAGATGCCGACCGCCTGGGGCACCTGGGCGGCGTTCTGGCTGCTCAGCCCCGACGATCCCAAGAACCGCGGCCACCTGGAGGTCGACGGCATCGAATATTACGGCCTCGGCAACAAGCGCGGCCATCACCATGCCGTCCACCGCTGGGCCGGGGGCAAGTCGAGCGGCAATTACAGCGGCTACAGCCTGTCGGATGCGATCGGCGACGGCGACTGGCACACCTATGGCATCGATCTGCGCGGCAATGCCAAGATCGACGGCAAGCCCGCGATCGTGATCTACATGGACGGCAAGGAAGTCGATCGTCTGGTGGCGGACGCCGATTACTTCACCTCGCCCTTCTATTATCTGGTCAATCTGGCGACCAAGACGCCGAAGACCGGTGAGATCACCTATCCGCAGTCGCTGGAGGTAGACTATATCACCGCATGGAAGCCGCGCTGATGATCGTCGCCGCGCTGGCTTGAAGATCGGCGCTCGTGAATGTGGGTGGCGCGACCTAGCCACCCGCATTCACCATGCGCAGTAACGTCAGCGCGCGACCGACGTCTTCGCCTCGCCCGCGCCAAAGGCGATACCGCGTTCGAGGCCGCGCAACTCGGCCAGCCCTCGCATCCGCCCGAGCAGCGAATAGCCCGGGTTGGTTTCCCGGTGCAGATCGTCGAGCATTTGATGCCCGTGGTCGGGGCGCATCGGTATGCTCCGCCCTTCGCGCGCCGACAGACGATGCACCGCCGCGACCACCGCGGCCATATCGGCGTCGCCGCGCAGATGCTCCGCCTCATGGAAGGCGCCGTTCGGCTCGCGCTGGACCGAGCGCAGGTGGAGAAAACCGATCCGGCTGCCCAGCCGATCGACCATCCCCGGCAGATCGTTGTCAGCGCGCCCCCGAACGATCCGGTGCACATGCACAGGCCGTTCGAGCGATTGGGAACACGGGCGAACAGGTCGGCGACATCGGCTTCGGTGCTGACGACGCGCGGCAGCCCGAAGATCGGGAACGGCGGATCGTCGGGATGCACGACGAGGCGCAGGCCGAGTTCGTCGGCCAGCGGGCACACCGCCTCGAGGAAAGCGACATGATGGTCGCGCAGCCCACCCGCGTCGATCCCGGCATAGGTGCCGATCGCCGCGAGGAATTGCGCCGAGGTAAAGCCCTCCTCGCTCCCCGGCAGCCCGGCGATGATCGTGCGCTCCAGCGTGGCGCGCGCCGCCGCGTCCATCGCCGCGTAGCGCGCTTCGGCCGCCGTTTGCGTCGCCGCGTCATAGCTGTCCGCCGCGCCCGGCCGCCGCAGGATGAACATGTCATAGGCCGCGACCGCAACCGCCTCGAAGCGCAGCGCCCGCGCGCCATCGGGCAGTTCCCACGCGAGGTCGGTGCGCGTCCAATCGAGCAACGGCATGAAATTATACGTCACGACCTCGATCCCGCACGCCGCGAGGTTGATCAGCGACTGGCGGTAATGATCGATCAACCGGTCCCAATCGCCCGATCGGGTCTTGATCCGCTCGTCGACGGGCAGGCTCTCCACCACCCGCCACTCAAGCCCCGCCGCCGCGATCTCGGCCATCCGCGCGGCAATCGCCTCGCGCGTCCACACCGCGCCGTTCGGCACCTCGTGGAGCGCGGTGACGATCCCCGTCGCGCCCGCCTGCCGGATATGATGCAGCCGGACCGGGTCCTTGGGCCCGAACCAGCGCATCGTCTGCGTCATCAACACGTCATCGACCTTCCTGCATTGTACGTCTGAACGACGGCGTCATCGCGTAATCTCGATGCCCGACACGATCGCGTCGCCCTGCACGGGCACGAACGCCAGTCGCAACTTGCCGTCGGAGACCTGCACCGGAATGCGACGGGTGATCGCCTTCATCGTTCCGCCCGCCGCCTGAGCGACATCGAACGCCGGCAACACGCGCTTGCCGTTGGCCACTACGTCGAAGCGGCGCGCCCCCGCCGTCGACGACGGTTCGACGAAGGTCAGCGCAACCGTGTAGCGGCCGTTGGCGACCGGCACGTCATACGAGAAGCGTCCTTCGCGATAGGTCTCGACCACCGCGCCTTCGCTGGTCCCCTCGACCACCTTCGGCGCGGGGCGCGGGCCATAGCCGGACCAGGCGTTGACCTGCCCCGCCTTGCCGCCATCGAAGAAGTCGTCGGAGCCGTACCGCTTGCCCGCGACGTCGGCGGCGACCAGCGCGCCGCTGTCGATGCGGATCGTGCGTAGCGCCTCGGGTGCCAGCTGCCAGACGGCCGCATCCTCCTGCGCGCCGTCGGGGAATAGCCCGCGCGCGACGACGCGGTTGGCGCCGGCGGTCAGCGCGACCTTCGGCCAGACGCAGGTCATTTGCGGACAGGCCGAAAGCGTGCCGACGAGGCGGTCGTTGACGCGCAATTCGGTGCGCGGCGCGTTCGAATAGACCCGCACATCGGTCGCCGGATAGGCGCGATCGACATAGCGGCTGCCGTTGACATGGACGGTCGGCGCCGTGTTCCAGTTCGCCTTGTAGAAATAGAAGGCGTCCTTGCGGATCTTGCGGTCATAGGTGACCAGCCCCTTGGTGTTGATGTCGATCCCGTCGCCCTCGCGACGCACCGTCGTCGCGAAGTCGAACGAATTCCACAGCCACGTCCCCCACAGGTACGGCTTGGCGGACAGCGTCTCCCACGCGCGTTCATGGATATAGCTTTCGTATTCCTCGGGCTGGTTGCGCCCGCGCTGATCGACGCGCCCGCCCAAGGGATTGTCGGTGTGGATCGTCGTCGCGCCGCCCGCGCCATATTCGGTTACGGACAGCGGCTGGCCCGGACGCTTGGCATGAAGTTCGTCCAGATGCGGCCCGAGATCGGCGGGCGTGCCGAAATACCAGCCGAAATAGCGGTTCGCCCCGCCGAGATCGGCGGCGACCGCGGTGATCGGCACCGCCGACGTCGGGCCGATGTCGCGCTCGCAACAGGTGGCGAGCGCGGTCGGCCGCGAAGGATCTTCCGCCTTGGCAAAGGCATCCAGCTCACGCAGCAGCGGCAGCGGATCGGGCGCCTCGCCGCTCTTGGCGGTGATGAACGCCGGGATCGACTTGCCGAAATCGACCTCGTTGGCGATCCCCCAGCTCACCACCGACGGGTGGTTGCCATTCTGCCGGATCAGCTCGCGCAATTGCTGTCGCGCATTTGCCCGCAGCGCCGGGGTCGCCGTCATCGCCTCGCCGTGCGTCCACTTGGATACGAGCGGGATCTCGTCCCACAGGACGAAGCCATAGCGGTCGGCGAGATCGTGGATCGTCTGCCCATGCTGGTAATGCGTCAGCCGGATCGAATTGACGCCCATGTCGCGCATCATCGCGACATCCTGTTCGATGTCGGCGGACGTGGTCGCCCAGCCCTTACCCTCGCGATCCTGATGATAGCCGACGCCGTGCAGGCGCAGCGGCCGGCCGTTGAGCAGGAAGCCACGCACCGGATCGGCGCGCATCGTGCGGATGCC
Source organism: Sphingomonas sp. LR60 (assembly GCF_036855935.1). Taxonomy (NCBI): domain Bacteria; kingdom Pseudomonadati; phylum Pseudomonadota; class Alphaproteobacteria; order Sphingomonadales; family Sphingomonadaceae; genus Sphingomonas; species Sphingomonas sp. LR60. The sequence continues at coordinate 1,301,036 of NZ_JASPFK010000001.1, read as the reverse complement.
GAACGGCTGCTCGACCCGGTCGAACACCGTCCCCGACGGAGAGGCGACCTCCACGACCAAGCGGTGAAGATAAGGATTGGCGACACCGTTCCACAGATGCGGGTTCGCGACCGTCAGCACCTGCGTCGTCTCCGCCGCCCCGCCGCTTTTCAGCGTCACGCGGCGCGCATCCGTCGCGACCGTCTTGCCGCCCGCATCGACCAGCCGCACGATGATCTGGCTGGCTTGCGCGCGCTTGCCGTCGTTGCGCGCCCTCACCCGCACGTCGATCTTTGCCGCTCCCCCTCGATCGAGCGCGTCGTCGCGAGGATGCCGCTGCCGCCCGCATCGAGCATGTCGATATGCACCGCGTCGGTGCCGATCAGGCTGGCGGGACGATACAGACCACCGTGGACGAAGAAATCGCCGGCGAGCGGCAGCACGTCGGCGGTCGAACTGTCCGCCTCGGGTTGCGTACTGTCGACCTTGACCAGCAGCACATTGGCCTGACCGACACGCAGGGCGCTGCTCGCGTCGAGACGGAACCGCGAGAAGCCGCCGCGATGCTCGCCCAACCGCTGCCCGTTGAGCCAGACTTCGGCGGTACGGCTGGCCGCATCGAACTGTAACCACGCACGTCGCTTGTCGAAATCGGCCGGGGGCGTGAAGGTCAGCCGATACCAGCCGATCCCCTGATATTTGTCGATTGTGTCGGCACGATTGACGTGATCCTGCGGATTCGGAACGTAATAGCCAACGCGATTCCAGGTGTGGGGAACCGAGACCTTTTCCCATCGCCGATCCGCGGCAAAGGTGACCTCGTCGGGCAACGCGCCGCCGCGGCTGAATTCCCAGCCTTGCGCCAGCGGCACGACCTGCCGGTCGGCCTGCGCGAAGGCGGGCGCAGCCAGCAGCATGGCAAGCGCGATCGATCCGAGCCGAACCCTCATATCCCTCTCCCTTGCCCCATCCTAGTTCAGCCAAATCGGCCTGACCAGTTTTATCGTCCGGGCATATCGCGGTCTATCACGGATATTCTATTTTCCAAGCAACTCGTCGTCGTTACCCGACGAAACGCAGCTTTTCATCTGCTTATACCGAACATTCCGCCAAAAGGATGACAAATTTGGTATGACAGATCAATCCGCCGATCTAAGGCCAATCGACTGTTCCGGGATCCCGCCTCTCACCGACCTCGCGAGAAGCGGAACGCCGGCTCAAGCCTCACCCGAGCCTGCCAGAAGGTTCTGGACCAGGAACGCATACCCGGCATCGCGAACGGGCTTTTGTCGAAAGACATCCCCAAACACCTGAACTATCGTGCCCACCATCGTCTCTGATCGCGAAGGATCGGCTTGATGCCCCTGAGTTTTCTTCTGCTGAGCGCCGCCGCATCCCTCACCGCTCCCACCGCCTCGGCCGCCCCCGCCGGGATCGGCCCCGCCTGGACCAGCGCCACCCGGCTCAAGCGCGGCGTCAACATCATCGGCTACGATCCGCTCTGGCAGGACCGATCCAAAGCACGCTTCAAGGCGCGCCACTTCCAGATCATCAAAAAGGGCGGCTTCGATTTCGTGCGCGTCGTGCTGCAATCGTTTCGCCACATGGATGCGCAGAACCGCCTCGACCCGAAGTGGCTGGAAACACTCGACTGGGTCGTCAGCGAGGCGTCGGCGGCCGGGCTCGGCGTCATCCTCGACGAACATGATTTCGACGTCTGCTCGAAGGACCCCGACGCGTGCGAGCCGAAGCTGCTCGCCTTCTGGCAGCAGGTCGGCGACCGCTACCGCAACGCCCCCGACACCGTGTTGTTCGAGCTGCTCAACGAGCCCCACGCCCCGCTCGACGCCGCGCGCTGGAACGCGATGCTCGCCAAGCTGATCCCGCTCGTACGATCCAGCAACCCGCGGCGCACGCTGGTGGTCGGCCCGACGCGCTGGAACAACCTCGAGGAGCTGCCGACGCTGCAACTCCCCAAGGAAGACCGCAACATCCTCGTCACCTTCCACTCCTACGAGCCGTTCCGCTTCACGCATCAGGGCGCGTCCTGGGCGGGCGACACCGCCAAGCTCAAGAACATCCCCTTCACCACCGCCGACGAAGCGCGCATCCGCGCCGACTATGACAAGGTCGCCGCCTGGTCGAAGGCGAACGATCGCCCGGTGCTGATGGGCGAGTTCGGCGCTTATGAGAAAAGCGGCACCCCGATCGCCGCGCGCGCGCGCTACACCGCCACGGTACGGCGCGAGGCGGAGGCGCACGGTTTCCCCTGGGCCTATTGGCAGTTCGACAGCGACTTCATCGTCTACGACATCGATCGCGACCGGTGGGTCGAGCCGATCCGCGCCGCGCTGATCCCCGAACGACGCTGATATATGCCAGGCCAACATGTCACCGAGCGCGACGCGGTCGACGCCGCCACCTTCGCGAACGAGGTCGCGAGCGGCTACGCGCCGGTCGTGCTGCGGGGACAGGTTCGCCACTGGGCGGCGGTGCGCGCCGGCGCCGGCGGCGACCGCGCGATCGCCGCCTATCTGGCCGGCTTCGGCGGCGGGCAACCGCTCGACGTGATGATCGGCGCGCCGGAGATCGGCGGCCGCTTCTTCTACAACCACGACCTCACCGGCTTCAACTTCCACCGGCAGAAGGTCGCGCTGGGACAATTGCTCGGCCAGCTGCTCAGCTACGCCACCGACGATGTCGCGGCGCCGCACGCGCTCTACGCCAACGCGGCGACCGCGCCCGATCATCTGCCCGGCTGGGAAGCCGACAATGCGCTGGACCTGCCGACCGGCAACGCCCCGGCACGCTTATGGATCGGCAACGCGACCCGCGTCGCGACGCATTACGACCAGTCGAACAACATCGCCTGCGTCGTTCATGGCCGGCGGCGCTTCACGCTCTTCCCGCCCGATCAGCTCGCCAACCTCTACATCGGCCCGCTCGACAACACGCTGGCCGGTCCGCCATCGAGCATGGTCGATCCCGATGCGCCCGATCTCGCGCGCTATCCGCGCTTTTCCGCCGCGCTCGCGCACGCGCAGGTCGCGGAGCTGGAGCCGGGCGACGCGATCTTCATCCCGGCGATCTGGTGGCATCACGTCGCCGCGCTCGACCGGCTCAACGTGCTCGTGAATTACTGGTGGACGCATGAGGAAACCGCATCGCCGTTCGGCGCGCTGGTCCACGCGCTGATGGCGATCCGCGACCTGCCGCCGGCACCGCGCGCGGCATGGCGCACATGGTTCGACCATTATGTCTTCGACGACGACGCCGCGAACGCCGGCGCGCATCTGCCCGAGGCGGCACGCGGTATCCTGTCGGCGGGAAGCCCGGCGCGCACCGAACGGCTCCGCGGTTTCCTGATCCGTCTGCTCGGCGGCCGCGTCTAGGCGAACGACGGCTTAAGACCGCGCGAGACTTTCCCGCAGCGTCGCCCGGATCCGCGCGGCGGTCGCGGCATCGATCGGTCCCAGCACGCCCTTCGCCGTGTCGGGGAGGTGCGCTGCCGGATCGCCGTTGCCGCGAAACACCAGTTGCTCGAATACCGCGCGGTAAGCGGCGCGCTGATCCGCCGGCAGCGGCGCGATCGCCACCAGCGCGTGCAGCAGCGCATCATACGGATTACCGAGCCCCGCGGGTGCCGGGTTCCACCAGTAATTGACGAACGCATTGACCGCGTCGAGCGACCGCACCGCGTGCCACCAGTGGAACGGAATATAGATGCCGTCGCCCGGCTCCAGCGTCGCCACCTGCGCGACGCGCGCCGCCTCGGCAAAGCGCGGAAAGCGCGGATAATCGGGATCGTCCGGATCGACGAGGCTGACCGGCGTCCCCGCGGGCGTCAGCTCCAGCGGCCCCATATAGAGGTTCGCCACCTGCTCGGGCGGGAACAACGTGAACCGCCGCCGCCCCATCACCACGACGCCGATATTCTCCATCAGGTCGTAATGCGTCGCGACACGGATCGCATTGCCCAGCCACATCCGCGGCACGACCTCGCTCGCGACCAGCGTGGTGGCATTCTCTTCCGTGAATCCCGGCAACAGCTCCGGCAGCGGGACCGACTGGATCGCCATCGCATAGGGCTGCGCATGATCGCGGTCGCGAAGCAGCCGATCGAGGAACGGGTCGAGCGGTGTCTGCCCGCGCACGAAGTTCATCGCGCCCAGATCGGGCGTGTAGAAAAAGCGCCCCTCGATCGACGGTTCACCAAGGATCGCCGACACCGGATCGGGCCGGCTGAACCGCTTGAGATAGCCGACGCCCGCCTCCGCCGACGCCCGCGCCGCCGTCACCGCCGGCCAGTCGCGGGCGATGCCGCGCAGCACCACCGGGCGCGCGGCGGGACGGATCTCCGCTTCGAAGGTACGCCGGTCGATGCCCTCCAACTCGGGAAGCGGTGCGGGCGTCATGCGGCAACGCCCATCACGTCGCATCCCATCCGCCGCAGCAATTCGTCCTGCTCGGGCAGCAGCGCGGCGGTCTCGGCCACCACATGGCGGATGTGCGCGAGCCGCGTCAGCGTCTCGGCGTCGGACAGCAGGTCGGCGGCCGGGTGATACCCCCCGCCGTCACGCCCTGCCCGACCATCACCGACAGCCAGCTCGTCTCGGTGAACAATTCCTCGCCCTCACGGAAAACGCGTCCGTTCGCGGCGAAGATCGCCAGCTTCTCGGCAAGCCCCGCAGGTGGCGCCAGCTCGCGGCAATAATCCCAGAAGGCGCTGTCCCGCCGCTCGGTCGCCTTATAATGCAGCACCAGGAAGTCGCGGATGTCGACATAGTCGGCGACATGCGCGGTGTTGAAGCGATCGATCTCGCGCTGGTCGAAACTGCGGGTCGGCCAATAGGTAAGCAACCGCGCGATCGCCGACTGGACGAGATGGATGCTCGTCGATTCCAGCGGCTCCAGAAACCCGCCCGCCAGCCCCAGCGCCACGACATTCCCCACCCACGCCCGCCGTCGATGCCCGGCCGTGAAGCGCAGGAAGCGCGGCTTGCCGAGCGGCGCCCCGTCGAGATTGCCGAGCAACGTCGCCGCCGCCTCATCGTCCGACAGATGCGCCGAGGCATAGACATAACCGTTCCCGATGCGGTGCTGGAGCGGAATGCGCCATTGCCAGCCCGCAGAGCGCGCGGTGGAACGCGTCAGCGGCTGCCGGTCGCCGCCGTTCGCGCACGGGACTGCCACCGCGCGGTCGCACGGCAACCAGTCGCTCCAATCCTCAAAGCCAGCCTGCATCTCGCCCTCGATCAGCAGCCCGCGGAATCCGGAGCAATCGATGAACAGGTCACCTTCGACGCGCGCACCGGATTCGAGCACCACCGCGGCGACATGGCCACTCTCCGCATCGCGCTCGACCGACACGATCCGCCCCTCGGTGCGGCGCACGCCATTGGCTTCCGCCAGCCGCCGCAGGAAGCGCGCGTACAGCCCCGCATCGAACTGAAAGGCATAGCCCAGCTTCGACAGCGGCGATCCCGGCTGATCCGGACGCGGGTGCGCGAAGCGTCGTTGCAGCCCGGCGACGATCGCCAGCGAATAGGCGTCGAGCGGGGTGTCGTCGCCCAGCGCCTGCCCCTTCAGCCAGAAATGGTGAAACTCGATGCCCTTCATATCCAGCCCGTACGAGCCGAACGGATGGACATAGCGATGCCCGGGCCGAAGCCAGTCGACGAACTCGATCCCCAATTTGTACGTCGCGCGGGTCTCGCGCATGAAGTCGGCCTCGTCGATGCCGAGCATCTTGTTGAACAGCACGATCTGCGGGATCGTCGCTTCGCCGACCCCGACCGTGCCGATCGCCTCGGACTCGACCAGTTCGATCGCCAGCCCCGGCATCTCGCCCAGCACGCGCGCGATCGCCGCCGCCGCCATCCATCCCGCGGTGCCGCCGCCGACGATCACGACACGGCGGATCGCGTCCGTCCTCACAACGGGTCCGCCGAGAAATCGAACGGCTTTTCCGACGCGAAGGAAAAGGTCGGTGCGGCCTCCGGCGGCGGCGCAGGTGGCGCGACGGCTGCGATCTCCGTGAGATGCCGCAGGAAGTCGCCATGGGTGGGCAGCCGTGCCGCGACCTCCAGATAGTCGTGCCGCATCTGGTCCAGCGCCGCCGCGACGCGCTGCTCGTCGAGCGCATCGACCGCCGGCTCGTAATTCTCCGGGACGATATGCTGCCCCAAGCAGACGCTGACCCAGCTGGTCGTCGCAAACAGCTCGCGCCCTTCGCGGAACACGCGACCCTTGCCGCGGAACAGGTCGATCTTGCGCGCGAGGCTGTCGGGGATGTCCATCGTGCGACACCGTTCCCAGAACGGCGTGTCGCGGCGGCGCGTCGCCTTGTAGTGGAGGATCACGAAGTCGCGCACGTCGGCATAAAGCTCGTGCATCTGCGCATTATATTCGTCGCGCTCGACGGGGTCGAAGCGGCGATCCGGGAACAGCGCGATCAGCCGCGCGATCCCCGATTGGACCAGGTGGATCGAGGTCGACTCCAGCGGTTCGATGAACCCCGACGCCAGCCCAAGCGCGACGACGTTGCGGTTCCACGCCAGCTTCCGCCGCCCGGTGGTGAACGACAAATGGCGCGGATCGGCGAGCGGCGCGCCCTCCAGATTGGCGAGCAACTCGCGCTCCGCCGCTTCCTGTGTTTGAAAGTCGCTGCAATAGACCAGCCCGTTGCCGGTCCGCTCCTGCAAGGGAATGCGCCATTGCCAGCCTGCACCGCGCGCGGTGGCGCGCGTGAACGGCGCCGGGTCGCCGCTGTTGGCGCTGGGCACCGCAACCGCGCGGTCGCACGGCAGCCAATGCCGCCAATCGTCATAGCCGGTTTCGAGCGTTTCCTCGATCAACACGCCGCGAAAGCCCGAGCAGTCGATGAACAGGTCGCCGCCGATCACGCGCCCGTCTTCCAGCTTCAGCGCCGTGACATGCCCGTCCTCGGGCCGTTGGGCGATCGCGGTCACCTTGCCTTCCACCCGCTGCACCCCGTTCCGCTCGGCGTAGCGGCGGAGGAAGCCCGCATAACGCGCGGCATCGAAGTGATAGGCGTAGAACAGGTCCTTCACCGCCGATTGCGCCTGCGCGGCGGGCGGCGCGAACTTGCCCGCCTGCGCCGCCACCGCGCTCATCGACCAGGCCGAAATGTCGGGCAGCACGCGCCGCTGCCGCTCGCGAAGATACAATTGGTGGAAGTGGACACCGCCCAGGTCGTGCCCATGCGCGCCGAACGGGTGGAAATAGCGCTCGCCGACGTCGCCCCAGCCGACGAATTCGATCCCCAGCTTGTACGTCCCGCCGGTCTCGCGAATGAAGTCGTGCTCGTCGATCCCCAGCATCTGGTTGAACGTGCGCAGCGGCGGGATCGTCGCCTCGCCGACCCCCACGGTGCCGATCTCCTCGGACTCGATCAGCGTTACGCGCGTCACGCCATTGTTCATAAAGCGGGAAAGCGCCGCCGCCGCCATCCAGCCCGCGGTCCCGCCGCCGAGGATGACGATGCTGCGAATGGTATGTTCGTTCATTGGACCAGCATTTCCCGCTGCATGTTGTAATAAGCGTCCGCCGTCGGACAGCGCAGCGCCGCCTGCTGGATCGCTGCCCGATACGCCGCCATCGCCCGCTCGCTCTCGGCGGCCGGGGTGGTATCGATCAGCGGATCGATCCGCCGCGGCAGCGCACCCTGCCCCAGCAGCACCGCCAGCCAGTCGTCGCGCGCGAACGTCTCTTCCTCGAAGAACGGCAATCTCCCCCGCTCCGTGAACAGCGCCAGCGTCCGCGCGAGACTGTCGGGAAGGTCGCGCGGCGGCTGCCAGAACGGCTCCCCGCGCCGCGCCGTCGCATAGTGACAGAGCACGAAATCCCGCACGCGGACGACTTCGGCCTGCGCCTGGCGGTTGTAATCCGCGATCTCGAGCGGATGGCAGGCGCGTCCGGGCAGCATCGCCACGATCCGGTCGATCGCGCTATGCGCCAGATGCAGGTTGGTGAAGTCGAGCGGTTCGATCACCGTCGCCGCATCGCCGATCGCGACGCAGTTGCGCGCCCATGGCGTCGGCCGCGTCCCTTGCCGGAACGCGATCGCTGGACCTGCCGCCACCGACAGCTCTGCCCGCGCCGCCTCGTCCGACGACAGCGCACTCGCGTAGCACACACCTTGCAGCACCCGCCCCGGTGCCGCGCTCCGACAGCGCCATCCGGCGGGCAAGGCGGTGACCCGGTCGAGCGGCGACAAGGGTTCGGCCGCGCCCTCCGCCATGATCAGCCGGTCGCACCGCAGCCACCGCGCCCAGTCTTCCCACTCCTCGTCGATCGCGCCCCGCACCGTCGCGCGCGGACCGCTGGCATCGACGAACAGGTCGGCGCTCACCGTGCCGCCATCGGTCAGCCTCAGTCGCTCGACGAACCCATCCTCGCTGCGCCGCTCGACCGCCGCGGCCGCCCCGGCAACGACCTCGACCCCCAGATGTCGCGCGAACGCCTCCAGCATCGCACGATAGCGCACGACGTCGAGCACCAACGCCGGCTGGATCCCGGCGAAGAGCGCCGCCGACGGCAACGCCATCCGTCCGGCGCGCGCCAGCACTGCCACCGGCGCATGGTCGTCGAACGGCGCGGCGGTTCCGGCGCGCGCCGCCCGCGCCCAGTGATGGTGGAACGATGCGGTCCCGAACGGCTGCCCGTACGGACCGTATGCATGCACATAGGACGGCAGATCGTCCGCCCACCCTTCGAACAACGTCCCCAGCCGCCACCCGCCGCCCGGGCGGAGCACCGCATCGTCCTCGCGCAGCCCGAGGTCGTCGTGGAAGCCGATCGCCGACGGCAAGGTCTGGGGCATCAGGTCCGCCAGCGCATCCGGCGCCGGCGACGTCGCGACGATCGTGACCGCCACCCCCGGCACGCGCCGCCGCAGCGCCGCCGCCGCCGACCAGCCGACGATGCCGCCCCCCACGACCGCGATGTGCCGGATCGGCCCGTCGAGCATCGTCACGCCGCCGCCGGCATCGGGCAATAGTGCGCCAGGAACGCGGCGTGATCGGGCATCGCGCCGACCGCCGCGGCGATCTCGCCGCGCATCCGCTCCAGCCCGGCGACCAGACTGTCGAGCGACGGCCCGTCCGCGCGCGGATCGGTGCCGACCGGCACGACGCGCTGGCCGAGATAGACCGACACCCAGCTGGCATCGAGGAACGCACCCTCCCGATATTTCACCACCCGCCCGCGCCGGCGGAACAGCTCCATCTTCTCGGCGAGGCTGTCGGGGATCGGCATCGTCCGGACATAGTTCCAGAACGGCGAGTCATCGCGCTCCGTCGCATGATAATGCAGGATCAGGAAGTCGCGGACCCGGTCATATTCCATGTTGATCAGCCGGTTGAACTCGTCGCGATCGACCGCCGAGATCGCGCGTTCCGGAAACAGCTCCACCAATGCGGTGATCGCCTGCTGCACCAGATAGAGGCTCGTCGACTCCAGCGGTTCGAGGAACCCCGAAGCCAGCCCGATCGCCACGACATTGCCCGACCAGCTCCGCGCCCGCCGCCCCGCCTTGAACCGCAAGGTGCGCGGCGCGACCAGCGGCTCCCCCTCGACCACCGCGGTCAGCGCATCGGCGGCTTCCGTCTCCGACAGGAAATCGCTCGCGAAGACATAGCCATTGCCCGTGCGATGCTGGAGCGGGATCCGCCACCGCCACCCCGACGGCATCGCCACCGCGCTGGTATAGGGCGTCACCGAGGTTTCGGTGCGGCACGGCATCGCCACCGCGCGATCGGCGGGCAACCAGCGCGACCAATCCTCGAACGGTTCGCCCAGCTCCTTCCCGATCAGCAGCGCGGCAAAGCCCGAGCAATCGACGAACAGATCACCCTCGACCCGCCGCCCGTCGTCGAGCACGAGCGCGGTGACGTCGCCGCTTTCCGCCTCGCGCTCCGCCGCGACGATCCGCCCCTCGGTCCGCCGCGCGCCGAGTTGCTCGGCGAAGCGGCGCAGGTAAGGCGCGAAGGCGACCGCATCGAATTGATAGGCGTAGCCGAACGTCGAGGCGATCTGCTGCCCGTCGCCCGACGGTTGACCAAAGCGCTTCGCGCGCGCCAGCGAACAGGCCATCGAGAATGTCTCGATCGGCGGCAACGCCACCCCGGCGCGCAACAGCCGCGTATAATAATGGTGGAATTGCACCGCGCCGCTGCCGCGCCCGAACGTGCCGAACGGATGGATGTAGCTGTCGCCGATCCGCCCCCAGTCGCGAAACTCGATCCCCAGCTTGAAGGTGGCGCGCGTCGCCGCCATGAACTCCGCCTCGACGATGCCAAGCCGTTCGTTGAAGGCGCGAATGTGCGGCAAGGTCGCCTCGCCGACGCCGATGATCCCGATCGCCTCCGATTCGACCAGCTCTACCGAACAGCGAGTCGGCAGCAGCTTCGCCAGCGCCGCCGCGGTCATCCAGCCGGAGGTGCCCCCGCCGACGACCACCACCCGCTGTTTCGCTGCCCGCTCCATCCATCCTATCCCACAATGACACGCTCGTACGTGTTCCCGCGACCCTCGTCATACCGTGATTTCCCTCGGCCGGAACCGTCATTCCGCCGCCGAAGAAATATCGCTGTTAGCGCAAACAAACTGTCTTGCGTTAGTACCACGACGGTCGTACCCAAGGACCTAAGATGCCGCACCATGTTGGTGATGAGACATCGGTTCAGGTGTGAAATTAGGTGGGGATTTGACGATGGTCGACGGGATTTTGCTCGCGCGCGGGGCCCATACCCGGACTCGCAACAAGGCGATCCTTGCTGGCGTATCCGCGACCGCGATGTGCGTGTTCGCGTTGAGCGCACCAGCCTTCGCACAGACCGGTGCCGCCAGCGGCCAGAACACCGCCGGCGCCGCGGCCTCGGTCAACGCCCCCGGTGGTGATCCCGCCGCACAATCGACCGGCAACGTCCCCGCCAGCGATGCGGCGGGCGATAACGACGTCGTCGTTACCGGCATCCGCCAGAGCCTTGCCAACGCACAGGCGATCAAGCGCAATTCCGACACCGTCGTCGACGCGATCACCGCACAGGATATCGGTGCGCTTCCCGACCGTTCGGTGACCGAGGCGCTGCAACGCGTCCCCGGCGTGTCGATCAACCGCTTCGCCGGCAACAACGACCCGGATCACTTCTCGGTCGAAGGCTCGGGCGTCAACGTTCGCGGCCTCAACTTCGTGCGCTCGGAATTCAACGGCCGCGACACCTTCTCGGCCGGCATCGGTGGCCAGGCGATCAACTTTGCCGACGTGCCCTCCGAGCTGCTCGGCTCGGTCGAGGTCTACAAGAACGCGACCGCCGACTTGGTCGAGGGCGGCCTCGCCGGTACCGTCAACCTCAACACGCGCAAGCCCTTCGACAACAAGGGCTTCCACATCGGTGGCGGCGTCGAGGCGAACTACGGCGACTTCGCCAAGAAGTGGGCGCCGACCGGCTCGCTGCTCGTATCGAATACGTGGGAGACGCCGATCGGTCGCTTCGGCTTCCTCGCCAACGCCTCTTACTCGCGGCTCAAGAGCCGTGCCGACGGTATTCAGGTCACCAACTTCCAGACACGCGACGGCGTCCAGGCGGCGACCGGCACCGGCACCAACACCACGGTCACCTGCCGCAACCAGCTGCCCGGCATCACCGACTCGAACACGCTGCTTCCGGGCTCGGTGACGGGCGTCGGCGGCGGGAACTTCCCCAATCCCGCCAACGTCTGCGGCAATGCCGGCACGCCCGGCGCGGACGGCTTCGCCGATCCGACCGCGATCGCCTATGCGCCGATCGGCGGCCAGTTCCGCAGCCAGGATTATGACCGTAAGCGCGATGGCCAGGCGCTGGCGGTACAGTGGCAGAGCAACGACGAGCGCACGACCTTCACCGCGCAATTCCTGCGCACGCATTCCAGCAATGCCTGGGGTGAACACACGTTCGAAACCGCGCCCGACCTTTCGGAATACAGCACCTATCCCGCCGGCTGTCAGCAGAACAGCAATGGGCCGGTCAACGGCGCCGGCAACGCCACGACGCGCGCCGAGTGCCAGCTGAACGGCTCCGGCCAGTTTGTGTTCGGCAACAATCAGCGCGGCAACGGCTACAATCCGGCCGGCGGCGCCTATCCGAACTACGTCTACGACAGCAATGGCCTGTTCCAGAGCGGGTTCATCACGCTGCCGGGCGCGGGCTGGCGCACGGCCTCAAGCGGTTCGCCCACGACGACGGTGCCATCGGGCGGCGCGCAGCAATCGCTGTCACGGCGGCAGGTCTATGACGAGAATCTCGTCAAGGACGCCGGGTTCAATCTCAAGATCAATCCGGATGACCATTGGTCGATCGGGCTCGACGTCGACTATACCTATGCCAAGCACGACGTCACCGATCTCAGCGTCTTCGGCTCAACCTTCGCGGACAGCGAGGTTGACCTGACCGGCAAGCTACCCAATGTCATCCCGCACAAGCCGCTGACGCTCGCCGCCAATTGGGCGACGCCCAATCCGGCGATGGCCGCAGCCACGGACAGCGAATATTTCGCGAGCCGCGATTTCCAGTTCTGGCGCGCGGCGATGGATCACATCGAACACAGCGTCGGTGAGGAATATCAGGTCAAGGGCGACTTCGCCTACAAGTTTGACGACGGCGACTTCCTGCAGCGCGTCAAGTTCGGCGCGCGTTATGCCGAGCGTACGCAGGACGTGCGCTACACCGCGTATAACTGGGGCGCGATCAGCGAGATCTGGTCGGGTGCGCCGGTCACCTTCAACCAGGGCGACGCCAGCAAGTCTTCGCTCTACTCGTTCAACAACTTCTACCGTGGCCAAACCTCTGCGCCGCCGAGCGCCTATTTCTACAACGGCGACCTCATCAACGACTACAACTCTGCGGTCAGCTTCTTCCAGACCCAGAACGATATCTGGCGCAACACCAACGGTGCCACGGCGACCAACCGGTTCGTCGGGGCGGGGCAGCGGACAGGCGCGATCCCGGGCACGGCCTTCCTTCCGTCCGAAGTGTCGAACGTTCGCCAGATGGACTCCGCCGCTTATGCAATGCTGCAGTTCGGCAACAACGAGCCGTTGTTCGGTGACGTTCGCGTCTCCGGTAACATCGGCGTGCGCTATGTCCGCACGACGGTGAATTCGCGCACCGAAACCGCCGTACCAAACCGCAGCGAACTCGGCGTCGCCGATCCGTTCTCCACCCGCTGCGTCGCCACGTCGCGGCAGTTGCCCGATGGAACGGTGCAGGTCACCCAGCCCGGCGGCGTCTGCAATCTCGGCGCGACCGAATACAACCGACTGCGCACCTTCGCGACCGATGGCTATGCCTCGCAGCCGGCGTTCTTCAGCAACAGCTATGGCTATTTCCTGCCGAGCGCGAACCTGAAGCTTGGCGTGACGCGCGACCTGATCGTGCGCCTCGCCGGATCGAAGGTGCTCACCCGCCCCGACTTCGCGAACATCCGTCCGTACGTGACCTACGCGCTGGAGCCGGGATCGGGCACCGTCACGATCAACGCCGGCAATCCGTATCTGAAGCCGGCCACCGCCTGGCAGTTCGACGCCACGCTCGAATGGTATTTCGCGCGCGTCGGCCAGTTGTCGATCGATGCCTTCTACAAAAGCGTCGACGGCTTCTTCTACCAGTCGCTCGTCAATCGTTCGGTCACCAACAACGGCATCACGCAGAACATTCAGGCGCGTGGTCCCGCCAATTATGCCGGCAAGGGCAAGATCAAGGGATTCGAAGTCGCCTATCAGCAGACCTTCGACTTCCTGCCCGGCTTCCTCAACGGGCTCGGCTTCAACGGCAACTACACCTTCATCGACAGTTCGGGGCTTCCCAACTCGTTCCTGAACGGTGGTACGCCGTCGTCGGGATCGACGATCCCGAAGGGCAATCTGCCGCTGGAAGGCTTGTCGAAGCATAACTTCAACGCGACCGCCTTCTACGAAAAGGGACCGATCTCGCTGCGCGCCGCATATAACTGGCGCTCGCGGTTCCTGTTGACCGCCGCCGACGTGATCTTCCCGTACACGTCGATCTTCAACGACGCGACCGGGCAGCTCGACGCCTCCGCCTTCATCAACATCAATCGCTACGTAAAGCTGGGCGTGCAGGGTGTGAACCTGACCAACACGACCACGAAGCTGCTTCAGGCGTACAAGGGCGGCTCCGACGATCTGGCGCCCCGTTCGTACTTCACGAACGACCGCCGCTTCTCGGTCATCCTGCGCGCCAATTACTAAAGCAGGATAATGAGCCCCCTCCCCTTCAGGGAGGGGCCGGCGGTGGGGTCGTGTCTCACCGAGACAGCCCCCCATCCTTCACGTCCCCCGCGCCGGCGCCCTCGCAAATGCGGCCGCAATCGCCGCGCGCAATGGCTTGGCGCGGTAATCGGCATCATAGGGACACGGCCGCCGCGCCGCCTTGTCCGGGCGCGGCTCGAACGGACCGATCCAGCTGAACCGGTCGCACAGCCCCCACGCGACCACGTCGCGAAGCTGCGGATAGGAGAACATGACGTCGAGATAGCGTCGCGCGTAATCCGCAACCCCGCGGTCGCGCACCGCCGGATCTGCCGGCAAGCCGTTGTCGCGCACGTCCAGCTCGGTAATCAGCAGCCGGTATCCCATGCCCGTCACCGCATCCAGGAACTGCCGCCAGTTGCGCTCATAGCCGCGGGCACTGCCGCTCGTATCGGGACCGGCGGTCACGATATGCGACTGCACGCCCAGCGCATGGACCGGCACCCCGCGTCGCCGGAACCCTTCCAGCAACCGCAACACCCCGGCCCGGTGCGCGGCATTGCCCGGCTCCCAGCTCATGTAATCGTTATAGACCAGCTCGGCATGCGGCGCCTGCGCGTGCGCGGTACGGAAAGCGAGGTCGAGCGTCGCCTCCGTACCGCCCATCGCCTGGCTCAGCGCAGTTTCCTCCAGCGCGCCGGTTTCCGGTGTCACCGCTTCGTTGACCACGTCGTAACTCTCGATCCGCTTGCCGTACCGCTTTGTCACCGTCGTGATATGTTCGACGAGAATGTCGGCTGCAGCGCGGGCCGGGCGCGCGCCGAAGTCGTATTTCTCCAGCCAGACCGGCATCCACTTACGGCGCTGCCACAGCAGGTTGTGGCCCCGCACCGCCATGTGGTTCGCCGTCCCCCACGCCATGATGCGGTCGAACGCGGCGAAGTCGAACTTGCCCGGCGCCGGCCTGAGGTGCTGCCACTTCATCTCGTTTTCGGCGACGAGCAGCCCGCAATCGGCGCGCAGCAGCGCGGCATAGGCCGGGTTGTCCATCGACGCCCCCTGCGCCCGCGCCGACAAGGCCGATCCGAACCGCATCCCCCGTCCCCGCGCCACCGCATCGAGCCCGACCTCGGCTGCCGGGGCATTGCCGGATAGCGCGAAAGGAAGGGCAACCGCCCCGGCCAGGCTCGCACGCCTCGTGATCTTCTCGCTCATTCCCGCACCTCGCGCTCCGCCGTGCGCAGAGTACACGATGTAACGACGGCAAGCGCCAGAGATATCCCGGAAAAGAACGTCGGCACGCCACGCCCGCGCAATGAGGGTGGCGTGCCGTGCGCCTTTATTGTGCCGCCGACGCAACCGGCGCTGCAACATTCGGATAGGTGATCCCGAGCTGCTGGAGATAGCTGGGATATTTCGCCGGATCGTAATAGAATTTCTCGAGCTGCGGCCGCATCTCGCGCATGATCTTCTCGTTCAGCCAGATCGCCGGCTTGTCCTGCGCCGTGATCAGCGGCGCGTAAGTGTCGGTCTTCAACTGCACGTCGTTGAAATAGCTCTTGGCCTGCACCAGCAACTTGGGCGAGGTCATCAGGTCGAGCACCGTCATCGCCACCGCCTTCGCGCCGGCCACCGCGCCCTTGTGCGCGATCGGGGTCGCCATCGCCATCGCCGAGGTGAGATGGTGGCCGATCATGTTCGGCACATTGGAGGGGAAGCGGATCGTGATCGTCGGCACCGCCCACATGATATCGCCGATGTCGTCCGACCCGCCGCCGATCGACTGCGGGCGGTTTTCGGGGGTCGACAGGTCGCTCACCTTGGCCTTGAGCGGTTCGACCTTGCGCTGGTTGGCCTGCTGCACCGCCTTGGCGAAGATCTGGTCGTCGGCCGACCAGCGCGGCATCCCGACTGCGGCGATATTGGCATAGGCCGCCTCGGCCATCGGCTTGTTGCCGAAATTGGGCGCAGCATAACCGAGCACGCGGTGAGTGACGGTGGTACCGGTCGACTTGGCGGCGGCCTCCGAAATCTCGTTGCCCGTCTCGAACATCGACTTAATCGCGCTGAAGCTGCGGTCGCGGAAATAATACCAGACCGCCGCCGTCGCCGGCACGATGTTCGGCTGCCCGCCGCCATCGGTGATGACATAGTGCGAACGCTGCGTGACGGGCAGATGCTCGCGCCGGAAGTTCCACGCGGTGTCCATCAACTCGACCGCGTCGAGCGCCGAGCGCCCCTCCCACGGCATCCCCGCCGAATGCGCGGTCTTGCCTTTGAACTGATACTCGACCGACACCATGCCGTTCATCCCGAAGTCGCCGTAAGCGGTGCCGAACTCGCTGCTGACGTGCGTGAAGATGCAGGCGTCGACGCCCTTGAACAGCCCGTCGCGAACGTAATAGGCCTTGGTCGCGAGCAGCTCCTCGGCAACGCCCGGCCAGATCATCAGCCGCCCGGGAATGTGGTGCTTCTCCATCACCGACTTGGTCGCGATCGCCGCCGCGATCACCAGCGGCAGCCCGGCATTGTGACCCTCGCCGTGACCGGGACCGCCCTCGACCATCGCCTTGGCCTCGGCCATACCCGGATATTGCGACACGCCCAGCAGCCCGTCGATATCGCTGCCCAACGCGATCAGCGGCCCACCCTCGCCCCAGGTCGCGGTGAACGCGGTCGGGATGCCCGCGACGCCGCGCGTCACGGTAAAGCCCGCCTTCTCCAGCACATCTTCGAGATAGGCGGACGTGCGCACCTCCTGGAAACCGGGCTCGGCATAGCTGAACACCTGGTCGACCATCACCTGGATGTCCTTGGCCTGCGCATCGACCTTCTCCTCGGCCTCGCGCTTCAGCGCCTTGCCGGCCTGCGCCAGCGCCGCCTGCGGTGCGATCAGCGTACCGAGCAGCAGCGCGGTCACGGCGTTGCGGAACCTCGTCATATCGTATCTCCCGTTGGTTTCGGCGGTCAGAAGTTCATGGTGAAGGCGACGCGGAAGCTGCGCCCGAGCACGTCGTAGAGGCTGCGCGACGTTTGCGGATAAGCGGGCGTGTTGTTGCCGTCGGGGCCATTGCCGACGAGCAGCGGCTGCTTGTCGAGCAGGTTGGTGACGATGAACGTCAGCGATCCCTCGCGGTCGCCCGCGCGCAGCTTCACGCCCAGCGAGGCGTCGAGGTAGAAGGCGCCGCCGATATCGTTGTCGTTGATCGTGCGATATCGCGTCGTCGACGTCGGGCAGCCGCTGGTGCACTCGATATAATCGTTGCCGTACACGCCGGCGCCGAACCCGCGACCGACGAGGTTGAGCGTAAACGGATCGACCTCGTAGAAGGCGCTGACGCGGTAGCGCCAGCTCGGCGACGAATAGGTCCCCGACAGGCTGCCGCCATTGACCCCGGCGTAATCGATCGGGAAGATCCCGTTGTCGATGACGTTCTCGATATAATGCGTCACCGCGCCATTGATCGTCAGACGGCCGGGTAGCGAGGAGGAAATCTCGGCAAGGTCGCGGCGATAGCTCACCGCAATGTCGAAGCCCTTCTCGACCTGGCTGGCAAAGTTGAACGGCTGGATGATGATCGAACTGAGCGCACCGCCGGTGTAGACGATGTTGTCGCAATAGCGCGTCGTGCCGGAATAACAAAAATCGACCGTGTTCTGCGCCGTGATCGTCCCGATGGCATCGCTGATGCGGATATCGTAATAGTCGAACGAAGCGGTGAAGCCGGGCAGGAAGCGCGGCGTCGTCACCGCACCGACCGTCCAGCTCTTCGCCTTCTCGGGATCGAGCGCGCGGTTGCCGATCGTATTCTCGAGGAACTGCTGCGATCCCATGACGGGCGCGTTGGCCGGGAGGATCACGGTGTTGGTACGCGCCGTCCCCGCGGCGAACAATTCCTGCAGATTTGGCGCGCGGATGTCGCGGCTATAGGTGCCGCGGAACTTGATGTCCGGGATCGGCTCGAACGTCGCGCCGGCCTTCCAGGTGAACACCGAACCCGACGTGGAATAATCGGTGTAGCGCCCGGCGGCGTTGACCGTCAGCCCCTTCCACAGCGGCAGGTCGACTTCGACGAAGCCCTCCTTCACGTTATAGTCGCCGCGGTTGACCAGGTAATTGCCGTACAGCCAGCCCGAGCTGAATTGCGGATCGACGCGGCCGTCGATCTGTTCCTTGCGCCATTCCCCGCCGAACGCGATCGCCGCCGCGCCGCCGGGCAGGTCGAACAGCGTGCCGCTCATGCTCGCCGACGCCACATCCTGCTGGATCGACTGGTCGCGCTGCGGCTGCGCCGTCCCGTAGATGTAGCCAAGCGCCGCAGCGGACGGGCCATCGATCCCCAGCCGGTCGATCGGCACGCAGCCATTGCCCGGACTGGTCAGCGTCGAGCGGCAGACGATCTGGCCACCCGACAGCACCGCGTCCTGCGCCAGCGCCATGCGCGCGTTGTTCCAGGTGTTGGTCAGTTCCTCGTGCGACTTGGTGAGGCCGTGCTGGTAATAGACGTCCCACGACCAACTGCGGTCGAACACGCTCAACTTGCCCTTCGCCCCGCCGACATAGCGATAAACGTCGCGACGATTGTCGCTGCCGGGTACGGGAAAGCCGGCGTTGGAGGTGCCGATCGACAGCGTCGAGACACCCGCCGCCGCCATGCGCGCGGCGACATCGGGAAATTGCGTGAGCAGGTAGGCGTTGTCGGCGCGGATCGTGACGCCGGTGCTCGGCGTCTGCTGGTAGAAGCTCTGCCCTTCATATCGGTTGAACGATACCTGGCCGTAAATCTGCACGTCGGGGGCCAGGTCGAAGCCGACCCGCGAGAAGAGGCTGATGCGCTTCTCGTTCGGCAACAATGAATTGGTGCCGACGTGTCCGGCGAGCGTGGTGCGCCAGTCGCCGCCGATCATCCACGGGGAGGACGTCGCGTTGGTAATACCGTAATTGAGCTGCCCGGTGGTGCCGGGCGTAAGGAAATAGGTGCCGCGCAACGGCCCCGACGTAACGAGCCCGCCCGCGGTATAGGTCGCCGGGCCGAAGCCCTCGCCGACCAGCCGCTGCGGCAGGCCGTTGGTGGAGGTGTAGGCCGGATTGTTGATCTGGAAATAACCGCGATCGTTCCAGTCGCGCGCGATCGTGGCGACGCCGTCCTGATGATAATATTCGGCGCTGGCGAGCAAGTGCAGCCTGTCATCCGCCAGCGACTTGCCGACCGTCGCGGAGAACCGGTAATTGTGGCCGTCGCCGCGCTCCGTGATGCCGGTGTCGGCAGCGACCTTTATCCCGCGATACTTCTCGTCGAGGACGAAGTTAACGACACCGCCGACCGCGTCAGAGCCATATTGCGCCGACGCGCCGCCGGTCACCACCTCGACGCGCTCGATCAGGTCCTGCGGGAAGGTGTTCACGTCGACCACGCCGTTGACCGCGGAGGCGACCGATCGTTGCCCGTTGAGCAGCACCAGCGTCCGTCCCGCGCCAAGCCCGCGAAGGTTGACCGAGTTGATCCCGGCAAGGCCGTTCGACAGCGAGCCCGAGCTGTTCGCCGCGGTGCTGCCCTGCGCGATCGACGGCAGTTGGTTGACGAAGTCGGAGACGTTGGCGGGGCGCTGCGCGGCCAGTTCGGCTGCGCCCAGCACGGTAACGGGGGTCGGCGCGCTATATCCGTCGCGGACGATGCGACTGCCGGTGATCACGATGTCGTCGGGGGCGGGGTCGGCCCCGGTATCCTGCACCGCCATCGGGTCGGCCGGAGCGGTGTCGGTTGCAACGTCGGCCGGCTGCGGCGCTGCGTAAGATACGGGCACTTGCGCCGCCGCGACGCCGCCCCACGCCGTCGCCGTCGTTCCGAGCAGCAGCATTCTGGCGAGCCGGATCGTGTAACGCCGTCGCTGCGCCGTCGCTGATGATATCTGCATGTCCGCACACCCCCGAGAAGAATCGACCAGCCTCGCTGGCATCGCTCTCCCCGGTCTCAATCGTCACGGCCGGTGCGCCTTCACGGCGCCATACATGCGACCGGACCTGCCCCGCGTTTAGCGAGTGCAACCGTCCCTCGGCAGCGCCTTGCGCAACATTAATGCGCCAGCAACCGCTTCGATGGTTATAAGCTTGCACGTAAGGGGGTGGGCGATCCTCGGAAAATTCACGCCACTTTGGCTGAGACGTGATGATTTTCATCGCGAACAGCCTCGATCAATTACAAATCAAGCAAAGGGTCCGTTTCGGTGCTGTTTAATGGTGCTTCCCTGCCCTCTCTCCTCCCCGAGGGGAGAGGGTTGCGCAGACTTGGGCTTCGCGCAGCGAAGACTTAGTCGGAGCAGGGTGAGGGTGTGCGCTCGCACCGCGAGCGCGCGAGCCCCACGGGCTCGCTAAACCCTTAGCGATCCAGACTACTGAGCCACTACCGCTCGAACACCACTGGCGGCACGCCACGCCGGGCGACCTGCCGCATGATGAAACTGCTGCGGATCTTGGCGACATACGGCAGCCGCGACAGTTCGCTGCGATAGACGCGATCGTAATCGTTGAACGAACGCACATGCACCATCATCACGAAATCGGTGTCGCCGGAAACGAAGCTGCAAAAGCTCATCGACGGGCATTGCATCACCGCCTCTTCGAATTCGATCAGCGCCTGCTCCGCCTGCGAGTTCAGCTCGATCGACACCAGCACCATGATCCCATAGCCGAGCCGATCGAGATCGAGGCTGGCGGTATAGCCTGCGATCAATCCACGCTCTTCCAGGATCTTGCGCCGCCGCGCCGTCGCGGTGCTCGACAGATTCACGCGCTCGCCGAGCGCGACATCGGACATCCGTCCGTCGATCGAGAGTTCGCCAAGCAGCCGGCAGTCGGTCTGATCCAGGTCAGTCGAGATGAAATCCATCGCCAAACCCCCTTTGGATTGTTCGAAAGCATCAATTTGCGCCGGCAGAGTGATCGAAAGAGGCGGGATGCGCAATGACATCTGTGTTAGCGTTCTTCGCGACTGCAAAACAAAGGGGCCGCATGACTCATTTTGACCGTCTCCGCCGCGCGCTGCGCGTGTCGCTCCTCATCGCTGCCAGCGCGGCAGCCGTGCAGGCCACCGCGCAGCAGCGCGCCACCGTCGCGGCCACACCCACGCTGCTGCCGGTGACGGTCGAGCGGGATAGCGGCAAGGTGCTGGTCACGCTCCCCCGCCCTGACGCCGACGGCATGTCGGGCCGCTTCCTCTACGCCACCGCGCTCAAGACCGGGCTCGGCTCCGCGCCGATCCGCATCGATCACGGCATGGTCGGCGACACGCAGTTGCTGGCCTTCCGGCGGCTCGGCAAAAAGGTCGCCGTCGTGTTCGAGAACCCGCGCTACCGGTCCTCAGGTGACGCGCTCGAACGGCGCGGCGCCAGCGCCGATTTCCCGTTCAGCACGATCGCGATGCTCGATGTCGCGTCATCCGCCCCCGACGGCACGGTGACGGTCGATCTTGCGCCGTTCCTGCTCCGCGACACGATGCGGCTCGCCGACCGCCTCAAGGCCGAGGCGAAGGGGTTCAAGTTGATCGACGCGCTCAGCGCGGTCGACCCTGGCTCGGTCAAGGCGTTCCCTGACAACATCGAAATGGAGGCGGTGCAGACCTACGCGTCGGAGACGCCCGGCAAGGAGGTCGACACGATCGCGCCCGACGGGCGTCAGGTGAGCTTCACCGTCCACCACTCGCTGATCCGATTGCCCGCCCCCGGCTTCGTCCCGCGCCGCTTCGATATTCGGTCGGGCACCTTCGCCACCCCGGTCTACGAATTTAACACGCCGCTCGGCGCCCCCGTCTTGCAGCAATATGCCAACCACTTCCGCATCGAGAAGCTTGATCCCGGCGCGGCGCGCTCGCGCGTGCGCAAGCCGATCGTCTTCTACATCGACAACAAGGCGCCCGAGCCGATCCGCACCGCACTGATCGAGGGCGTCGCGTGGTGGAACCAGGCGTTCGACGCCGCCGGCTATATCGACGCCTTCGCGGCGCGCGTGCTCCCGCCCGACGCCGACCCGCAGGACGTGCGCTACAATGTCGTCAACTGGAACGAGCGCCAGACGCGAAGCTGGTCGTACGGCGGCGGTGTCACCGATCCGCGCACGGGCGAGATCATCAAGGGCAATGTCGTCCTGGAGGGCCTCCGTCTTCGCCAGGACATCGTTATTTTCGAGGCATTGGTAGGCACCGCGGAGGAAAACAAGGGCACCGCCAACGACCCGGTCCGCGTCGCCTTGGCCCGGATTCGTCAGCTGGGTGCGCACGAGGTCGGACACGCGCTAGGCTTCTCCCACAACTTCGCGGCCAGCACGCAAGGGCGCGCATCGGTCATGGACTATCCCTTCGCCAAGGTCGCGCTGAACGGTGATTCTGATCGACCTTTCCGATGCTTACGCAACCGGGATCGGCAAGTGGGACAAGTTCACGGTCGACTGGCTCTATGGCCAGCCCGCCGCCGGCACCGATCCGGACGCCGCCGCCGCGGCGAAGGCCGACGCCGCGCAACGTGCCGGGATGCGCTATCTCACTGATATCGATGGCCGCGACGCAAGCCTCGCCGTCCCCGGCGACAGCATGTGGACCGAAGGCGACGACGGACCGGCCGACCTTGCGCACGTCATGGCAGTGCGCCGCGTTGCCCTCGCGCGCTTCGGCCCCGGCGTGCTCCACGCCGGTGCGCCGCTTTCCGACCTGCGCCGCAGCTTCGTTCCGGTGTGGCTGTTCCACCGCTACGCCGTTGCCGCGATTGGCAAAACCTTGGGCGGGGTACATTATAGCTACGCGACGGCCGGCGACAGCGCCCCCGCGCCGACCCGCGGAAGCGCAGCGGAACAAGCCGAGGCGCTCGACGCGCTGCTCGCGACGCTGTCACCCGCAGCACTGACGGTGCCGCCCGCGCTCGCCCTGACATTATCGTCCGGCGTCAACGGCAACGCCGATCCGCAATACGACAGCGAGGTGCTCGACACCGCCGGTGGCGCGGTGTTCGATCCGCTCGTGGCAACCGACGTCGCGGCGCAGGTGACGCTGGAAACCCTGCTCGCCCCGACACGCCTCACCCGCCTCCACCTCCAGCACGCAGCCGACGAAGCGCTGCCCGGTGTGAACACGTTGCTCGACCGCCTCACCCGCGACATCATCATGCGCCATGACGATGCGGTGACACAGCGGATCGCCCTGCGCACCATACTCGCGATCGCCTCCGCCGCGCGCGCGCCCGCCACCACGCCGGACGTGGCGCTGCGGCTCGACGGAGCGCTCGAAGGGCTGCGCGAGCGGTTCGGGCGCGACAAGCGCGATCCATGGGCTCAAGGCGTAGCGCGCCTGCTCGGCGACACGACTGCCCTCGAGCGCGCCCTTGCGCCCACCAAACGGTCGGTCCCGGCAATCCCGCCGGGGATGCCGATCGGCGGGTGACGCAGACAACGGCGGCAAGCAGGTTGCCTTTTCGCTTGAGCGGCCTAGCGTCCGCGAAAGCATGGCGGGGAAAACATTATGAAGCGTAATTGGGTTCGTCTTGCGTTTGGCGCCACGTTGCTCAGTGTCGCGCCCACCTCCGCGCTCCATGCAAAATCGGCCGCGGAAACCCAGGCGCTCGACATCGCCAAGCGGGCGATCGCCTTCCGCAGCGTCGCCGGCCCGGGCAACCAGACCCCGCAGCTCGCCGCCTATCTGAAGTCGGTGCTGGTCGCGGGCGGAATCACCGACGTCACCGTCACCCCCGTCGACGACACCGCCTACCTCATCGCACGGTGGCCGGGCAGCGACCGCGCCGCCAAGCCTTTGGTGATCTCCGGCCATATCGACGTCGTCGAGGCGAAGCCCGCCGACTGGCAGCGCGATCCGTTCACTCCGGTGATCGAGAACGGCTATCTCTACGGCCGCGGCGCGACCGACATGAAGCTCGACGCCGCGGTGACGATCGCGGCCTTGTTGCAGATGAAGCGCGCCGGCTATCGTCCGCGTCGCGACATCGTGCTCGAATTCTCCGGCGATGAGGAAACGCGCATGAAGACCAGCGCGCTCATCGCGGAGCAGTTGAAGAACGCCGAGCTGGTCATCAACATCGATGGCGGCGGCGGACGGCTTGGCGAAGATGGCCGCGCGCAGTTCTTCACCTGGAACGGCGCGGAAAAGACCTATGCCGATTTCGAACTGACCGTCACCAACCCCGGTGGACACAGTTCGGCCCCGCGCCCCGAAAACGCGATCAATCAACTGTCGGCGGCGCTGGTGCGGATCGGCAACTACCGCTTCACGCCACAACTGTCCGACCTTACCAAGAAGTTCTTCCAGGAAGCGGCGAAGCAGAAAAGCGGCGCGCTCGCCGCAGCGATGCGCGCCTTTGCTGCCAATCCGAAGGACGAGAAAGCGATCGCCACGCTCGCCGCCGACCCCGCCTATGTCGGCCAGATCGGCACCACCTGCGTCGCGACGATGATCAATGGCGGCCATGCGCTGAACGCGCTGCCGCAGCGCGCGACCGCGAACATCAATTGCCGCATCTTCCCCGGCGTGAAACCGGCCGACGTGATGGTGACGCTCAAGCAGGTCGCCGCCGAGCCGAAGCTCACGATCCGCGACGTCAGCGAGGGCTCGGTCCCCAACGACGCCTCGCCGATGCGCCCCGATTTCGTTGCCGCAGTGACCAAGGCGATCGCCAAGACCCGGCCGGGCGTGCCGGTATTTCCCAGCATGTCGGCGGGCGCGAGCGACAGCATGTGGTTCCGCTATCACCACGTCCCCAGCTATGGCGCGAGCCCGACCTTCATCAAGGAATCGGACGATTTCAGCCACGGCCTCAACGAGCGTACCCCGATCGACAATATCGCGCTCGGCATCGCTTATTACGACTCACTGTTCACCGATCTGTCGAAGTGACGGGTTCGTCATTGCGAGCGTAGCGAAGCAATCCAGAGCCGGATCAGGACGCCCTAGCTTACGTCGCTACGCTCGTAATGACGATCAGGATGTTTGACCAACGTCCTTGATGATCTCACTTCACAACCCCGCCAGATATGCCGCCGCGATCTGCCGCGCCTCTTCGGCGGAGAAGCTGTCGGGCGACAGGCACAACTCCAGCCACAAGCCATCGACCAATGCGGTAACCCCGATCGCCGCCAGCCGCACCCGCGCGGGCGCCACGCCACACTCGGCAAGCAAGTCCTCCAACCGCGCCCGAAAATCCGCATAATGATGTTCATGCCGCGCCAGCATCGCCACGTCACCCCGCGCCAGGCTCCATAGCGCCAGCCACGTCGCGAGCAGCGCCGGATCGGCGATCGGCGCAGCGAAGTTGGCCGCGACATAGGCCGCCAATCGCGCGCGTGGCGCGCTTCCTCTGCCTCGACCGCCGCCTCCAGCGCCGTCGCGACCTGCGCCGCGACATGATCGTAAGAGGCGGCCACCAGTCGATCGACTCCGCCGAAATGATGCGTCACCAATCCCGGCGACACGTTCGCCGCCGCGGCGATCGTCCGCACCGACGCGCCCGCCGCGCCGCGTTCCGCGAGCACGCGCACCGTCGCCTCGATCAGGTCGCGGCGACGATCGTCGGGACTTGCGCGCTTGCTCAACGCTGCACCTTGTTATACGTTCGTGCAACAAGCACGCGAGAACCTCCTATGCT
This sequence comes from Sphingomonas sp. LR60, assembly GCF_036855935.1. Classification (NCBI taxonomy): domain Bacteria; kingdom Pseudomonadati; phylum Pseudomonadota; class Alphaproteobacteria; order Sphingomonadales; family Sphingomonadaceae; genus Sphingomonas; species Sphingomonas sp. LR60. The sequence goes on along the minus strand of NZ_JASPFK010000001.1, from coordinate 1,275,148 downwards.
CCGTCCGGCCGAGCTGCATGATCGTGATCCCGATGCCGACTGGAGCCTGCCCGGTTGGCTGTACACCGATCCGGAGTTTTTCGCGCTCGAATGCGCGCGCGTCATCCGCCCCTCGTGGCAGATCGTGTGCCACGAGAGCGATCTCGACCAGCCCGGCGCATGGCGAACGCTGTCGTATCTGAACGAAAATGTTGTGGTCGTGCGCGGCGGCAACGGCGAAATCCGGGCCTTCCACAACGTCTGTCGTCACCGCGCGATGCGGTTGGTCGAGGGTGACGCCGGGTGCGCGCGCAAATTGGTGTGCCCGTATCATGCCTGGGCCTATGAGCTGGACGGGCGATTGAGCGGCGTGCCGATGCGTCGCGACTATCCCGCGCTCGACATGGCGGATAGCGGGCTCGTTCCGGTCGACATCGACCGCTGGCGCGGGTTCGTGTTCGTGCGGCTCGAGGATGACGGCGGACCGCGCGTCGCGGAAATGATGGCGCCCTACGATCACGAGATCGCGCCCTATCGCTTCGCCGACCTGCGCCGGATCGGCGACGTGCGCCATCGCACGCGGGCCGTGAACTGGAAGAATGTCGGCGATAATTATTCCGACAACCTCCACATCCCCGTCGCCCATGACGGGCTCAGCCGGCTGTTCGGCAAGAGCTACGCGATCGAGGCGGCGGGCTGGGTCGACAAGATGTCGGGGCAGCTCGTCGATCGACCTTCCGACAACGTGTGGGAGCGTTTCTATCAGACGCACCTGCCGCGCGTCGATCACCTGCCCGAAACCAACCAGCGCCTGTGGCTCTATTACAAGCTCTGGCCGAACATGGCGTTCGATATCTACGCCGATCAGGTCGACTTCATGCAATGGCTGCCGCTGACGCCGACGACGTGCATGCTGCGCGAGATGACCTTCGCGCTGCCCGACGCGCGTCGCGAGATGAAGCTCGCCCGTTACGCCAATTGGCGGATCAACCGCACCGTCAACGCCGAGGACACCTGGCTGATCGAGCTCGTGCAACAGGGCATGGCCTCGTCCAGCTACACCGCCGGCCCGATCGGCGCGAGCGAGGTGTGTCTGCGCAGCTTCGCCGCCAAGATCCGCGCGCGGATACCGGAGGCCCGCCTCCACCGCGCACCGCCGCCGGGCTGGTCACATAACTCCCCGTCGCCCCTGCGCAGGCAGGGGCCCATGACTGTCGAGTGACTGGGCAAGGTTAGACACAGGCACGGCATTCCTCGTCGAAAAGACGTGGCGGAACGAACAGACATAGGCCCCTGCCTGCGCAGGGGCGACGGGGGCAAGATGACGGAAAAGTACGACGCACTCATCATCGGCGGCGGACACAACGGGCTGGTCTGCGCCTTCTATCTCGCGCGTGCCGGGCTGAAGGTCCGCGTGCTCGAACGCCGTCACGTCGTCGGCGGCGCGGCGGTGACCGAGGAATTCCACCCCGGCTTCCGCAACTCCACCGCCAGCTACACGGTCAGCCTGCTGCGACCGAAGGTGATCGCGGACATGAAGCTGCACGATCGCGGCTACCGCATCATCGAGCGGACGATCAGCAACTTCTTCCCCTTTCCCGACACCTACCTCACGCTTGGCGGCGGAATGCAGCGCACGCAGGAGCAGTTCGCGCGCTTCAGCCGTCGCGATGCCGACGCCTATCCGCGCTATGACGCCGCGCTGGAACGCGTCGCGCAGGTGCTCCGCGACCTCGCGCTTAAAGCCCCGCCCAACGCCGGCGGCGGTCTGGCGGAGGTGGTGTCCGCCGCCCGACAGGGCTGGCCGCTCGCCAAGCTCGACATCGCCGCGCAGCGCGACCTGCTCGACGTCTTCACCAAATCGGCACGCGACTTCCTCGATGGCTGGTTCGAGGACGACCACGTCAAATCGGCGTTCGCCTTCGACGCCGTGGTCGGTAATTTCGCGGGCGTGTCGACCCCTGGCTCGGCCTATGTCCTGCTCCACCACGTCTTCGGCGAGGTGAACGGCAAGTTCGGCGCATGGGGCCATTCGGTCGGCGGGATGGGCGCGATCACGCAGGCGATGCAGGCGGCGTGCCTCGATGCCGGGGTCGAGATCAGCCTCGACGCGCCGGTCGCGCGCGTGCTGGTCGACGGCGGCAAGGCGGCCGGCGTGGTGCTGGAAAGCGGCGAGGAGATCGCCGCGCCGATCGTCGCCGCCAACGTCGGCCCGGCGATGCTCTACCGACAGATGGTGGATGCCAGCGACATGCCGGAGGATTTCCGCCGCCGCGTCGCCGGGTTCAAGACCGGCTCGGGCACGTTCCGCATGAACGTCGCGCTCAGCGAACTGCCCGACTTCACCGTATTGCCCGGCAAGGAGCGCGCCGAGCACCACACCGCCGGGATCATCATCGCCCCCGGCCTCGACTACATGGACCGCGCCTTCGACGATGCGAAGGTCCACGGCTGGTCGCGAGAACCGATCGTCGAGATGAAGCTCCCCACCACCGTCGACGACAGCCTCGCCCCGCCGGGAATGCACATCGCCAGCCTGTTCTGCCAGCAATTCGCGCCGCAGCTACCGGACGGCCGCAGTTGGGACGACGCGCGCGAGGAAGTCGCCGACCTCATCATCGACACGGTCGACCGCCACGCCCCCAACTTCAAGAAATCGGTGATCGCGCGCCAGATCCACTCGCCACTCGATCTGGAGCGCAAGTTCGGGCTGATCGACGGCGACATCTTCCACGGCCGCATGAGCCTCGACCAATTATGGTCGGCGCGGCCGGTGCTCGGGCATGGCGACTATCGCGCGCCGATCCACGGCCTCTACATGTGCGGATCGGGCACGCATCCGGGCGGCGGGGTGACCGGGGCGCCGGGCCACAATGCGGCGCAGGCGATCCTTGCCGACCGCAGCCTCATCGGCCGCTGGCGACGACGCGCCTGACCCACCAATAGACGGGCACGCCCGCAAGCAGCAGCACCAACGCCCAGGCGTTCGCCTCCGGCCCGAGCCCATAGGACAGCCACGCGATGAACAGCGCGGACGCGAGTCCCGCGATGCGCCCGACCGTATCGCCGCGCAGCAACGCCACACCGGCCAGCGCACTGACGAAATAGGCGAGCATCCCCGCCGCCAGCGACACCGCAGCGACGAACGCGAACAGGTCGCCCATACCGCGCGTATAATTGGCCAGCGTCACCGCCGTCACCATCATGCCCGCCAGGACGTGCGCGCGTACCGGCACCCCCGCCGCGTTCTCATGCCCGAACCAACGCGGGAACACCCCGCCACGCGCCATCGCCCGCGGCACCTCGCCTTGCAGCAGGACGAAGCCGTTCAGCGTGCCCAACGCGCTCACCGTCGCGAACAGCGCCACGATCTGCGCGGTCGCCCCACCCAGCGCGCTTCCCAGAAAGTCGGCGATTGGCGCCGGCGACGCGGTGACCGCCGCACGCGGCATCAAGGCGGTGATCGCCCCCGAGACGATCAGATAGATCACGCCCACCGCCGCAGTCCCGATCAGCGTCGCGCGCGGCACGGTACGTGCCGGGTCCCGCATCCGGTCGGCCGGCACCGTCGCGGACTCGACACCCAGGAAGCCCCAGAAGGTCAGTGCCGCCGCGCCCGCGATCGTGCCCGCGGCGAGCGGCACCGGCGCATCCTGCACCACCGCCGCGCCGCCCTTGGTCAGCAGCAGCCAGCCGGCGAGCAGCGCCACCGCGGCGAGCGGCATCAGCTTGAGCACCATCGTCACCACCTGCACCCGCGCCGCCGCCGCAACGCCGCGGACGTTCACGCCGACGAAGACCCAAACCATTGCCACCGCCGCGATCGCCGCATGGGGCGCGAGCGCCGGGATGGCGACGCTCAGCGCGCTGACCGCCGCGACCGCCACCGCACCGTTGCCCGCCCAGATCAATGTCCAATAGCTCCACGCCGTCGCGAAGCCGACCGCCGGCCCGAACGCCGCATCGGCATAGGCATACGGTCCGCCCGCCTGCGGCACCGCCGCCGCCAGCCGCGCGAAGACGAACGCCAGCGCCATCGCCCCGGCGATCGTCACCACCCAGCCGAAGGTCGCATTCGCCCCGAACGGCGCCAGCGTCGCGGGCAGCAGGTAGATGCCCGACCCGATCAGATTGCCCATCACCAGCGCCAGCGCGCCCCAGAAGCCGAGCGCGCCTTTTCCTTCCATGGACCTGGCGCTTGATCCGGTCGCCTCGCCGTGGTCTGCTCGTTCGTCCATGCCCAACCCTGCCCGTTTCCCTGCCTTGCTAGTCGACGCCGCGCTGGCGCTCCACGACAATCAGCTCGACGTCGCCGAGCCGTTGCTGCGCACTTACCTGAAGCGCGACCCGTTCGATGCCCGCGCGATCCGGATGCTCGCCGAACTGGCCGGACGGATCGGGCGCAATCGCGATGCCGAGACACTGTTGCGCCGCGCGCTCGAACTCGCACCCGGCTTCACCGCGGCGCGCGCCAATCTTGCGATCGTACTCTACCGCCAGAACCGCGCCGTCGACGCGCTCGCCGAACTCGACACGTTGCTCGCCGCCGAGCCAGAGCATCTCGGACACGCCAATCTCAAGGCCGCGGCACTCGGCCGGCTTGGCGGGTTCGAGGAAGCGATCACGCTCTACGAACGCGTGCTCGCCGCCGCCCCCTCGCAGCCGAAGGTGTGGATGAGCTACGGTCATATGCTCAAGACGGTCGGGCGACAGGCGGACGGCGTCGCCGCCTATCGCGGCGCGATTGCCTTGCGCCCGGCGCTGGGCGAGGCATGGTGGAGCCTCGCGAACCTCAAGACCGTGCGGTTCGACGATGCGGATGTCGCGGCGATGGCCACCGCGCTTGCCGATCCGGCGATCACGATCGAAGATCGCTTCCATCTCGACTTCGCGCTCGGCAAGGCATGGGAGGAACGCGGCGACGCCGATCGCGCCTTTGCGCATTATGCCGCCGGCAATGCGCTGCGCCGGACGCAGATCGCCTATGACGCCAGCGAGACGACACAGTTCGTCGACACGATCGTCGCGACCGCCACCGCCGACTTCTTTGCCGAACGCGCCGGCTGGGGCTGCCCTGCACACGACCCGATCTTCGTTCTCGGAATGCCGCGCGCCGGATCGACGCTGGTCGAACAGATCCTCGCCAGTCACCCCTTGGTCGAGGGCACGACCGAATTGCCCGACCTGCCCGCGCTCGCCCGCCGCATCGCCGACTATCCCGCGGGGCTCGCGACCATTACTGCGGCGCAGGCCCGCACGCTGGGCGAGGAATATCTCCGCCGCGCCGCGGTCCAGCGCCGCAGCGACCGCCCCTTCTTCGTCGACAAATTGCCGAACAACTGGGCGCACGTCGCCCTGATCCGGCTGATCCTGCCCAATGCCACGATCATCGACGCGCGGCGCGACCCACGTGCCTGTTGCTTCTCGAACTTCAAGCAGCATTTCGCGCGCGGTCAGGGCTTCAGCTACGCGCTCGACGACATGGGGCATTACTACCGCGATTACGTGCGGATGATGGCGCACATCGACGCGGTGCAGCCCAGCCATGTCCATCGGGTGATCCACGAGCAACTGGTCGATGCGCCGGAACCGCATATCCGTGCGCTGCTCGACGCGTGCCGCCTCCCCTTCGACCCCGCCTGTCTGTCATCGCACCGCACCGAGCGAGCGGTGCGCACGGCCTCTTCCGAGCAGGTACGACAGCCGATCTTTCGCGGCGGTGACCGCGCATGGCGACCATTTGCCGCGCACCTCCAACCGCTGGAGCAGGCGCTCGGCGACGTCATCGACTGTTATCCTCTTGCGCCGGGAACAGCGCCGTCGGCGTGACAATTTCGTCACGCCGGACATTTAAGATAAAATGTTTCTCTCCCGGATTGACCGCACTGCTGCCGCGCTGCAGCATGTCATCAAATAGTCGCAACAAAGGGGATTGTTGTGGTGGTCAGCTTCCGTCGTCGCGTGCTCGTTCCGTTGCTGGTGTCGGCGGCGTTTGCCGCTCCCGCTGGAGCGCAAACCGGCTCCGGCCAGACCACCAGCGCGGACACCCCGTCTCAGCAACCGACCGCCACCACCAGTGATGGCGACATCATCGTCACCGCGCAGAAGCGTGACGAAAGCATTCAGAACGTCCCGATCAGCATCCAGGCGATCGGCACGCGCCGCCTCGACCAGCTCAACGTCTCCAACTTCAACGATTACACGCAATTGCTCCCGTCGGTCGCGTTCCAGTCGTCGCAACCGGGTGTCACCACCGTCTACATGCGTGGCGTCGCGTCGGGCGGTGACGGCAATCACTCGGGCTCCCTGCCCTCGGTCGGCGTCTATCTCGACGAACAACCGGTCACGACGATCGGCGGCACGCTCGACGTCCATGTCTACGATATCGCCCGCATCGAAAGCCTCGCCGGCCCGCAGGGCACGCTGTACGGCGCGTCGAGCGAGGCGGGGACGATCCGCATCATCACCAACAAGCCCGACACCGCCGGCTTCTACGGACGTGTCGATGGCGAGGTGAACATGCTGCGCTCCGGCGGCATCGGCTACGTCAGCGAAGGGATGCTCAACATCCCGTTCGGCGAGCGCGTCGCGCTGCGCATGGTCGGCTTCTACCAGAAGGACGCCGGCTTCATCGACAACGTCCCCGGCACGCGCCGCTTCCTGCCGCAGCCGGGCGGGATCAGCGTCGACAATGCCGCCTTCGTCAAGAAGGACTATAACGACACCGAAACCTACGGTGGCCGCGCCGCGCTCAAGATCGATCTCGACGACAATTGGACCGCGACGCCCACCTTGCTCTATCAGGAACAGAACAGCCACGGCAGCTATGGCTACGATCCGAAGGTCGGCGACCTTGAGGTGCAGCGCTTCTACCCCGAATATCGTCGCGACCGCTTTGCGCAGGCGGCGCTGACGATCGAGGGCCAGCTCGGCAATTGGGACGTCACCTATGCCGGTGCATTGCTCGATCGCCGCGCGGTCCAGTCGAGCGACTATACCGATTATTCCGAAGCCTATGACTCGCTCTATTCGGCGGTCGGCGGGCTTGCCGGCTATTTCTATTATCAGGACAATGCCGGCAACACGATCGACCCGCGTCAGCGGGTGATCGGCCGCGATCACTTCAAGAAGCTCAGCCAGGAATTGCGCATCGCTTCACCGGTTGACCAGCCGTTCCGGTTGGTCGCGGGTGCCTTCTACCAGCGGCAGAGCAACCTGATCTTCCAGGACTATCAGATCCCGAACCTCGGCCAGCAGGTATCCGTCAACGGCTACCCCGGTACGTTGTGGCTGACCCGACAGCACCGTGTCGACAAGGATTATGCGGTCTTCGGCGAGGCAAGCTACGACCTGACCTCGAAGCTGACGCTCACCGCGGGCGGACGTGTCTTCATCTATGACAATTCGCTGGTCGGCTTCTTCGGCTTCGGTCGCAATCCCGGCGTCGATGCCGCGGATGGGCGCCCCTACACGGCCAGCCCGTTCAACGCCGCCGGCAGCTCGCGCACCGGCGTGGCGAGTTGCTACATGGCCGGCGGCGGCACGTTGCGCGACGCCTATCTGAATGGCGGCGACACCACCGCTTTCCTCACCACGCCCGACGTCGGCGCGATCCCGTGCGTCAACCTCGGCGTTCCCGACGGCAACCGCGTGGTGCCCAAGCGGGCCGACGGACAGGGCGTCACCTATCGCTTCAACGCGACGTGGAAGCCGACCGACGAGGTCCTCCTCTATGCGACCGCCTCGCGCGGCTTCCGTCCCGGCGGGATCAATCGCCGCGGCGACGTCGGCGATTACGCCGCCGACTTTTTGACCAATTACGAGATCGGTTGGAAAACCACGCTACCGGGCGGCACCGTCCGCTTTAACGGGGCGGTATATCAGCAGAATTGGGATCAATTTCAGTTCTCGTTCCTTGGTGAAAACAGCTTCACCGTAATCCAGAACGGCCCCGACGCGCGAATTCGCGGCATCGAAATGGATACCAACGTCACCCTGGGCGCACTTTCGCTGACCGCAGCCGGCTCGTACACCAATGCCCGGACGCGCACGGACCTGTGCGATTCCGTCGATTGCAGCGCGGAAGGCGCGAAAGTCCTCGCGCCCAGCGGCACCCGCCTGCCGATCACGCCGCGTTTTAAGGTCAGCGGAACAGCACGTTACTCGGTCCCGATCGGCACGGCCCGCGCCTATATACAGGGCCTCGTCGCACACCAAAGCTCCGCCGCCTCGGACCTGCGCCTCGCCAAGGCCGCGGCGCTTGGCCGGCTGCAACCCTATACCAGCGCAAACCTGTCGATCGGCGCCGAACTCGCGAACTATACCTTTGAGATATTTGCACGAAATCTCTGGGACGAGCGCGGCCAGATTTCCCGCTTCCAGCAATGCGGCGCATGCGATCAGCGCCCTTATATCGTTCCGATCGCCCCCCGAACGATCGGCATCCGCGCCGGCGCGAAGTTCTAGGACTGGCGGCCCTGCTCGTCCCCGATCACCCGATGCCCGGCATGTCGAGCAGGCGCTGACGGCGCCACTGCGCACGCTGATCGCGATCTGCAATCAGCTCGGCGCTCGTCGGATGGTGCTTGTTAATCAAGCTGCTAAGAGCCGCCGCGATGATGGACGGTATCGGTGATCTGGAGCTTCGGCACGGCGCGCGGCGCGCGGACGCTTATGCCCGCGCCGAACCGATCATCCGCTGCCTGGAGGCAACGATCCGCCGGCATCGCGCCGAAACCGGGCGGCTCGACAGCTTTCCCGATACGCGCACGCTGGTCGCGGCCTGCCAAGCCTTCCAACTGCTTGCGCCGCGCGGAGGACCGATCACGCACGGAACGGTGCTCCGCGCGTTGCGACTGATGGGGCTGCGGCCAACAGCACGCCGCGCCTAGGCGATTAGTACGCCCCGATACCAAACACTTACCCGCCCCGGAGCGACAGCCTCATGCCCGCGCCTCGCGCGACGCCAGCCATCGCTGCAGCCGCGGTCGTACACGAAGGAAGCGGCCGTAGAGGCGCTCGAGTAGCGCCAGAGCAAGGCGGTTCCGCGCTACTTCGCCCAACGGTCGCAACACCGGAATCGCACGCCACATCGCGGCGAAAGCGGCTGCGCCTGACAACAACGGACCACCCTCCTCGCGCGCATGGAAGCGTGCCAGCATTTCGGCCCGATCCAGCGGACACGTCCCCGCCCCCGTCACGTCGACGAAGTCGATCGCGCCACGCCGATCGAGACGGCGCATCGTCGCAATCTCACGCCGGCAAAGGGGGCAGTCGCCATCATGCCAGACCGTAACCCGCCTCACCGCGCGACCGCGGCATTGTCGCGCCAGATGCGCCCTGAGAGGATCGTGGCGAAAGCGAGCCATCCTACGAACGGCACCCCCAAGGCTGAGGCGGGGCGATCCACCTTTGCGGCGGTAAGAACATAGCCGGCGCCAGTCACGACCATCGCCGCCGACGCCGCTGCGCTGGCACCAAGCTGCCGCTCGCGAAAGAACAGCTGCGTCCAGCCGCCAACCATCGCGGTATTGGCCAGCCACAGGCCGACAGCGGCGTTGCGCTCGAGCCCGCCGGGGTGCCGCAGCAAACGATAGCCACCGACTGCGAGACCGGTTTCCAGCACCGGCCAAACCGCGCCGAAGGCCGCATCGGGCGGTGTGAAGCCGGGTTTTTCGAGCCGTCGATACCAGCGGCGAATGCCTGGATGCGACGGGTCGGGTGCGTTGCGTCTGCCGACGATCGCGCTCGCGCCGAGCACCGCGCCGACCACGGCAAACGCCGCAAGGCGCGACAGGCCGCGCGGGAGATGTGGATCGTTGCCCGCCATCCGGTTAGCCCTGAGCGAGATAGCGCTCGAGTTCATCGCTCCCGCCGATCCGCTCGCCGTCGATGAAGATCTGCGGGGTGGTCGCGACGCCCTGTTCAGCCTTGAACGCGTCGACTTCCTCGCGCGACAGCAGGATGCGATCGTCCACGTCATACCCCGCCGCTTCGAGCATCTGCTTGGCGCGAACGCCGAACGGACAAGTGTGTTCGGGCAAAACCATGCGGTAGAGCGTCGCAGTTCCGGCGTCTGCCATCGGAAATCTCCTCGGACCTGAGCGTCCGGATAGTTACAGCGACCGACGCTGCACGACGTTCCGCACATACGGCGTTCCTCGGGCGCTCTCCGGCAACCCTCGCCGGCGCACGTAGAAGAGGTGGGTGTCGACCTTCGCCACCTTGGTCATCGTGTCGCGCCAGTACGGCACCATCCAGTCAGCATGATAATGTGTCGCGCGCCCCACATCGGCAAAGACCCGCCCTGCCAGCGCGCTCTTCGCCACGCGCCGCGCCGCCGACCAGCCGTAATGCCGGGTGCGCCGTCTGATCGAGCCGTCACAGGTGAAGGAGAATTGGCAACCGGTCGTCCGCTCGAAACCCTGATAGACGACGCCGCAGATCGTGCGGGGAAAACCGGCCGTCCGCGAACGGTTGAGGATGACCTGGATGACGGCGCGTTGCCCGCGTGGATCGTCACCCACTTCGTAAAGCGCGGCCGTGGCGAGGCAGTCGACCGCCTGCGCGCGTTCGGCCGGTCCGCCGCGAAAACGATACGGCGCTGCGCTGACACGCGCGCGCGCGACGATCGGAACACCGGCGTTCGACGTGCGAGCCTCCGCCATCGTCATTGCCTGCGGACGCTTTGGTCTCGCCTTGAAGGAGCCGGAATCCAGAAGTCCCGCCGCGATGGCCACAGCGGCCACGACGAACAGCAGCAGCAACCAGCGCTCCGCAGCGGCGTCTCGCTGTGCCTTGCGTCGTTTCGCGTTACGGGAGGATCGACGTTGTGCCATCATCTGCATACCAGCGCCGGGCGCCAAGCAGCCGTATCCCTATCCGCTTGCTCCCGGCAGACCAACCGCCTTGTGCGCCGACCCTCGCGAAAGTCGCTGGCCGGTCTGACCCGGCCGTGGCACATCGACGGTCCTTAACGACAAGGTGTTACGAATGCGCGCGCGTGCCTGCCTGATCGCCATCCTCTTTGCCTCGGCTGCAACCGCGCAGACGCCTGGCACCACTTACCATCGCGCGCCTGATCCGATCGCCAAAGCACTCGAGATGCCGCCCACACCGGCGGTTGCGATCAGTCCCGACCATCGCACGCTCGCAATCCTCGGCCGGGAGAACCTGCCGACGATCGCCAATCTCTCCAAACCCATCCTGCGGCTCGGTGGCTACCGCATCGATCCCGCCACCAACGGCCAGGCCGAGGTGCGCGTCCAATGGCTCAATCGCCTGAGCTTCAAGGACATCGACGGCGGCCGCACCATCGACGTCAAACTTCCGGCCGGCTTGCGCTTCGCTGCACCGCGCTGGTCTCCCAATGGCAGTCGCCTGGCCTTCTATGCCCAGGAGCCCGACGGCCTGTCGCTATGGATCGCCGATCGCGACGGCAGCGCTCGTCCGATCGCCAAAGGTTTGAACGGCACCTTCGGCTCTCCCTATGTCTGGATGCCCGACGGAACCGCGCTGATTGCCTATACGATACCCGCTGGACGGGGCGCCCCTCCTGTCGCTGCGACGACCCCGACCGGCCCCGTCGTGCAGGAAAGCAGCGGCCGCACGTCAGCTGCGCGCACGTACGAGGACTTGCTTCACAACACCTATGACGAGGCGCTGTTCGACCATTATTTTACCGGGCAGCTCGTCCGCATCGGGCTCGATGGCGTTGCGAAGCCGATCGGTAAAGCGGGGCTCGTGACCGATTTCAGCGTTTCGCCCGATGGTCGCTACCTTCTGACCGAGCAGCTGAAGCGTCCTTACTCCTATCTGCTGCCCGCCCGCTTCTTCGCGACCGAGATCGCCGTATCGACGATCGAGGGAAACCCGGTCAGGACGCTGGTCGACCGGCCGCTCGCCGACGACCTGCCCGTCGACTTCGACGCCACCGTGAAAGGGCCACGCGAAGCGACGTGGCGTTCCGATGCGCCGGCGACGCTGGTCTGGGCGGAAGCGCTAGACGGGGGCAATCCGCGCACGAAGGTCGCCTTCCACGACAAGATCGTGATGCAGGCCGCGCCGTTCGACGCGGCGCCCGTCGAGCTTGCGCAGACGCCCTCGCGCTATGCCGAGACGATGTGGGGGGACAACGGTTTTGCGATGATCGTGGCGCGCGATTGGCGCACGCGAACCGAGCACCGGCTGGCAGTTGCTCCGTCACGCCCCGGTCAAGGCCGCACGCTGCTGACGTTCAATTATCAGGATCAGTACGGTGATCCGGGCGAGCCGCTGATCGACGAGAACAGCGCCGGCAAGCCGGTGATGCGCTTCACGCCTGCGCACGACGCCATCTATGTCACCGGCGAGGGCGCCACCAAGGAAGGGGCATTCCCGTTCCTTGCCACCCTGCCGCTTGCCGGCGGCAAGCAAACCCGGATCTGGAACGCCAAGCCCCCTATTATGAGCCGGTGGTGGCGATGCTGGATGACCGCGGGCGCATCCTGACGCGGCGTGAAAGTGCGACGCAAGCCCCGAACTACATGATCCGCAACACTAAGGGCGATCGCGCAAAGGCCGTCACCTCGTTCCCGGACCCAAATCCGGTATTCGCTGGCGTCACCCAGCGGACGATCACCTATAAGCGCGCAGACGGCGTTCCCTTGTCGGGCACGCTCTATCTGCCCGCCGGTTACGACGCCAAGCGCGACGGTCCGCTGCCGACGCTCCTCTGGGCCTACCCTTCCGAATTTACCGACGCGAAGGTCGCCGGGCAAACGGTCGATCAGGGCAACCGCTTCACGCGTCCGCGCGGGATCAGCCACCTGTTCCTGCTGACCCAGGGCTATGCGATCCTCGACGATCCGGCGATGCCGATCATCGGCGAGGGCGACGCCGAGGCCAACGACACCTATGTCAAGCAATTGCGCGACGACGCGCAGGCCGCGGTCGATGCGGTGGTGAAACTCGGCGTCGGCGACCGGACACGCATGGCGGTCGGTGGGCACAGCTACGGTGCCTTCATGACCGCCAATCTGCTCGCCCACACCGACCTGTTCCGCGCCGGCATTGCACGCTCGGGCGCGTACAACCGCACGCTAACCCCGTTCGGCTTCCAGGCCGAGCAGCGAACCTATTGGCAGGCGACCCCGACCTACACCGAAATGAGTCCGTTCACCTATGCCGACCGGATCAAGGCGCCGATCCTCCTCATCCATGGCGCGGCCGACGACAACAGCGGCACCTTCCCGATCCAGTCCGAGCGCATGTACGCTGCGCTCAAGGGCAATGGCGCGACCGTCCGCTACGTCGTCCTGCCCAATGAGCCGCATGGGTATCGCGCGCTGGAATCAACCGGGGAAACCTTGTGGCAGATGACGGACTGGCTCGACCGTTACGTCAAGCCCAAGCCTTCCGTTGCAACATCAACGGCCACGCCCATCGCCAAGTAAGCGCGACCTGCCTCATTGCCCCCCGTTCCGGACTGCCGGACGGGCCCTTTGTAAGCGACGGCGTGACTCCGGATGCGTGCCATTGCGAGCGCCTGACTCCGCCCGCCGCCTAGCTTCCGTGAGACTGGCTCGGCACTGATCGCCGGCCAAGATCCTGAATTACAACGCGCGTCGGTAGCATCGGCGGACACACACTGCGTACGCGTCGTTTACGGGTCGCATCGCATGTAGAATCCGGAGTGCGTCCCATCTTCAACGTCGTCTTCGCAATACCAGCGCTGATCGTCCTGGCACGCTGGCTGTCACCCCTGCCGCTGCCGCTCTGGGCAAAGATACCTGCGGGGCTCCTGATGCTGGCGGCGTCGCAGTTCCACCTGTGGAGCCGCTTCTCGTCGGGCTCGGTGTTCGCGCCCGAGTTCCCGCGGCTGATCGTGATCCTTTTCAACTGGGCGTTTGGCGCCCTCGTCCTCCTTGCCGTGTTCCAGTTGCTGCTCGACCTGGGGGCGCTGCTGACGATGCTCGTTCGTCGTGAGATGATCTGGGAACCGGCCGCACTACGCTACGCCGTTGGGGGACTGGCGGCGGTACTGGCCGGGGTCGGAGTGGCCAACGCGCTCCGTGTTCCGCCGGTAAAGAACGTGACGGTGGCGATCCGTGACCTGCCGCGATCCTTCGACGGCTACAGGATCGTTCAGCTTACCGACCTTCATATCAGCCGGCTTTTTACCCCCGGATGGACGAAGGCAGTGGTGGATCGTGCCAATGGAGCCGGTGCTGACCTGATCGTCGTGACAGGCGATTTCATCGACGGCTCGGTCGAGATGCGTCGCGAGGACGTAGCGCCATTGCAGCAGCTCCGTGCACCGGACGGAGTCTATGCGATCCCGGGCAACCACGAATATTTCTTCGATTACGGCGCATGGATGCGGCACCTGTCGTCCATGAATTTTCGCATGTTGACGAACAAACATGCCGTGATCGAACGTGGGGGTGAGCGGCTGATCGTCGCCGGGGTCACGGACCTGTCGGCGCCAAGCGTCGGTGAGGCCAAGCCCGATCTCGCGCTTGCACTCCAGGGAGCCCCCGTCCGCGCCCCGATCATCCTGCTCGACCATCAGCCTCGCGATGCACGCAATGCGGCTGCGCGCGGCGTAGCGCTTCAGCTCTCCGGGCATACCCATGGCGGCATGATCGTCGGTCTCGACCGGCTCGTCGCGCGCGGCAATGCCGGCTATGTGTCGGGACGATACGCGGTCGGCGGGATGACGCTGTACGTCAGCAACGGCACCGGCCTGTGGCCGGGCTTCGCGCTTCGGCTTGGGGTGCCGTCCGAGATTACGCTGCTCACATTGCGTCCATCGGAATAGCGCGGTCGCGCAAGTTTCCGATGCGGGTCACTCAGAAACGAGCCCTGTCGAAATCACGAATTGACGTTCGCAGGCGCAGCAATCAGAACGGCGCAAGGAGGCTTCGGGAACATCCTGCGCATCGTGATCATCGACGATACCGGCCTTCGCGCGACCGTTCTCGAAGAGGGATTGCGGGAGGCGGGCTATGACGACATCCATGTCGTGCCGCCGCGTGGCGCCTTCGTCGCGCGACTGGAGCGGATGGCGCCCGACGTGGTGCTGATGGACCTTGGCGATCCCAGCCGCGATACGCTGGAAGAGATGCTCGTGGTCAGCCGCGCGCTGGCCCGGCCGATCGCGATGTTCGTCGACCGGTCGGACGATACGATGATCGGCGCCGCGATCGATGCGGGCGTATCGGCCTATGTCGTTGACGGGCTGCGCAAGGAGCGCGTCAAACCGATCATCGACCTCGCCATCCGCCGCTTCAACGCCTTCGCCCGTATGCAGGCGGCGCTCGACGAGGCGACCACCGCGCTTGCGGACCGCAAGACGATCGACAAGGCGAAGAGCATCCTGATGACCAGCCGCAACCTGTCGGAACCCGACGCTTATGCGCTGTTGCGCTCGACCGCGATGAATCAGAACCGGCGCATCGTCGACGTCGCGGAGGCGCTGATCACCGCGGCCGGGCTGCTGGGAGGTGGCGCGTGACGCCGCTGGCGATCGCCTTCCTGCCGCTGACCGACAGCGCGGTGCTGGTCAGCGCGCGCGAAAAGGGCTTCGCCGCCGAGCGCGACATCGATCTCACCTTGGTGCGCACCACATCTTGGGCGACGGTGCGCGACCGCCTGGTGTTCGGTCAGGTTCAGGCCGCGCACATGCTGGCGCCACTCGCGATCGCGGTAACGCTGGGGCTCAGCCAGCATCCCGCGGCGATCGCCGCGCCGTTTAAGCTCAACATCAACGGCAACATGCTGGTGATGGCGGGCGGTTTCGCCGCCGCCCTCGACCCCGACGTGATCCGGCGCACCGCCGATCCGGTCGGCAGCGCGCACGACTTCGCCGCCGCGATCGGCTTGTACCATCGCAAGCCGATCATCGGCGTGGTCCACCGCTTCTCCAGCCACGCGCTGATGCTGCGATATTGGCTCGGCTATGCCGGGATCGACGCCGATCGCGACGTGACGCTGCGCGTCCTGCCCCCGTCGCTGATGGCGGAAGCGCTACGCACCGGCGAGATCGACGGCTTCATCGCGGGCGAGCCCTATGGCAGCATCGCGATCGGCGAAGGTCTGGCGGAGGCCGTGGCGCTCGGTCCGTGCATTTGGCAGCGTGGCGTCGAAAAAGTGCTGGCGATGCGCCGCGACTGGATGGAGGCGAACGCCGACGTCGTCGACCGCCTGCTTCAGGCGCTCACCGCGGCGGCCGCCTGGTGCGACGATCCCGCCAACCGTGAAGAGCTGGCTGAGCTGCTCGCCCGCGACGAATATGTCGGGCAACCGGCTTCGGCGTTGCTGCCTGCGCTTTCGGGTCGGCTGACCTTGAGTGCCGATCAAAGCACCGTCGATGTGCCCGACGCGTTGCTGTTCCATCGCGAGGCCGCTGGGTTCCCGTGGCGCAGCCAAGCGCTGTGGATCTATTCGCAGCTGGTCCGATGGAGGATGATCACCGCCAGCCCGGATAACGAACGGCAGGCGGCCGAGGTTTTCCGCTCCGACATCTATCGCCGTGCGCTGGTCGACATGGGTGAACCGATGCCGGGCGCGAGCCTGAAGCTGGAAGGCGCGGTGACGCAGCCGATGCCCGTGGGTGCGTATCGGGGCGCACTGACGCTGGGGCCGGATCGGTTCTTCGACGGCGCCGTGTTCGATCCCGCGGATGTTGCCGGCTATTTGCGCACCTATCGCATCGGCACTGACCACATCTGATATTTTGCACTTGCGAAGAAACGCGACTTCGGTCAGCTTTCGGTCCTGATCCGCGACGCAGCGGGTTCAGCCGGGATGCCGCGCCAGCGCGGGTGGGCAGCCCCATCGATTTCGCCAGCAAAGCCGCTGACCGCCTTCCCGATCGGGAGAGGCGGCCAGTGGCGTTTGCCGTGCAAGGACAAACCCTTTTTGACGGAGTTTTCCGATGGCCACCGCATATTGGGAGGAAGATCCCGCCAAGTCCGCTACCGGCTTCTGGTCGAGCGGGCACACCCCGACGCTGATCGCCGCCTTCCTGTATTTCGATCTCGCCTTCATGGTGTGGGTGCTGCTCGGGCCGCTGGCGCCTGACATCGCCAAGACGCTGGCGCTCACTCCCGCGCAGAAGGGGTTCATGGTCGCCACGCCGACGCTCGCGGGCGCGGTGCTGCGCGTCGTCAACGGCTTGCTGGTCGACCAGATCGGGCCGAAGCGCGCCGGTGCGATCAGCCAGATCATCGTCATCGCCGGGCTACTTTCCGCCTGGATGCTGGGAGTGAACAGCTTCGGCGGAACGGTAGCACTCGGCGTGATCCTGGGGTTTGCCGGCGCCAGCTTCGCCATCGCGCTGCCGCTCGCCAGCCGTTGGTATCCGCCCGAGCATCAGGGCAAGGCCATGGGTCTCGCCGGAATGGGCAATTCGGGCACCGTGCTCGCCGCATTGTTCGCGCCGACGCTCGCAAAGATGTTCGGCTGGAATGCGGTGCTCGGACTGGCGTGCGTGCCGCTCGTGCTCGTCCTGATCGCGTATCTCGCGATGGCGAAGGACGCGCCGGGACGGCCGGCGCCCAAGAGCGTGGGCGAATATCTCCAGCCGCTGCGGCAGGCCGATTCCTGGTGGTTGATGGGCTTCTACGCCGTCACGTTCGGCGGCTTCGTCGGGCTGGCGGCGAGCCTGCCGATCTATTTCACCGAACGCTTCGGCCTGACGACCGTCACCGCCGGCTATTGCACCGCCGGCTGCGTTTTCGCCGGATCGCTGGTCCGCCCGATGGGTGGCGCGCTTGCCGATGCGATCGGTGGCGTCAAGGCGTTGACCGGCGTGTTCATCGTGGCGGCGCTGGCACTGGCGGGGGTCAGCATCGCGCCGACGCTGACGGTCGCACTGTTGTTCTTCGTCGTCGCCATGCTGGCGCTGGGCGTTGGAAATGGATCGATCTTCCAGCTCGTGCCGCAGCGGTTCGCCGCGGAGATCGGCGTGATGACCGGACTGGTCGGCATGGCCGGCGGAATCGGCGGCTTCTATCTCGCCTCGTCGCTCGGCCTCGCCAAGCAATGGACCGGCAGCTTCGCGCCCGGTTTTCTGATCTTCGCCGCACTGGCGCTGGTCGCGCTGGGCGGGCTGACGCTGGTCAAGGCGACCTGGCGGCGGACGTGGGGCGCGGCCGCGGGCGTGCGGATCTGATCGCATCGGGGCGGGCCGCGCGCACCGACGCCGCCCGGACATTCCTTCGGGGGAAACCATGGAGAAACTGATCGCAACGGCGGCCGCACTGGTCGTCGCTGGGCCGGCGTGCGCGCAGACCGTCACGCTCACACCGTTGGTCGACGCCCGCACCCGCTACGAATATGCCACGCAGGACGGCATCGCCGACGACGCCGACGCACTCACCCTCCGGCTCCGCACCGGCGTCGAGGCGAAGGCAAGCGGCCTGTCGGCGTTGGTCGAGGCACAGGGCACGCTGGCGGTGGTCGACCGTTACTACGACGGACTCCACGGCGCGCAGACCCGACCGCTGGTGGCCGATCCGCAGAATGTCGCGCTATATCGGGCGCAAGTCCGCTACGCCGGAAAGGGATATGCGCTCACCGCCGGGCGACAGCGGATCGCGCTGGATGACGAACGGTTCGTCGGCGCGATCGCGTTTCGCGACAACGGCCAAACGTTCGACGCCGTCCGCGCGGAGATCGCGCCCGCGCCGCATGTGAAGGCAGACCTCACCTACGCCTGGGCGCAGCGGACGATCTGGGGGATCGACGGACGCGGGGCACGGCAACCGTCGGTGTCCGGCGACAACGTGTTCGTCAATCTCGGCTACCAGACCCGGCTCGGCACGCTCACCGCCTTTGCCTATCTCGTCGATCAGGACGAGGCCGCGGTGCAGGCATTTCGCCTGTCGAGCCAGACCTATGGCGGGCGTTTCGGCGGCGGCATCACCCTCTCGCAGACTGCGAAGCTCAGCTATCAGCTCAGCTACGCGCGTCAGCAGGATTGGCACCGCAATCCCAACCGCTACCGGGCCTATTACTATCTGGCCGACGCCGCGCTCGCACTGTCCGCACTGAAAGTCGGCGGCGGATTTGAGGTGCTAGGCGCCAATCGCGGCGCTGCGTTGACCTCGTTCCAGACGCCGCTCGCCACCGCCTTCAAGTTTCAGGGATGGGCGGACAAATTCCTGACCACCCCGCCCGATGGCGTCCGCGACCTGTACAGCAATGTCGGCTATGGCCTGAAGACGGGATCACGACTGGGGACGATCGCACTGCAGGCCAGCTACCACCGGTTCGACAGCGACCGGCTGGTCCGCCACTACGGCGACGAACTCGACCTGCTCGCCTCCGCCAAGGTCGGGCGGACCGCGCTATCGGTCCGCTATGCCGATTACCAGGCGGATCGCTTCGCCACCGACACGCGGAAATTGTGGTTGCAGGCCGACTGGACGCTGTGACGATGCTGCGCCTGCGAGAAGGCTCTTGCAGGTCGCGGCGAATCACGGCATCTTCTCTTTCGATCGGGCGACGATGCCCGTCGATCACAGGCTGGCCGCTCCAATGCTGGATGCGGACGGCGCATCGCTCGGTCAGCGGCTCGTCCGCTACCGCTCACGATGATGGCAAGGCCGCCATGCAGGCGCTGGGTTCACCAGCGTCCGCATGGCGGCCTTTTTCGTTTCCGGAGCATTGACCCATGGACTTCGAAGGCTTTGCAAAGGTCGATTTCGAGGAGGCGCTAGAGCCCTCCGCGCTCGACGATCGCTCCTCCCGCCCCGATCGCCAGCATCTGGTGGTCGTCGGCAACGGCATGGCGGGCTGCCGCGCGATCGAGGAATTGCTCGCGCGCGATGCCGGACGCTACCGCGTCACGATCTTCGGCGCCGAACCACATGTGAACTACAATCGCATCATGCTCTCCCCGGTGTTGGCGGGTGAGAAGACCTTCGACGACATCGTCATCAACGGCCACGACTGGTACGCCGACCACGGGATCGAGCTGATCGCGGGCGATCCGATCGAGACGATCGACCGCGTGGCGAAAGTGGTGACCGCGCGATCGGGGCGCAGCGTGGGCTACGACAAGCTGCTCCTCGCCACCGGGTCCGATCCGTTCATCATTCCGGTGCCGGGCAAGGACCTCCCCGGCGTCATCACCTTCCGCGACATGAACGACGTCGATCACATGCTGGCCGCAGCCGATAGAGGTGGCGATGCGGTGGTGATCGGCGGCGGGCTGCTCGGGCTGGAGGCTGCGCACGGCCTGTCGCTACGCGGCATGAAGGTGACGGTGATCCACCTCGCCAAGACGCTGATGGAGCGGCAACTCGACGAAGCGGCGGGCTGGTTGCTCAAGACCGCGCTTGAGGCGCGCGGTCAGGTGATCCTGACCGAGGCGAACACCGCCGCGATCGTCGGCGATGGGCAGGTGGAGGGCGTTCGGCTGGCCGATGGCACGCTGGTTCCCGCCAGCCTTGTCGTCATGGCGGTTGGCATCCGCCCCGCCACCGCACTCGCCCGCACCGCCGGACTTGAGGTGGGGCGCGGCATCAAGGTCGACGATCATATGGTCACGTCCGACCCCGACGTGCTCGCGGTCGGCGAATGCGTCGAACATGACGGTCAGATCTACGGACTGGTCGCGCCGTTGTGGGACATGTGCCGAAGCCTCGCCGACGGCCTGGTCGACCGGCACAGCGGCTATCGCGGCTCGGTCACCTCCACCAAGCTGAAGGTGTCGGGGATCGACGTCTTCTCGGCGGGTGATTTCGCCGGCGGCGATGGCGCAGAGGACATCGTGCTGCGCGATGCCAGCCGCGGCATCTACAAGCGCGTCGTGGTGCGCGGCGACCGGATCGTCGGCGCGGTCCTGTACGGCGATACCGCGGACGGCAGCTGGTATTTCGATCTGCTGAAGAGGGGCGAGGACGTCTCCGCCATCCGCGACGTGCTGATCTTCGGCCAAGCCTTCGCCTCCGGAGGTGGGCATGCGGACCCTAAGGCGGCCGTTGCGGCGCTCTCGGACGATGCCGAGATCTGCGGCTGCAGCGGCGTGACCAAGGGCAAGGTCTGCCAGACGATCGTCGACGGCGCGATCAGCCTCGACGCGGTACGATCGACCTGCAAAGCCTCGGCATCCTGCGGGTCCTGCACCGGGCTGGTCGAACAATTGCTGTCGATCACGCTCGGCGCGGATTACGGCGGCGAGCGCACCGTGAAGACGATGTGCAAGTGCACCAGCTTCGGCCATGACGACGTCCGTCGCGAGATCGTCGCGCAAGGCATGCGCTCGATCCCGGAGGTGATGCACAAGCTGCATTGGTCGACCCCCGACGGCTGTTCCTCCTGCCGCCCGGCGCTCAATTACTACCTGCTCTGCGCGCTACCCGGCGAGTATAAGGACGACCAGCAGAGCCGCTTCGTCAACGAGCGGATGCATGCCAATATTCAGAAGGACGGCACCTATTCGGTCGTGCCACGCATGTGGGGCGGCCTGACCAACCCGCGGGAGCTGCGCGCGATCGCCGACGTGGTCGAGAAGTTCGACGCGCCGATGGTGAAGGTGACCGGCGGCCAGCGGCTCGATATCTTCGGGATCAAGAAGGAGGATCTGCCCGCGGTCTGGGCCGACCTGAACGCCGCGGGGATGGTGTCGGGCCACGCCTATGGCAAGTCGCTGCGTACGGTGAAGACTTGCGTCGGATCGGAATGGTGCCGCTTCGGCACGCAGGATTCGACCGGTCTGGGCGTCAAGATCGAGCAGATGACGTGGGGATCGTGGATGCCCCACAAATTCAAGATCGCGGTGTCCGGCTGCCCACGCAATTGCGCAGAGGCGACGATCAAGGACTTCGGGATCGTCTGCGTCGACTCTGGTTACGAGCTTCACGTCGGTGGCAACGGTGGGATCAAGGTCCGCGCCACCGATCTGCTCTGCAAGGTCGCGACCGAAGCGGAAGCGATTGAAGTCTGCGCCGCCTTCATCCAGCTATATCGCGAAGAAGCGCGCTACCTGGAGCGCACCGCGCCGTGGATCGAGCGCGTCGGGATGGACCATATCAAGTCCAGCCTGCTCGACGATCCCGAGGCCATCCCCGCCCTCGCCGCACGCTTCCGCTTCTCGCAGCGCTTCATGCAGGACGACCCGTGGCAGAAGCGCGTCACGGGCGAGGATGCGCATCTGCATCAGCCGCTGCTGGTCACGGCACAATGACGGAGACGATCATGCAGGACTGGCTCGACGTCGGCACGCTGGCCGATATTCCCACGCAGGGCGCACGCACGCTGACGCTGGACGGCACACCGATCGCCATCTTCCGCACCGTGGACGATCACGTCTTCGCGCTGGTTGACCGGTGCCCGCACAAGGGCGGCCCGCTCAGCCAGGGCATCGTCCACGGCCATGCGGTGGCCTGCCCGCTCCACAATTGGCGGATCGCGCTGGCAAGCGGCCAGGCGCAGGGTGCCGACCATGGCTGCACCCCGACGCTGGCGGTGCGGCGGGAGGGCGAGCGCATCCTGCTCGCTCGCCCTCTCCCGCTTGCGGACGCGGCCTGAGATGACGGCGGCGGTCCGCACCACCTGCGCCTATTGCGGTGTCGGCTGCGGCATCCTCGCGACGCGGACCGGCGAGCGATCGGTCGCGATCCAAGGCGATCCCGATCACCCCGCCAATCACGGCCGGCTCTGTTCCAAGGGCACGCATCTGGGCGAAACGGTCGGGCTGGAAGGGCGGCTGCTGACCCCGATGATCGGCGACAAGGCGGCGAGCTGGGACAAGGCGCTCGACCTCGTCGCGCGCCGCTTCCGTGAGACGATCGCGCGCTACGGACCGAACAGCGTCGCCTTTTACGTCTCGGGCCAATTGCTGACCGAGGACTATTACGTCGCCAACAAGCTGATGAAGGGCTTCATCGGATCGGCCAACATCGACACCAATTCGCGGCTGTGCATGTCGAGCGCGGTCGCCGGACACGTCCGCGCCTTCGGTGAGGACGTCGTCCCCGCCAGCTATGACGACCTCGACGCAGCCGATTTGATCGTGCTGGTCGGCTCCAATACCGCCTGGTGCCACCCGATCGTCTATCAGCGGATCATGGCCGCGCGCGAGGCACGTGGCACGCGGCTGGTCGTGATCGATCCGCGCCGTACCGAAACGGCGGAGGGCGCCGACCTCCACCTCGCCATTCGACCCGGCAGCGACGTGGCGCTGATGAACGGCCTGCTCGCGCATTGCCGCCACACGGGCATGACCGACGATGCGCAACTCGACGTGCCCGATGGCTTCTGGGACACGATCACGCGCGACGCCGATCTGTGGTCAACGGCCCGCGCCTGCGACGTGCCTCCTGCCGATCTCAACCGCTTTTTCGAGCTGTTCGCTGCGACGCCGCGCACCGTGACGTTGTTCAGCCAGGGGATCAACCAGTCGGTGCGCGGCACCGATCAGGTCAACGCGATCATCAACGTCCATCTCGCGACCGGGCGCATCGGCAAGCCGGGCGCCGCGCCGTTCTCGATCACCGGGCAGCCCAATGCGATGGGCGGCCGCGAAGTCGGGGGCCTTGCGACGACGCTCGCCGCGCATATGGATTTCACCCCCGATCATGTCGCGTGCATCGCCCGCTTCTGGGCCGCACCGCACATGGCGACCAGGCCGGGGCTGAAGGCGGTCGACCTTTTTCGCGCGGTCGACGAAGGGCGGATCAAGGCGCTGTGGATCATGGCAACCAACCCCGCCGTCTCGATGCCCGACGCGACGCGCGTCCGCGAGGCACTGGCGGCGTGCCCGTTCGTCGTGGTCTCCGACGTCGTCGCGCGGACCGACACCAGCGAGCACGCACATGTCCGTCTTCCCGCCGCCGGCTGGGGAGAGAAGGACGGCACCGTCACCAACTCCGACCGCACGATCAGCCGCCAGCGTGCGGTGCTGCCGCTACCCGGCGACGCAAAACCCGATTGGTGGATCGTCAGTCAGGTCGCGAGCCGGATGGGATGGGCGTCGCACTTCGCTTACGATCGCCCCGCCGACATCTGGCGCGAACATGCCCGGCTGTCGCTTTATCAGAATGGCGGCGAGCGGCTGTTCGCGCTGCCGGGTCAAGCCGGGATCAGCAACGCCGCCTATGACGCGATGGCACCGTTCCGCTGGGGTGGAATGCCATTTGCCGACGGTCGCTTCCCCACCCCATCGGGCCGCGCACGCCTCGTCGCCCCGCAGTCGCCTTCGGTTGCCGCCCCGCTGAAGCAATGGCCGATGACGCTCAACACCGGCCGGTATCGCGACCAGTGGCACACGATGACCCGCACCGGGCTGAGCCCCAAGCTGGCGCGCCACCGCGAAGAGCCGTTGGTCGAGGTCCACCCGTCCGACGCCGCTGCGCTGGGCCTCCTCGACGGCGGCCTCGCTCGCGTTGCGACCCCACAAGGCACCAGCCTCTACCGCGTCGCGCTCAGCGAGGGCCAGCGCGTGGGTGAGCTGTTCGTGCCGATCCACTGGACGGACCAGGTCGCGAACGGCGGCCGTACCGGTTTGTTGTCGCGACCGCTCGTCGACCCGCATTCGGGCCAACCCGGCTTCAAAGCCACGCCTGCCTCGATCACCGCCGTCACTACGGAGTGGCGCGCCTTCGCCATCCTGCGCACCAGCGCACCGCCGCCATTGCCCGACGTCGTCTGGGCGACGCGCGTCGCGGTGCCGGCGGGATGGATGATCGAACTGGCCGGAAACGGCGATCCCGCAGCCTTGCAGGCGTTGCTGCCGTCCGGCCAGCAGGTCGAGGCGCAGGATCGGGCTCGCGGCACATGGCGCGTCGCCGTGCTGGAACAGGATCGCCTCGCGGCGTGCCTGTTCCTCGCACGCGACGGATCGCTGCCACCGCGCGACTGGCTCATCCAGCAACTCGGCGCGGCAGCCGGACCGGCCGTGCTCGCCGGGCGCGCACCCGGCGGGGTCGTCGATCGCGGCCCGATCGTCTGCGCCTGCTTCGATGTCGGCATGAAGACCATCGTCGCCGCCATCGCGGAACAGCGGCTGACCGATGTCGCCGCGATCGGCAAGGCGCTCGGCGCTGGCACCAACTGCGGCTCGTGCCGCCCGGCGCTCGCGCGCCTCGTCACCGACCATCAGGAGATCGCCGATGCTGCCATCCAATGAGATCGCCCCCGGCACGGTCTGGCTGGTCGGCGCTGGACCCGGCGACCCGGAGTTGCTGACCCGCAAAGCCGAACGCCTGATCCGCGCCGCCGACATCATCTTCTACGATGCATTGGTCGGCCCTGCCGTGCTCGCACTCGCCTCCCCGACCACCGAATGCCTGTCAGTCGGCAAGAGATCGGGACGCCATTCCAAGGTGCAGGAGACGATCAACGACCTGATCCTCGCTGCCGCACAAGCGGGACGGCGCGTGGTGCGACTGAAAGGCGGCGATCCGTCGATCTTCGGCCGCTCCGCCGAAGAAGCCGCGCACCTTTCGGCGCATGGCATCCCTGTGCACATCTGTCCCGGAATTACCGCCGCCAGCGCCGCTGCCGCGTCGAGCGGCGTTTCGTTGACGCTGCGCGGCCTCGCGCGATCATTGACCTTCGTCACGGCCCATGCCCGCGACGGCGAGCCGATCGATCTGAACTGGCCGGCGCTGGCGCGCGCGGAGAGCACGCTGGCCGTCTACATGGGCCGCGCCGCCGCGGGCGAGGTCGCGACGCGGCTGATGGCAGCGGGGCGGGCTCCTTCGACCCCCGTGCTGATCGTCGTCAACGCCTCACTCCCGACCGAGCGATGCATTCGCGGGCAATTGTCGGCGCTCGCCTTCTTGGTTCGGACGATCAGCGACGACGACCCGACGTTGCTCCTGATCGGCGAGGCCGTGCGGTCCAGCGGCGCGCCTGACCTAGTGGCAGCGTGCGATCATGCTCGCCCGTACGAAACCGCTTAGGATTGCAGGCCCGACGATGAGAAGATCGTATCGCAAGCTTTTGCTCCGGCCTGCCTGTGGCTGGAAACACTTCTTTGTTTATACGGCGATGTGCTGCCTGGCCGTTCTACCGCCTGCGTTGCTGTCATAGAACGACCGTCAGCACCATCGTGAGCGCCGCCCCCATGTCGCGCGCCGCCTTCCGAGAGAAGCTCCGTGCCGCGGTCGAGCGCCAGACCCGGCTGGTGCGGGTGCGCTCGGCCTAAGGCCGCTGACGATCGTGCAGGGTACGACCCGGCACTACCGCGGAAGGTCGCCGAGAATAGCAAGCGCCTGATCCGCTGACCCGCTGCTCAATTGCTCTGTTGCCGGAACATGGCTCCCGCTTAGATCGCTGATAGGGACAAGCGACGATTGCGGGTGTAACCCGCAATCTTCAAGGGCCTGCAAAGCGGTGCCATGTGGGGAGAATTCGGTTGCCTTCTCTTGCGACAGACGATGCCCTGACCGGCACGCGTGGCCTGGACGATGTTCTCAAAGGCGGGCTGGAACGGGCACGTACGTTCCTTCTCGAAGGCAGCCCGGGAACCGGCAAGACGACGATTGCGCTTCAGTTCTTGATGACCGGGGCAGTGGCGGGGGAACGCTGCCTGTATGTGACGCTATCGGAAACCGAGGATGAACTGCGTGCCTCTGCGCAGGCACACGGCTGGGATCTCGCCGGGGTCGAGCTGTATGAACTGATCCCGCCGGAGAACCTGCTTGATGAGGACCAGCAGCAAAGCCTGCTCTATTCCTCCGACTTGGAGCTTGGCGAGACCACGAAGCGCATCTTCGAGGCGTTCGAGCGGGTGAAGCCGCAGCGCGTCGTCATCGACAGCCTGTCCGAGATCCGCCTGCTCGCGCAGAGTTCGCTACGTTATCGGCGACAGATCCTCGCGCTGAAGCATTATTTCGCCAAGAGCCTGGCGACGGTGCTGATGCTCGATGATCTGACCACCGATGCCAACGACAAGACGGTGCACTCGGTGGCGCATGGGGTCATCCGGCTGGAGGAACTTGCCCCCGAATATGGATCGGAGCGTCGACGCCTGCGCGTCATCAAATATCGGGGTCGACATTTTCGCGGTGGCTACCACGACGCGACGATCGAGACGGGCGGCCTCCGGATTTATCCACGCCTCGTATCGTCCGAGCACCGGACCAGCTTTTCCCGCGACGTGCTGACCACGCAGTCGGACGAACTCAACCAGTTGCTCGGCGGCGGGATCGAGCGCGGGTCGAGCGTTCTGATGCTGGGTCCGGCAGGAACGGGCAAAAGCTCGATCGCGCTGACGTTCATCCAGACGGCGGTCGACCGCGGCGAAAGTGCGGCGATGTTCGTCTTTGACGAGGAAGTCGGGCTGCTGATCCAACGCGCATTGGGACTCGGCTTCGATCTTCAGGCCATGGTCGATGGCGGCAAGCTGTTGCTGCAGCAGGTCGATGCCGCCGAGCTGTCGCCGGGCGAATTCTCGGCGCGCGTGCGTCAGTCTGTCGAGGAATATGGGGCCAAGACCGTGATCGTCGACAGCCTCAACGGCTATCAGGCGGCGATGCCGGGCGAGCAGGCGCTGATCCTTCACCTGCACGAACTGCTGCAATATCTCAATCGACAGGGCGCGACGACCTTCCTGACGGTGGCTCAGCATGGGCTGGTGGGCGATATGAAGACCCCCGTCGACGTGACTTATCTGGCCGACACGGTCATTCTGCTCCGCTATTTCGAAGCGCTGGGCCGGGTTCGCCGCGCCATCTCGATCGTGAAGAAGCGCACCGGCCCTCACGAGAACACCATCCGCGAGTATCAGATCGGCAGCAACGGTATCACGCTCGGCAACCCGCTGACGCAGTTCCAGGGCGTCTTGCGTGGCGTGCCTACCCTGCACGGCGTGAACGATCTTCTGGACGGTGACGAGGCGTGAAGCGATCTACCGTTTCGGAACGTGCCCTCGTCCTCGCACCGCGCGGTCGCGACGCGTCCCTGGCAGGCGCGATGCTGGCCGAAGCAAATCTCGAGACCGCTGCCTGCACCTCCCTGGCTCATCTGGTCGCCGAGCTCGACAAGGGCGCCGCCCTTGTCATCGTGACGGAGGAAGCGATCGCGACTGCCGACCTGTCCGCGCTGTCGTCATGGCTAGGCGGTCAGGAGGAATGGTCCGATCTACCGTTCATCCTCCTCACCAGCCGCGGTGGCGGGCTGGAGCGTAATCCCGCCGCGGCACGCCATCTGGAGGTATTGGGCAACGTCACGTTCCTCGAGCGCCCCTTCCATCCGACGACGCTGATCAGCATCGTCCGTTCCGCGGTGCGGGCACGACGCCGTCAATATGACGCGCGTGCGCGGCTGGTGGCGTTGCAGGACAGCGAGGCGCGCTACCGCACCTTGTTCGAAAATATCGAGGTCGGTTTCTGCATCATCGACATGATCTTCGACGACGCGGGTCACCCGGTCGACTATCGCTTCAACGAAGCGAACCCCGCGTTCGAACAGCAGGCCGGATTCCAGCCGGCCGGTCGCCGGGTGCGCGAGATCGTGCCCAACCATGAACAGCATTGGTTCGACTTCTACGGGCAGATCGCCAAAACGGGCGTCCCCGGCCGGGTGGAGGAAGGCTCTGCCACGTTGAAGCGGTGGTGGGACGTGCATGCCTTTCGCATCGGCGATCCCGCCAGCCATCGTGTAGCGGTGCTGTTCAACGACATCACGGCGCGCCGGAATGCCGAATTGCGCCTTCAGGAACTGAACCAGACGCTCGAGGTGCAGGTCGCCGTCCGCTCGGCCGAGCGGGACCGCCTTTGGAACCTGTCGCAGGACATGCTGGCGCGCGCGGATTACACAGGGATGATGTCGGCGGTCAGTCCGGCATGGACCTGGGTGCTGGGTTGGCGCAGCGACGAACTGCTGTCGCGCGGGTATGCCACCTTCATGCACCCCGACGACAAGCCGCCCACGCTCGCCGCAATCGAGGCCATGGCGCAAACGGGACAGCCGACGCGGTTCGAGAACAGGATCGCCACGCGTGACGGCGATTGGAAATGGATCGAATGGATGGTCGCGCCGGAAGCCAATGGCGCCAATTTCATCGCGGTCGGCCGTGACCTTACCCTCGCCAAGACGCGCGAAGCGGAACTCCAGGCGGCGCAGGAAGCCTTGCGACAGAGCCAGAAGATGGAGGCGATGGGCAGCCTGACCGGCGGGGTCGCGCATGATTTCAACAATCTGCTGACCCCGATCGTCGGATCGCTCGATCTGCTGAACCGCAAGGGTCTCGGCTCGGAGCGGGAGCGACGGCTGATCGACGGCGCGTTGCAGTCGGCCGAGCGGGCCCGGACGCTCGTTCAACGTCTGCTGGCATTCGCCCGCCGCCAGCCGCTTCAGCCAATGGCCGTCGACGTGCGGCAACTCGTTGAGGGGATGCTCGACCTGATCGGGTCGACGCTGGGGCCGACGATCGCGGTACGATTTCAGGCGGCTTCCGAACTGCCGGTGGCAAAGGCCGATGCCAACCAGCTGGAGATGGCGCTCCTGAACCTGGCGGTGAACGCGCGCGACGCCATGCCCGATGGTGGGAACCTGACGATCGAGGTGTCGCGCGAGTCGGTCAGGGACGCGCGGCCCGGACTGTCGCGTGGCCATTATGTACGGATCAGCGTAAGAGACACCGGGACCGGCATGGACGAGCAGACGCGCGCACGCGCGATCGAGCCGTTTTTCTCGACCAAGGGGATCGGCAGGGGCACGGGGCTAGGCCTGTCGATGGTCCACGGGCTCGCGGCGCAACTGGGAGGCGCGCTGACGATCGACAGCGCGCTCGGCGTGGGAACCACGGTCGCGCTCTGGTTGCGCGTCGGTCATGATCTCCCCGAGGCCGAGCAGCGATCCGCCCACGCCGCTGAACGGGGCGCCGATGCGAAGGGGTTGATCCTGCTGGTCGATGACGAAGACCTCGTGCGCATGAGCACGGCGCACATGCTCTCAGACCTCGGCTACGACGTGGTCGAGGCAGCGTTAGGGGAAACGGCTCTGCAGATGGTGCGCGACGGCCTAGCCCCGGAACTCCTTGTCACAGATCACCTCATGCCGGGGATGACCGGCGCCCAATTGATCAAGGCCCTGAAAGAAATTCGACCTGATCTGCCGGCATTGATCGTCTCGGGTTATGCTGAAGCGGAAGGCATCGATCCGGCCGTGCCCCGCATCACGAAGCCATTCCGGAGCAGCGAACTTGCCGACGCACTGACTGAAGTGCTGAGGTGATCGTGATCAAGCCCACTGGATGGCAAGCCAGTTCCACCATCCAGGCCGGCTACGCGCCTTCCCCTTCGCCGCTTGGCCCGCACGCCCGTCGCCAAGTCAAGTCAAGTCAACGGTCGTCGCTCTTCGAGACCGCGGGCAGCATCATCGACCAGGCTCGGGCGGCGGACGGCACTGATGCTGCAAACGGCGCGATGCCGGATGCTCAGCCTCAGGGCCTGATCAGCCCGGCGCCGCGCAGTGCCTCGTTGATCGTCGCCGCCGGATCGAAGCGCGTGGACGACGGGAACGGGGCGATGGGCGTCTCTACCGCTCGGAGTGGCGCAAGCGCGGGAACGATGCCCCACGCGGCCGCGATGCGGTAGGTGGAAGATATGCCGGCGTCGAGCATGTGCGGCCCGGGCGATCCGCAGGCTTCGTCGCCACGGGTCGCCAACGGTGTGCCGTGCCCCATCCCCGCGACCACATATTCCTCGATCACCGCGCGGCCGGCAGCGTCGCGCCAGCTTCGGTGGACGTGCCCCGCGACCCGCTCGGTCGTGTCGGGATCGGTGACGCCGTGGAGCCCGCGCCATTGGTCGACGATCATCGCGGCGTTGACCGCGTCGACCGTGGCGTCGCTGCTGCCGTGCCAGACCGACACGGTGGGCCATGGTCCCCGATGCGGCGACGCGGCCCGTACCCGCTCACCGAGGGTTGCGCGATCATGGCCACGGCCGCGCATTCGCTCCAGCGCCTCGGGCACTCCGCGCGCGACACCGAACGGCAGCCCGGCGATGATCGCACCGCCGGCGAACAGCTCGGGATAGCAGGCCAACATCGCCGAAGTCATCGCCCCGCCCGCTGATAGGCCGGTCACGAAAACCCGTGCCGGGTCGAGCCCGTGGCGCTCGACCGTGGCGACGATCATCTCGCGGATCGACTCTACCTCGCCGCT
Source organism: Sphingomonas sp. LR60 (assembly GCF_036855935.1). Classification (NCBI taxonomy): domain Bacteria; kingdom Pseudomonadati; phylum Pseudomonadota; class Alphaproteobacteria; order Sphingomonadales; family Sphingomonadaceae; genus Sphingomonas; species Sphingomonas sp. LR60. The sequence goes on along the minus strand of NZ_JASPFK010000001.1, from coordinate 1,244,058 downwards.
ACCGCGCCGCACGTCCTCGGGCGAAAACCAGTTGAAGCAGAGATTGGGATTATTCGCCCGCTGTTGTTCGGGGAACAGCACGGCGAAGCCGAACCGATCGGCAAGCTCGGACCAGCCCGAACCGTGGTCGTAAGCCGCGGCGGTCTGCGTGCACCCATGGAGCACCACGACCAGCGGGGCATTGGCAGCAAGGCCGGGTGGCACGTGCAACAGCGCGCGCAAGTCTCCCGGATTGCTGCCGCAACCTTCCGTCGGCGCGAGTTTGTTGTTCGGTTCACCGGCATGCAGGATGGACGGTGACATTTTCTTTAGCCGAGCGATGGTGTCGGAAATCGAGCGCATGGCGATGCTCCTTACGGGCAGTATCGAGCAACAGACCGGAGATGCGACTGCCGCGCACGCGATCATTGTGCGTTGCAGCATAACTGGGGTGCCTGCGATGATCCTGCAAGTGAGTGCCTAGTGAGCATCGGCACCCTGCGACGACCAGCCGGGTGAGGTTGTAGGGCTTCAACGATCACGTGCGCGAAGATGGCCTGAACGAAAAGCTCGTGGACGGCGCGATCCGCGAAAAACCGCGCCGCCACGCCCATCGTCTGGTGTGCCTAGCTTGACCGGATCATCGCTCCCGTCAAATGTGGACACCAGCCGCTGGGGTCGGCCCACTAGAATTTGGCGCGAACACCAAAGTTGTAGCGTGCCCCGGTTTCCTGCTGCAACAAATAACGATCCTTGATCACCGACCATTCGTCGATGAACTGGTTCGTGACATTCACGCCCTGAACATAGACCTGGAAATTGGGGGTGAAATCGTAGGAGACGTTGAAGTCGAGCTGCCCGTAGGACGAGCGGTTGCGGGGGCGAGACTGGCTGTCGCGGCAGTTGCGCAGATAATCCGAGCGCCAGTTGTAGGATACACGCGCCGACAGGCCATATTGTTCGTAGAAGACGCTGCCGTTCGCCGAGTGCGGCGACAGGCCGTTGTAGCCGCATTGGAAATCGGGGAGCGTCTGATCGCGTTCGGCGCTGCTGGCGACATAGGTGTAGTTGCCGGTCACGCCGAAGCCACCGACGAAGCCGCCGAGCGCATCGAACGAATATTGCCCACCGACCTCGACGCCCTTGATTTTACCGCTTTGCCCATTGCGCGTGCGGGTGTCCTGATAGATCCGCCCGAAGCGTTCGACCGGCAGCGTCTGCAGCTCGAGGAAGTCCGACAGATCCTTGTAGAAGCCACCGACGCTGATGTAGCTGACACGCGACAGATACCATTCCAGCGACAGGTCGTAATTGGTGGAGCGGAACGGCAGCAGGCTCGGATTGCCGCCCGACGACAGTGGCACCGCGATGCGTCCGCCATAATCGTTGTTCACGCCCAGATCGGTCAGCGTCGGCCGCGTGATCGTCTGCGAGAAGGCGCCGCGCGCGATTAGCTTCTCGGTCAGGTTGTACTTCAAATTGGCCGAGGGCAAGGCGTTGACGTAGCTGCTGCGCACCGCGATCGCCGTCGCGGGGCCATAGGTATATTGCAGCGTATCGTCACCCGGCGTGTTGGCGATGCCGGTGACCGGCGTGTCGAACCCGGACGACAGCACCTGCGTACGGATCACGCGCACGCCGGCGTTACCGGTCCAGCGTTCGCCCCCGAACTGCATGCTGATATAGCCCGCGATCAGCCGCTCCTGCACGTTGACGGTACCGCGCAACTGCTCGCGGACGCCGAAGGGACCACCGGGCAGTGCCTGTACCTGCGCCGCGAACGCCGCCTGTTGCGCGGGCGTCCGTCCGTTCGACGGGATGCTAAGCGTCGCGGGATCGTTGAGATAGGCGAGGAACGCTTGCGGATCGACCTCGAACAGCGACGGCGGGATGTTCTGCCCGCCGCCCAGCAGGTCACCCCATTCATATGGCTTGAGCAGCCCCGACGCGATCGGCACCTGATAGCCGCAATAGGTGCAGTTCGAATCGCTGTTGTTGAACTGGCGATTGATCTTGCGCCGCTGCGTATACGAACCACCCAAGGTGACGTTGCGCAGGATCGAGTCGTCGACGGTCCATTTGGTGTCGAAATGATATTCAGAGCCGCGGTCGCGCGTGCGATTCGCGTCGATACCCATATAGTGCAGCCGCATCAGATCGGCGTTGTTGATGATGTTGTTCTCGTAGGAGATCGCCGGAACGCCCTTCCCGCCGTCGAGCGAGAATTGGTAGCTGTAGGGCAGCAGCGCGCCATAGACGAGATACGCGTTGGGCGAATTGCGGTTGGCACCGGTCGTCGAGGCATCGAAGCGCAGCTCGACATTATCCGTCGGGTTCCACTTGATGTTGCCGCCGACCTGATAGCTGTCCGACTTGCGGTTGGTCGTGTTGTAGACGTGGTCGACCTTGGCGTTGACGCCGTTGTTGGTCAGCCCGGGGTTGGCGGCTAGGAAGCCGGGGTTCGCGGCGATGAAGTCGCGGCCCAGCATCGTCAGGCTGGTCGCGGTGTTGTTGCCGTCGAATGTCGGTTCAAAGTACGGCGCGGCCATGAAGTTATCGAGCCGGCGCGTCACGCCCGAGATGTTGAAGCGCGAGTAGATGCCGTCGACGGTGATCTCCAACGTGTCGGTCGGCCTGAACTGCAGCGCGCCGGACACGTTGATCCGCTCGCGCTCCTCTTGCGCGCGCTGGTAGTAGACGCTTTGCGGCAGGTTGGCGTTGCCGGTCACCGGATAACGGGAATCGCTGCCGGTAATGAGCGTCGGGACGCCGCCGATCGTCTGGACGATGTCGGGGCGGCCGTTGATCCAGCCGTCGATCGCGATCTGATCGGTTTGGCTCTTGCGCTTGGTATAGGAGCCGGCGAGCAGCACGCCGAACGTCTTGTCCGGGTTGGCATAGGACACTGTCCCCGCGAGGTCGGGCGTGACCTTCTCGCGAGAGCGGTCGTAGATGCCGCCGATCTGCGCCGCGGCGTGGAGGCCGGTGCGGCCCTCCAGCGGACGGGCGGTGACGATGTTGACCGTCGCGCCGATCCCGCCTTCCTGCAACTCGGGCACCGGCGACTTGAAGACGTCGGTGCGCTGGATCATGTTCGACGACAGGACATCGAAGGAAAATTCGCGACCGGCATTGTCGGTGGCCATGACGCGGCCGTTGACCAGCACGGTGTTGAACTCCGGCCCCAGCCCACGGACGGTGATGAACTGCCCCTCGCCGCCCGAGCGATCGATCGCGACGCCGGTAATGCGTTGAAGCGACTCAGCGATGTTCGCGTCGGGGAATTTGCCGACGTCGACCGCGGTGATCGAATCCACGATCTGGTTGGCGTCGCGCTTCACTTGCGCGGACGAACTGAGGCTGGCGCGAATGCCGGTGACGACGATGTCGCCGCCCACCGCGGGTTCCCCGGCAACTGTTGAGGGCGTTTGCGGCGCGTCGGCGGGCTCGGCGCTCGGTGACGTGGTATCAGCGGCAGGCGCCTGATCCGTTGGTAGAGTCTGCGCGTAAGGCGTCGACCCCGCTGCCTGTGCCAGCGCCATCGTCGGCAGCGAGCATCCGGCGCCAAGCGCCGCCATCATCAACCACGACCTCATATTTCTCTCCCGAGCGTTTTCTCAGACTCACGCGGGAAAGAAGCGTCGACCATTTCTGGCGACGTCGTTGCGCCACTCTCCCTGTGCTTGGAAGCGAAGCGGCTTTGATAGGATTAATCAACCATTTTGCGGTGAATATGTCGTGCGGTACGGTTTAGTCGCAACGCAGCAACAATGCGACGCGTCCACGAGATTATGCGTCGCGCCAGTTCAGGCCTATTGGTTGGGTCCTACATTGGTTCATCGCTAATCTAAATCAACGAGCACCCGCGGCTGGCTTTTCGGGAATTGACGGTCGCGGCCGGCAGCGGATGGTAAATCATTGAGCCCGCTTCGCTATACTCATCGAAAACGGGGCCGCGTCGGGCTGCGCGCCCCACGCCTTGTTCGGGGTCGGCCCCATGACGAAGCGAAGCGTGCCACCGGCCTGCAACGCCTCGCGCGACAGCCACGGCCGGTCATGCGCCAAGCCGTTCAGCGTTACCGACTGAATATAGACGTTATCGCGATTGTTGTTCTGCGCCTCGATCGTGAGCAATTTGCCGCCCGGCATCGTCACGCGCGCACGTCGGAACAGCGGGCTACCGATCGCATATTGCCCGACGGTCGGCGTCACCGGATAGAAGCCCAAGGCCGAGAAAACGTACCAGGCCGAAGTCTGGCCATTGTCCTCGTCGCCGGGATAGCCGTCGGGCGCCGAGGAGTAGAGCTTGCGCATCACCTCGCGCGCGTGGAATTGCGCCCTCCACGGCGCACCGGCCCAGTCGTACAGATAGATCATGTGCTGGATCGGCTGGTTGCCGTGCGCATATTGCCCCATGTCGACGATCTGCATCTCGCGGATCTCGTGGATGACCTGTCCATAGTAGCTGTCGTCGAAGATTGGCTGGGTCGAAAAGACCGAGTCCAGCCGGGCGACGAACTCGTCGCGTCCGCCCATCAGGTCGATCAGGCCCGCGACATCCTGCATCACCGACCAGCTGTAATGAACCGAATTGCCCTCGGTAAACGCATCGCCCCATTTGTACGGGTTGAACGGCGTCGACCACGATCCGTCGCGGTTGCGCCCGCGCATCCAGCCGCTCTGCGCGTCGAACAGCTTGCGGTAATTCTGCGCCTGCGCGGCATATTTGCGTGCGTCATCACTCTTGCCGAGCGCCGCGGCGAGCCGCGACAGTGAGAAATCGGCGGTGGCATATTCGAGCGTCCGCGCCGCATTTTCGTTGATGCCGACGTCATAGGGAACGTAGCCGAGCTGGTTGTACAGCTCGACGCCCTCGCGCCCGACCGCGGTCAATACCTTGCCCTTGGCATCGCGCGGGCGGCCCTGCGACGTGGTCGCGTTCTTGACCATCGCTTCGTAGAGCTTGTTGACGTCGAAGCCGCGCACACCGTTTAGATATGCGTCGGCGATCAGATTGGCCGAGTTCGATCCGATCATGACGCTGCGATGCCCGGGGCTCGCCCATTCCGGCAGCCAACCCGATTCCTTGTAGGTGTTGACCAGCCCCTGCATGATCTCGCCGTCACGCTCGGGACACATCAGCGCGAAGAAGGGGAAGACCGCGCGCCACGTGTCCCAGAAGCCGTTGTCGGTATAGAGCGGCCCGGCGTGCACCTTCCCGTCGTACGGGCTGTAATGGACCTGCTGCCCGCGCGCATCAATCTCGTGGAATTGTCGCGGGAACTGCAACATCCGCCAGAGGGCCGAATAGAAGGTGCGGCGATTGTCGATGTCGGGATCGTCGATCTGGATCCGGTCCAGCTCGCGCGTCCATGCCGCCTTCGCCTTGGCCTGTGTCGCACCGAACGTGTCGCGCCCGATCTCGCGGTCGAGGTTGCGCTGCGCCTGCTCCGCGCTGATGAACGACGATGCGACGCGCACCGCCACCTGCTCGCCCGCGCGCGTCGCGAAGCTGACCACCGCGCCGACATGATCGCCCTCGGCGCTGCGGCCGTTCGTCACTGTGCCCGCGCCGTCGAAGGTCCGCGTCACCGTGAAGTCACGATCGAATTCCGCGACGAACCAGTTGCGGAAGTTGGTGGGCACGCCGCCGTGATTGTTGCGGACATAGCCGGTGATCCGCCGACGCTTCGGGTCGATCGACACCATCGACCCGCCCGCATATCCGTCCAGCAGCACGTGCGCCTGATCGGTCTTCGGGAAGGTGAAGCGGAACTGCGCGGCGCGCTCGGTCGGGGCTACTTCGGCAGTCACGTCATAGTCGGCGAGATAGACCTTGTAGCCATAGGCGGTGCTGACCTCCGCCTTGTGGCTGAACCATGACGCGCGATCGGCTTCCTTCACCTTCAGCGCGCCGGTCATCGGCAGCAGCGCGAAGGCAGCATAATCGTTCATCCACGGGCTCGGCTGATGGGTCTGCTTGATGCCGTTCATGCGATGCGCGCTATAGGTATAGCCCCAGCCATCGCCCATCTTGCCCGTCACCGGCGTCCATGCGTTCATCCCGAACGGCAGCGCGATCGCCGGATAGGTGTTGCCATACGACAGCTCGTAGCTGGAGTCGGTGCCCATCAGCGGATTGACCAGATCGATCGCCGCCACCGGTACGTCCTGCGCGAAGGTCATCGCCGGGGTGGCGATCATCGTTCCCGCGCACAGCGCCGCGATCCCCTTGCGCATCAGCTTCCTGCTCAACGGTCTTCCTCTCAGCGTAGCGGACGCGGCGCGGTGACGCCGGAGTTTGTCAGCTTGACCGGCACGATCGATCCATCCGCGGCGAAGCGCATCGGCTCGATCGCGATCTGGCGATGCTCGCCCTTCTCGTCGTTTAGCGGACGCCGGTGATAGACGATGTACCAGTCATCGCTACCCGGTACGCTGACCACCGAATGATGCCCTGCCCCGCGCGCGACCTTCATGTCCTGCGCGACGATCGTGCCGCGCTTCGTGAACGGTCCGATCGGCGAGGCGCCGGTCGCGTAGGCGACGCGGTAATCCGGCCCGGTCCAGCCGCCCTCCGACCACATCAGGTAATAGACGCCCTTGCGCTTGATGACGAACGATCCCTCGACATAGCCCGGCGGCGTGATCTCCTTGAACGTCGTCCCATCGGCGTGCCTTTCGACCGACTTCAGATCGGCGGACAGCCGCACGACGTTGCAATGCTTCCAGCCGCCGTAAAAGAGATAGACCTGTCCATCGTCGTCGCGAAACACGAACGGGTCGATCGGCTGCGCACCATTGTGGAACGCACCGATCAACGGCTTGCCGAGCGCATCGCGAAACGGGCCGCCGGGCGTGTCGCTGACCGCGACGCCGATCCCGCCCGCCTCGTTGTCGCTCTGGATGTCGTTGGCGCTGAAGAACAGATAGTAGCGCCCGTTCACCTCGATCGCGGACGGCGCCCAGACCGCATAGGATGCCCAGGCGATATTCTCGACATCGAACACGCGCCGGTGCTTGGTCCAGTGCACCAGATCGGGGGACGAAAACGCGTCGAAGAACGTCTGCTTGGCATAGGATGGCCGCACCATCCGGCGCTTGCGATCCTCGCGCTGCTGCGCGGAGAAGCGCGATGGCGTGGCCGGGGTGGCGGGGTCATCCGAATAGGTCGGGTAGATCCAGTATTTGCCGGCGAAGATGCGAATTTCCGGATCGGCATACCAGCCGGGGACGATCGGGTTGGCGGCCCAAAGCGCACCTGCCGACAGCAGCGTCGCTCCCGTGACCAACGCCGCCTTCACCAGGCGGTTTACCGCACGTCTTTTCATGAAGCGCCCCTTGTCGAAAAAGTGGGTGGCCGCACCGCGACCACCCAGGGGGAAGGATAACCGGTGTCAGAACTTGTACGAGACGCCGACATAGGCACGCCGGCCGGAATAGACGTTCGAGATGAACCGCGCATCGGTGTCGTTGCCGAGATGCTGGCGCTGTTCGGACTTCGTCAGGTTGATCACCGAGGCGCTCAGGACGAAATTCTCGAACAGATTGTACGAGGCGTTCAGATCGATCTGCTCATAGGGATCGTCATAGACGTTCAGCCCGGATTGCAGCCCGCGCACCACCTCGCCGCGCCGGTTGTACGAGGCGCGCAGCAACATGCGGTCGTTTTCGTAGAACAGCGATCCGTTGAGCTGCGTCTTCGCGCTGCCGACCAGGGGCGAGCTGCCGACGTTCTGCCCCTCGAGCGTGATCTGCGCCACCGACGTGTCGTTATAGGTGAAGTTCACCTGCGCACCGAGCCCGAACGGCAGCGTATGTTGCGCATAAAGCTCGACACCCTGCGACCGCGCGTTCGAACCGTTGGCCACCGTGCTGTACGGCTGGATCAACTCCGGCTGGCCGTTCACGGTCTGCGTGACGTCGAGCACCAGCGGCACGATGAAGTCCGACACGTCCTTGCGGAACGCGGTCGCGCCCAGCACCGACCCGCGCTTGAAATACCATTCGATGCCGATGTCATATTGCCACGCCTTGAAGGGATTGAGCGCGCCATTGCCACCCGATCCCGACCAGCCCTCGCGCTCGCCGAACTGCCGCCGATCGAACGCATATTCCGGCGAGCGATAGGTCAGGTTGCGCTGCGACCCCAGGTTGGTGAACGCCGGCCGTGCGATCACCCGCGCCACCGCACCACGCAGCAGCAGGTTGTCGGTGATGTCGTACGATGCGTTCAGGCTCGGCAGCCAGTCGCTGTACGTTCGCGTCTGATCGAGTTGCGTGTTCACGATCGTCTCCCGCTGCGCGAGCGGCAGCGTGATGCAATTGCCGTCGGCGCCGACCGGCGGCGTCACGAACGGGCCGCCCTCTGCGTTAACGCAATAATCGTTCAGGATCTGCAACCGGTCTGACGTGACGCCGGTCTGCCGCGTGTTGACGTATCGCAGGCCCAGGTTGCCGCGAAACCGCTCGGCCTTGAAATTGGCCTGGACGTAGCCGGCCCAGATCCGCTCGCCAATGCCATAGACGAAGCCGGTTTCGTCGACGCGCACCGCCTCGCCATAGGTGTCGGTCAGGTAGTTCAGGTAGTTGCGGAAATCGATCGCCGGAAAGGCATTGCCGCTGAACCCGCCGGCAATATTGCCGAGCGGCTTGTCGAAGAAGAAGCCTGGCCGGGTGGTCGCGGCACCGGGCGTATCCTGGTAGCGCAACTGAGTGGCCGGATCGGCATACCATTCGTTCCGACCGGTGGCGCGATTGACCTGCCCGTCGCGCCACTTCGCGCCGACCTGCACTGAGTCGAGGAACGTTTCGAACTGCCGCGTGAGATCGAGCTGCGCATAGCGTTGCGCGATCGAGCTTCGATTGAACGATGAATTGGTCGAACCCAGATCGATCTGCGTCAGGCCGTTGTTGATGTTGTTCTGTAGCTCAGGCGAAAATTCGAAGTTCGCCGACTGGTCGGTGAAATTCCAGGCGCTGTACTGATTGCCGTTGATCCCAACGATGCCGTTCACGACGCGCGGCTTGGCCGCCACGCTGAACCGCGCCGAAGGACCGCCGGTCGCGCGCGTCTTGCCGAGCTTGAACACCGCCTCGAAGCGATCGCGCTTGAACGCGCCCTCGACGTCGAAGGTGTTCGAGACCGCCTTCTCACGGCTGTAGGTGCCGTAGATCTGCGGCGTTTCCATCGTGCAGGGCGGCTGATTGCCGATCTGCACGCGGCACCCGGTACCGTCGGGGGGCACCTGGAATTGCGCGGACTGGAAGATCGTGCCGCTCTTGTCGAGCGTCGCCCCGGAGAAGAAATTGCCATAACCCCATTCCGGGATCTGGATGCCGTTGCTGATATAGTTGTCGTCGACCTGGAAGCGGAAGTAATTGGCCGTGACGGTGAAGTCGTCGAACGGCTTCATCTGCGCGGTTGCCTGGATACCCAGCCGCTTGCGGTTCTGCTCGGTGACGGTCTGGCTGACCTGTTGCGGCGCCCAATAGCCCGAGAAACGCTGCCCCGACTGCGTGGTCGCGCCGCTGTCCTCCGGCCAATAGGAGATCGCATCGTCATTGGCATAGGGATTGCCGTTGACGTCGGTCGCCGGCTCGTTCGCGCGGTCGTAGGTCCACCAATTCCAGCTCGACGCCGCGGCGCGGTGATCGCGTACCGTCCGCTCCTGATAGGTCGCACCGACGAGGAAGCCGAGCGTTTCGTCCTGGTTCTTCCACGACAATTGCCCGCCGATCTGCGGCTGCACCTTCTCGGTCACGTCGGCGTAGGTACCCTCGACCGAAACGAAGCCGCTGAGTGACTTCAAATCGAGCGGGCGGCGCGTGTGGAGGATGATCGTACCGCCGACTCCGCCTTCGTCCAGCCGCGCCTCGGGCGATTTGAACACGTCGACGCTGCCGATCATGTTCGACGGCAGCAGCAGATAGTTGAACGAGCGCGATGGTTCGTTGTCGTCCGCCGAGGCGATGAAATTGCCGTTGAGCTGCGTCAGCGTAAGGTCGGATTGCAGACCGCGAATACTGACGCGCGAGCCCTCGCCGCCATCGCGGTCGATAATGATACCCGGCACGCGCTGGAGCGAATCCGCCACGTTCTTGTCGGGGAATTTGCCGATGTCCTCGGCAGTGATGACATCGACGAAGGCATTCGCCTCGCGCTTGCGGCTAAGGCTTTCCTCGATCGACCGGCGATAGCCCGTCACGACGATGTCGCCTGCCGCTGTGTCTCCGGCCGGCGCAGCTCCAGTATCCTGCGCGGTGCCAACATTGCTGTCCGGGACCGAGCTGTCCTGCGTGGCAGCGTCCGGCGCGACGGCGGGTGCGGTAGCCGGCGTGGTATCCTGCGCATGGGCTGCGGCGGCGATACTGCAGCCGGCACTTGCCAACAGCAACGCCATCAAACGCCGCCCGGGCATTCCCGGCCGATCACGATGATCAGACATTCGACCGCTCCCTTGTCCCGGCTGGGCATCTGCCCGCAACCGGCTCCCTGTGCTGTCGAGGGCACCTGCACGCTCGTGAGCTGGCGTCGGTTCACGACTGAATAGCCGTGCCTGTCTCGTCCCTGCGACGCGCCTCGTTTCGCAATAAAGAAAATGGTTTGTCAAATAGAATTCGCGAGAAACATTTTGAAATGATCCACTTAACACAGGTTTGACTAACGATTGCGCTGCCGCATGGCGGCGGTGCGACGCCGTCGCTCGTCAAAGACTTCGGGGTGGAGGACCGCTATTGCCGCTTGTATTTGAGGTACCTGCAACGGACAGGTGAGCAAGTGCCGGGCCGGGAGAGACATGTGGGCAACGACCAACGACGCAGCACGGCCATTGCGCTCGCCTCCTGCGCCGCGGCGATGGCGTTGGCCGTGATCACCGCGGCGCCAGTCGCCGCGCAGGTGGCCGACACCATCGCCGCAGTCGACCCCCTTATCGGGACAGGCGGCGAAGGACACACCTTCCCCGGCGCGGTCGCCCCCTTCGGCATGGTGCAGCTGTCGCCCGACACCGACACCCGCTGCGTCATCCGTGAATGCTATGCGCATGCAGCGGGTTATCGGCACGATGATCCGACGATCGAAGGCTTCAGCCACACGCACTTCTCGGGCGCCGGCCACTCCGACCTCGGCGACATTCTGGTGATGCCGGCGTCCGGCGAGACGGTCGCGATGGATCCGGGCACCGTCGCGGCGCCGGGCTATCGATCACGCTTCTCGCATGCCAGCGAACAGGCGACGCCTGGCTATTATGCGGTGACGCTGGACAGTCCGAAGGTGCGCGCCGAGCTGACCGCGGGCACGCGCGTCGGGGTCCACCGCTATGCATTCCCTGCCGGACAGGCCGCGCATCTGATCGTCGACCTGCGCAGCTCCCTCTATAACTATCCCGGCAAGATCCTGTGGTCGGGGCTGCACCTGCGCGCCGACGGCACGCTGACCGGCTTTCGCGAGACGCGCGGCTGGGCACCGGGGCGCAAGTTGTTCTTCGCGATGCGCTTCTCCGCGCCGTTAACTGGCCACGCGCTGCTCGATCGCGAAAAGGATGTCACGTACAAGGGGTTTGCGCCGCCGGGACTGGGCACCGACCAGCTCGCCGAGAAGCTCGGCCGGGCACTGGAAGCACGGCTCGATTTCGGCGCGCTCGATCGCCCGCTCGAGGTGAAGGTCGCTTTGTCGGGGGTAGACGAGGCCGGTGCGGTCGCCAATCTGGACGCCGAACCGGGCGACTTCGACGCCGTCCGCACACGAACGCAAGCAGCGTGGCGCGACGCACTTGGCGCGATCGAGATCGATGCGCCGTCGCCGATGAAGACGATCGTCGCCACCGCGCTTTATCACAGCCTGATCGCGCCCAGCGTGTGGAGCGATGCCGATGGTCGCTGGCGCGGGCCCGACGATCAGGTTCATCGCGCCGAAGGCTACACGCAGCGATCGACGTTTTCGCTGTGGGACACGTTCCGTGCCGAACACCCGCTGCTGACGTTGGTGCAGCCGGAGCGCACGACCAGCGATATTGTCAACTCGCTGCTCGCGAGCCAGCGCTTCAGCCCGCACGGCATCTTGCCCGTGTGGCAGTTTGCCGGACGCGAGACCTGGACGATGATCGGCTATCATGCCGTCCCGGTGATCGCCGACGCGTACATGAAAGGCATCCGCGGCTTCGACGCCCATGCCGCGCTCGACGCGATGGTCGCCAGCGCCAGCTATGCTCCTTACGGCGGCCTCGGCGAGTACATGACCCGCGGTTATGTTCCGATCGACCGCGAGCCGGAAGCGGCATCGAAGACCGTCGAATATGCCTATGACGACTGGACGATCGCGCAGATGGCGCGGGCGCTGGGGCGCACCGACGTGGCGGCACGGTTCGACCGCCGGGCGACCTTCTGGCGTAACAGCTTCGACGTGAAGACCGGCTGGCTACGTGCGCGCCGCAGCGACGGCGCGTTCCGCACGCCGTTCGATCCGACTGCGATCAACTACGGCTCTGATTATACCGAGGGCAATGCCTGGCAATATAGCTGGTTCATGCCGCAGGATCAGGCAGGACTTTTCCGACTGCTCGGCGGCGACGCGCGCGCGATCAAGAAGCTCGACGCGATGTTCGATTACGACAATTCCAAACTCGACTATAGCCATGCCGAGGATATTGCCGGGCTGATCGGCCAGTATATTCATGGCAACGAACCCAGCCACCACGTCGCCTATCTCTACAATTATGCCGGCGCGCCGTGGCGGACGCAGGAGCGGCTCGCGCAGATCGTGGCCAGCCAGTACAAGGCGACGCCGGAAGGGCTCAGCGGCAACGACGATCTGGGGCAGATGTCGGCCTGGCTCGTCTTCACCGCCCTCGGCTTCTATCCGGTTGCGCCCGGAAGCAACGAATATGTGATTGGACGGCCGTTCGTTGCCGGAGCGAAGCTGCACTTGGCGAATGGTCGCACCTTCGCCGTAACAGTCCGCAATCTTTCCGACGCCAATCGGTACATCGGTTCGCTCACGCTGAACGGCCGGCCGCTCAACCGCACTTACCTCAGAGATTCTGAAATCCGGGCTGGCGGCGCGTTGACGTTCACCATGACGGACAAGCCCGACACCCGCTGGGGTCGGTCGGTCTCGAGCCGCCCGTACTCGCAGACAACTCGTCCAGCCACCGCCGCTTCATCGAATAACTAGAGTGCGATGACACAACGTCGAACCCGAGCCGTCATTGCGAGCGTAGCGGAGCAATGACGAACGTGGGTCGGCTCCACGTCATGCCGGTCTAATCACCTTGCAACACGTCATGCGAAATGCCCAACGGCAGCCTTCGTCAAACGCGACCAGCCGGCATTCGGCCACCCGCCCGTCTTCGCCCCTTGCGATGCAACCGATACGCCAAGGCGAGTGGCTCATCCGCCGGTCAAGGTACTGACGTCACTACCTTATGCTTTCGTCGACCGCCTGGATCACGTCGATCGCTTCGTCTTCGATCCGTAGGGCGGTAAGCACTCCGGTCTCATATGCTCCCGTGTCGATTCCGATCCGGTGAGGCAGCACCGTCGCGCGATCGTCTTCCCAAGTATGCCCGTGCACGATCACCGCGGCTGACGGATCGAGATGGTCGAGGAACTCGCCGCGTATCCACAGCAAGTCCTCGCGGTGCTGCCCTTCCAACGCCACGCCCGGTTTTACGCCGGCATGGACGAAGGCATAGTCACCGGCGATTACCATCGGCTCCAAGCGATCAAGCAAACGATAGTGCGAGGTCGGCATCGCATCCAGCAGGCGATCCCGCAGCATCGTCAAGGTTGCCTTGTCCAAATCGCCATCGGGCACGTTCAAGCCGTAGGACGCCAGCGTTTCCGCGCCGCCGACCGACAGCCAGCGCGAATGCGCGGCCGGTTGATCGATGAACATGCGCAGCATCGCCTCGTGATTGCCCTCCAGCAGTGTCACGTCCACCGCACGGGAACGCGACAGCCAGTTCAGCGCCGTCAGCACCTTGGCCGAATCTGGGCCACGATCGACATAGTCGCCGCACATCACCAGCATCGGCGTTACGCCGAGATAGCGCTCTGCGGCGTCGCGGCCGATCTCGGCCAGCAGCGCGCGCAACAGGTCATAGCAACCGTGGACGTCACCCACCGCGTAGAGCGGGCGCCCCCGCTGCGCGCGCCGCGCCGCGGACCATGGGTCTCGCGCCGAAACGTGATCATTGCCACGGCGTCCGATCATCGGCGGCAGCATCGTCGGCCAGCATGCGCAGGTCCGCCGCGACCATGGCGTAGATCCGCAGTGCCTCGCGCGGACGATCCGCTGCGACATTCCGGGCGCGGATCCACTCGCTGCGATAGCCGCGGAGATCACGCACCCGCACCCCCGACGATGTCGCGTCTGCATAGGCGCGTGCCACGTCGCCGTCGGCGGCATAGAGCCGGACGTTCGTGCAGTCGGCATCGCCGTAGCAATCCGTTCGCGGCCCAGCGGCGATGGCAACGGGCGGGTTTGTCGGTTGGTCCTGGATCACGCGCGGGCTGCGACGGAACGACACGTCAGGCCGCTCGCCATCGCCGGGCGTTTCCCGGAACGCGAGACGCGGCGGGACAGACGCGGTCATCGCCTGCTTCGGCAGCTTGGCGACCACTGTTGCACTCGCGGGCACGTCCACGGGCGCAGCCGACGCCACCATGGCTTCCGGCATGACCTCGGGCGGCAACGCCATCGGTGTTGCCGTCCTGCTCTCGGAGCGCGATGCGGGTGTGGGCGCAGGCCGGGCAGCGACCGTAGTCAGACGTGCTGAAGGATCGACATTGGCGGCGCCTACCGAGTTTCCGACCACCACACCGGTCCCGATCATCGCCGCAAACCCGGCGACACTAAGTAGCGTGACGATCAACGGGCGCGAACGCAGTCGCTTCCCCTGCAGCGCCCCGGCGTGAGGGTCCGCCCGGCGCAAGGCTTCGTCGCCCGCACGCTGGCCCTCGCCAAAAATGGCGGCCATGTCGTCTGCCACCTCGCTGGCCATATCGGACGAACGGGCCGCCGAGGATGTCGAGGCTGGTGGGTTCACGTTGGGCATATCCTCACCTTTCATCCGCTAGATAGCGACAACGCCGTGAACGCTCGCTGTATTCCGCGGTCAGCCACCGCTCATGCACCACGCTTGGTTCGCCGATGCAGCTGCGGCGCGCGAACGATCACCTGTGAGAATGTTGGTAGACATGGTAAGGCAAGCGGGGGCAATAATCATGCGAGGGGCGTTCTGATTGTCAGGCAGCTGCTCCCGACTAGGCAGGATGATACGACGCTGATGCTTGATCAGTCCAAGGACGAGCCTGAGCGGCTGTACATGCATGTCGCAAGGCGTCTTCAACAATCGATCAAATTGGGGCACTACCCCGTAAACAGCCGATTACCGTCCGAGCGTGAAATCGCAGAGATTTTTGGAGTCAGCCGGCCGACAGTTCGTGAGGCAACGATCGTACTCGAGCTGCGCGGTCTTGTTGAAATGCGGCATAAAGCGGGAGCCCGCGTGATCGCCACAGAGGCCGAAGCCGAGGCCTCGTACTTGACCGATAACGTCGGCCCTTTTGAAGTTACCGAGGCACGTCGCCTGTTTGAAGGTGAAGCTGCGGCTTTGGCGGCCGCCACGATTGACCAGAAAGAATTGGCCGAACTGGAAAGCCTGCTATCGCAAATGGCAGCCAGCGACTTGGATCAAACCATCCGGGAACGTGCAGACCGCGCTTTTCATCTAACCCTGGCTGCCTCGACGCGCAACGAAGCCATCGTGAGCGTCGTTCGGACGCTTTGGGACAAACGATATAGTTCTCCGCTGTGCAGCTACCTCTTCTCGCTCGCGCGACAGCTCGGAATTCAGCCCCCAGTGGAGGATCATCGACGTATTCTCGATGCCTTACGTGCGCGGGACAGCGCCGGTGCCCGCCAAGCGATGCAAAATCACCTGAAGCGTGTCACAGAAAGCCTCTATCTGGCGACCGAGCACGACGCTCGGGAGCGCACGCGGCTGAAGATGGACGAACGCCGCCATGTTTTCGCGCGGCGTGCCGGCGTGTCCGAACCCGCCGGGTAAGTGAAGCGCGACGCTGGCAACCTCGTTGATACCTGTCCGGAAGAGCGCCCACTTGGATCGATCGTGAAGGTAAGCGAGCGCTTCCATCACGTTAGAACGCATTCAAGTGATCGTATCGCCGGCCCGCATGCTCCTCAATCGAGCGGTGCCCGATGGCTCATGCGATCAGCGAAGACTAGCGATAGCGATAAAGTCGAACCCGATACGCCTTGTTGTCAGCGGCATCCTTCGAGAACAAGCGCAGCGATTGCCCCTGCCCGGTCTCGTCACCGTTCAATCGCCGCCCGGTAACCGCCTGATTGTTGCGGAAGAACTGCTCGTCGATGCTTTCCACGCCGACGATCGGAGCACCGGGCCGATCGGTAGTAAAGCTGAGTTGTGCGTCGCCGCTGCCGATCACAAGAAACTCGTCGGCACCGTTCTGCAGGAACATCGCAGCGATGCGGCTGCTTTGATCCACATCGCCCTTGGCGCCGCTGGCGCGCACCATATTGACGATATAGTCGCCGATCCGCCCGCGCCCCGCCCGCTGCGCTCCGCCTTCCATCAGCACGGTCGTCACTGCCCCCTGCGCCTGCTTTTCAAGGATGAGCGGCGCGATCGAAGCGAGCTGCCCGTAGAGCGCCGTCATCGCCGGATCGCCTTCGCCCGCGGCGCTCAGACCGATACTCGCGTCGCCCTGCAGCACGACTCCCTCGCCATCGATCCCGAAGGGCGAAAAGCCGATCGCAGCAAGCGAACCGAAACTATAGAGGGCGTTTGCAGCGCCGACGGCCCCGCCGCGCGCCTCCGGCACGAACAACGGATTGTCGCCACGGGCATATTGCGACGCCCAATTGCCGTAATCCTCGAAATAAATGTCCGGCGCCAGAAAGTCGAGCGACGGCGCACCAGCCTTGTAGATGTCGATCGCAAACGGCAGCGGACCGCCCGAATTATACTGGCCGGGTTCGTAATTGGGCCGGATCAACGCGGCATTGGTGAACATCGGCAGCTGATATTCCGCTTTTCCCGCCGCCGTCACCTTTTCGATGAAGGTGGCGTACGCCCAGGACATGAACAGCGAGTCCGTCATGCCCGCCTCGCCAAACACTTCGCGCCACGTTCCTGCAGTGCGGGCTCCGGCGTTCTCCCACGCGGTGCGCAGCGATGGGTGCAAAGTGGTGCGATGCGCGGCGAGGTAGCGCACGATCGATTCCGGTACAGGCGCGGCGAGTGCAGCCTCGGCCGCAGCCGAATGGTCGCGGGATTCCGGGATCACGCCGACCTCATTCTCGACCTGCACCATCAACACGGTGTGCTGCGCCCCGTCGACATCGCGCAGGTGGCGCATCAGTTTGGCAAAAGCTCGCGCATCGGCGTCGCGTGTGTTGATCGAGAAGGGTGACAGTCGCTCGGTACCGCGGCCGTCACTGGTTTGCGCGCGGGCGAAACGCGCCTGATCGCGCTTCACCCATCCCGGCACGTAGCTTGAGTAGGTGTTCTTCCACGCCCCGAACCACAGAAGCACGAGGCGCAGATTCTGGGCACGTGCCCCCTTCAGCAAGCCATCGACATTGCTGAAATCGAACTGGCCTTCCCGTGGCTCGATCGTCTCCCAGGCGACGGGCGCAAGCACGGTATTGAGGTTCATCGCCTTCATGCGCGGCCAGATCGGCGCCATGTAAGCGAGATCGCTGCTGCTCGAATTGTGCAGTTCGCCGCCCAGCACGAGGAAGGGCTTACCGTCGACGATCAGCTGCGTCGCCTTCCCGCGCCGCTCGAGGTGCGGCGTGCCCGCCGACTGCGCGTGTGCCGCCGTGCCTGCGAGCAAGGCGAGCCCGGAGAGGATCGTTCGGAAGGCAGACAACAGGCTGAACATCGCAGCTCCCCAAGCAAGTCGCGTTTTCGGAAAAGCGTCGGCCTCGGTCGGGAGGCCGACGTGCCGCATCCGATCAGAAGCTGGCGCGCAGGCCGAAGAGCACCTGCCGTCCCGGATAATAGACGCTGTACGCCGCATTATCGTAGCCGAAGGTGGTGCGGATCGGCGCGTTGGTGATGTTCAGCACGTCCAGCGTCAGCCGCATCGCCTTGTTCAGGAACGGCAATTGATAGCCGGCTGACAGGTCGAGTTGCCCGCGCGCATCGGCCAGCAGGCCGAGCGGCAGATTGTTCTGCGGCGGGTTGGCGGCGATCACGGCGCCCTGCCATACGTAGTTCAGGCTGAGCGACAGGCCGTAATTCTCGTAATAGCCCTGAACGTTATAGCCCCACTTGGGCACCCCGGGTGCGACCAGCCCGCTGTCCGAATCCTGCGTGATATGGGTGCCATTCGCCTGGAAGCCCAGGCCCTTGAACAGGAAGTCGAGCGGCTGGTTCCACGTCCCCTCGACGCCCTGAATGATGAGATTGTTGAGGTTGACCGGGCGGTTGACGGTAATCGCGACCTGCGCGGGGGCAACACCGGCCGCCGCGGCGCGGTCGAGCAGCGCCTGCCGCTGCGTCGATTGCAGCGCGTCTAGCGGGATGTTGAGGTCGCCGAACGGGCTCTGCTGCTGGATCGTCGCGGTGAAGCCCTTGATGTTCTTGCGGAAGAACGAGACGCCCACATAGCCAGCACCGCCGGTGTAGAATTCGCCGCCGACGTCGATGTTGTCCGAGGTGTATGGTTCGAGCGCCGGGTTGCCCGCGCTTGCGATCTGCGCGCTCGGGTCCGAGAAGGTTACACCGGGCAGCACGAGATTGGCGTCAGGGCGCGTCATCGACTTCGACACAGCGAAGCGCAGCTTGAGGTTGTCGAAGACATCGTAGGCGAAGTTGGCCGAAGGCAGCACCTGCACGTAGTTGGAGCGCGCGGTGATGTCGACGATCGCGGTGCCGATCTGGCTGGGCCCGACCACCTTCTGGCGGGTGTAGGTGTAGCGCACGCCGGCGTTGGCGTGGAGTTCGCGCCCGAAGATCTCGGATACGCCGTTCATCTCGGCATAGCCGCCCCACACGGTCTCGTAGATGTCGCCGGTCGCGCCGCCGGTCACCGAACCGCGCGCCTCGGGCGCATTGTCACGGAACGACGCATAGTTGGTGACGCTCTTCAACGCGTCGAAGTCGGGCATGATGAAACTGGTGACGCCGAACTTGCCGTTCGACAGATGGCCGAAATTCGTGACCGGCGTGCGCATCAGATATTGGGACAGCGCGCTGGTCGGCACGGTCCCGGTGTTGCCGGTGCACGGGCTGCCGCACACCGACAATTGATAGGCGTTGGTGTTGTCGAAGGCGCGGATGCTGCGCTGCGCCTCGTCATAGGCGGCGCCCGCCTTGAAGTTCAGCTGGTCGTCGCCGACGTATACGTCCAAGTGCGCGCCCTTGGTCTCGGTCTCGCGGCGGATGTTCTGGACGTTGACGCGATACCATTGCCAGCCGAGGTTGGGATCGCCGAGGTCGCGATTGGCGGAAATGATCGGCTGCGGGCTGCCGGTCGTGTTGTCGTAGGTGACCTCCACACCGGAGTTCGGTGCGGTCTGGAACGCAAACGTCGGCTGCTCGCGGAAGAAGTTGCTCTTGCCCCAATTGGCCGACAGGTCGATCTTGACGCGCTCGGTCGGGCGCCATGATGCGCTGGGCGTGACGTTCCAAAATTCGGTGCGCTGGTTGAACAGGCTATTCTCGGAGAAGAACGACGAATTGGCGAAGACACCCGAGGTGACGACGTTGTTCTGATCGACGGTGACGTCGAACGGCACCATGCCGCCGGTGGATTGCGGCGACGTTCCCGGACCGGAATTGCGAACCTGCCAGTTCATGTTCGACCGCACGTAATCGCGCTTAGACTTGGCGTAGATGCCGTCGAGCGCGAAGTGGAACGCGTCGGACGGGCGCCATTCCATCGACGCGATCGCCGAAATCCGCGAGCGCGTTCCCTCGGTCAGCGTCGGACGGCCGAGCCGCGGCAGGATCGCCTTGGACAGCTGCGACAGCGTCAGCCCCGAGGTGGCAGCGAGGTCGACCGGCGCGCCGGTCACCAGCCCGCGTCCGACATTGGCCGGGGTCGTACTGGCGAAGCTGAAGCCGTTGCTCTCCGGCGGCGAGACGTTGCATCCGGTGCCGCACGCCAGGTTGGCGTCGGTAAAGCCGACGGTGTCATAGCCATCGATGCGCGTCTTCTGCCGCACGCCCGCCACCCCGACGAGGATACCAAACGTGTCGCCGAACGTGTGACTGGCGACCAGCGCGCCGCGCGGCCCGACCTTGTCGTTGCTGTCGGTATAGGCGCCCTGCGCGACGACCGTCACGTGCGTACCCGGCTTGTCGAACGGTCGCGCGTTGCGCAGATTGACGGTACCGGCAATCCCGCCCTCCAGCGTCGAGGCGGTCGCGGACTTGGCGACATCAAGCCGCGTGAACAGTTCGGAGGGGAAGAAGTCGAGATCGACCTGACGGTTGTCGCCCTGCCCGCCGTTGGTGCCACCGTCAGATGCGACCGCGAATTGCGTGCCGTTGAGCAACACCTTGGAGAAGCTGGGTCCTAGCCCGCGGATCGACACCTGCGTGCCCTCGCCGCTGATGTCGCGGTTCAGCCGTACGCCGGGAATGCGATTCAGCGTCTCGGCGAGGTTGGTGGCCGGCAGCTTGCCGATGTCCTCAGCGAAGATCGAGTCGCCGAAGCCGACCGAATTTCGTTTCGCGTTGGTTGCGCTTTGCAATGAGGCGCGGATGCCGGTGACAACGATGTCGTCGCTTGGCTGGCCGGTACCGGTTGCCTGCTCGACGCTCTGCACCGAACCCTGCGGCACCTGCGCGTCTGGATTGGCGGCGGTGTCGACCTGCGTCGCCGGAGAAGGCTGCTGGCCTCCCGGTCCAGAAGCGGCATTCTGCGCCTGCGCGTCAGCGGCAATGAGAGCGGTCGCTGCAACAGCAGCGCGCAAAGAAAGACGAACGATGTGACGACGGCTTACGAGCACGATGCCTCTCCTCCAACATGTTGATGCCTGCTTCATACCGACAGGCTTACCGCGCCGTTAGCGCTATCAACTGGTTTGTATGACAGGATGCAGGCACGGTCAAGCTTGATGCGCTTGCACTGGCCTGACAAATCAGTGACGAGTGTCAGCCTTAACTTATGCCGCTGGTATGGTGCTTTCGACAAACGATTGCGATGTCGAAGCCGATGATGCTCGGCACATCATTTCGACCGCGATCAAGTGCCGAGATCAGAGCCCTTTGAAGCTCTGCGCGCCAATCAGTTTGCCTGGAGTCGCGGACAGCGCGGCGCAGCGGCTCAAAGAGCAGGTTGGGATGCTTGGGCCTCCAACGCTTACCCCGAACAGCGCCACCGTCGCCCGGCACGGCCGCCCTCCCGCAACCGAGGGCGCGACACGCTCACGCAAATCATTCGAATAGCCTCGACCCACATCTGCCGACCTCCTCCCGGCCAGCAGATTGAATCGTATTGAAGCATGACTGGGAATTCCCCCGCGATTCTCGTCGGATGAATCAGACTCTAAAGCGATATGCCAAAGTCGGCCGATCGTTCGCGTAACCGACCAAAGCCATGCTGAGACCGTAGAGGGCAAGGTCAGGCCGCTGCACGCCGGCTTGTACCTGTTGAAGCCGGCGTGCGAAGGCAGTCTGTCACCCGATAAGCAATTCAGAATGATCCATCGCGGCGAGGTCGCTGAGAAGATCGGGGCCTGTGGGTTTCCAATCCAGGCGCGCCTGCGTCCAGGCGCTCGAAGCGGTCATATCGAGAGCGGCAAAGGGAGCCATCCAGCCGAAGTAACGCTCGATGTCTTCGGCTGCGATCGAACGTACGGGCAATCCAGTTCCCTCCCCGATGGCCTCTGCGATCGTGCGCGCGTCGACGCCCTCTTCGATCGATGCATGGTATCGCGCGCCGGGTTCGCCACGCTCGAGCGCCAGCACGTAGAGCCTGGCGACATCGCTGATATGTGCCGCTGCCCAGCGCGTCCTGCCCTCACCAACATACGCGATCGCGCCGGCACGGCGCGCCTCGGCAATCAGCGGCGTGATCAGACCGGCCCTGATCGTATCATGCACTTGCGGCAGGCGAATAGTTCGCACATCGATGCGGTGAGCGATCAACGCTGCGGCTGCCAGTTCCGTTCGTATGCGCGGATTTGCATGGAGCGGGTTCAGGACATCCTCGGTTGCGAGACCGCCGCCCCGCGGCGTACCGATACCGATGCCGGACGTTATCAGGATCGGCTTGTTCGTCCCTTCCAGCGCGTCTCCCATCGCGGCGATGTTGCGTTCGTCCTTCCGGGTATTTTCGACAAAGTTCCGGAAGTCGTGGTCGAACGCGCAGTGAATGACCGCGTCGGCGATCGCGACACCGCTGGCAAGCGTCTCGGGCCGTTCCAAGTCGCCGCGATGAACCGCGGCGCCGGCCGCCTCGAGCTGTTGTGCGCCCGCGTCGGAGCGGGTGAGCCCGAGCACCTCATGGCCGCGGTGGAGCAGCTCGGGAAGGACATGGGAGCCGATAAAGCCGGTCGCACCGGTCAGGAACACGCGCATGGGAAATCTCCTCCTTGACCGGAGGCGTATCCGCGCACGGCTGAACCTGTTAAAGCAGTGACCTTATCGTGGTATAACCTGCAACAGGATTGATCATGGCCGGTGATGCTCCCAATCCTCTCGGTACGTACCTGCGCGATCGTCGCACACGCCTGGACCCGGCGGCCTTCGGATTTACAAGCGAACGACGGCGCACGCCCGGCCTGCGCCGCGAGGAGGTGGCGAGCCGCGCGAACATAAGCCCGACCTGGTACACCTGGATCGAGCAGGGCCGCGGCGGCGCGCCGTCTGCGGATGTCCTTGACCGCATCGCCAAGGGCCTGATGCTGACCGAGCCGGAGCGCGAGCACATCTACATGCTGGGACTCGGGCGGCTGCCGGAGGCGCGGTATCAATCGGTCGACGGCATCACGCCCCGCCTGCAACGAGTAATCGACGGATTGGTGCTGAGCCCAACGATCATCAAGACGGCGATGTGGGACGTCGTCGGCTGGAACCGCGCAGCGGCGGTGCTGCTGACCGATTATGGCAAGCTGCCGCGAGAAGGGCGCAACATCCTGCGCTTGATGTTCGGGAGCGACCATGTCCGCTCCCGCAATGCGGATTTCGACAGCATCGCCCGCTTCGTCGTCGGCGCATTTCGTGCTGACGTGGCACGCGCCGGGGCCAGCACCAGCATCGAAGTGACGAAGCTCGTCATGGAGCTGTCCCGGCTCAGTCCCGAGTTTGAGGCGCTGTGGAAAGATAACGACGTGGTCGCTCATGGCGAGGGGCTGAAGCGAATTCATCACCCCGACGCGGGGCTGCTGGCGATGGAGTTCTCCTCGTTTGCCGTCGAAGGGAGACCGGAACTCGGGATGATCATCTACAACCCCGCCACACCTGACGATGCCGAGCGGCTGCGGGTGCTGCTGGATGCGCGCAAAGGCTGATCTCGGGCGACGACTTCGGGGCGTGTTGACCCAGATACGGTCATCTAACGAGGACAGCCAGTCAGCCGAGGTCGGACAGCTGTTCGTCTCGTTGCTCAACTGAAGCCGAGTTTGCCAATCTGCTCGCGCGACCGCCAAAGTGAAGCGGCTGAGCGACGGAAATGCGAACCACCTTCGTTAAAGCGGTATTCGGCAGGTGCGGAAGTGCCTTCGGAGAGTGAAGAACGAGGAGAGTATCATGCGTATGCTGCTGCTTGCCGCCATCGCCACCGGCGCCGCGCTCACTGTCGCCATACCCGCCGAAGCGCGGCAGGGATGCGGCGTCGGAGCCCATCGCGCGCCGAACGGCTATTGCCGACCCAATCGCGGACGAGCCGTTGTCGTTCGCCCCTCGCGGATCGGGGTCTATCATCCCGGCCGCGGCTATTGGGACGGTCATCGTTATTGGGCACACCGCTATCGCTGGCACGGCGGTTGGCGCTATCGCTGAGCCAACAATGACGGGGCGCCCTATACCAGCGCCCCTACATCGCCCTGAAGGGCACGACCGATGACCGCAGGAACCGACGCGATTGAGCGCAGACGATCCCGATACGCGATTGATCGAGCGGGTCGGGCGTGGCGAGCCAGCGGCGATGCGCGCGCTCGTCGCAGCGAAGCTGCCCCGTATCTTGAGCCTCGCCACCCGCATGCTGCGCGACACGCCCGAGGCGGAGGACGTGGCGCAGGAGGCCTTCGCGCGAACCTGGCGCCACGCCGCGGCGTGGCGGCCAGGTCGTGCACGCTTCGACACTTGGCTCCACACCGTCGTCCTCAATCTGTGCCGCGACCGGCTGCGCCACCGCCGCGCAGCGCGGGGCGAAACCTTGCCCGACCTTGCCGATCCCTCGCCCGATGCCGAAGCCATGTTGATCGACACGCAGCGCGGCAAGGCCGTCGCGGACGCGATCGCTGCGTTGCCCGAGCGCCAGCGCGAGGCGGTCCTGCTGGTCCATTACCAAGATCTGTCGGGCGCCGCCGCTGCCGAAGCGCTCGGCATCAGCGTCGAGGCGCTCGAATCGTTGTTGGCCAGAGGCAGGCGCAACTTGCGCGCCCGGCTGTTGTCGCAGGAAGGTGAGAGATGACGGAGCCGATGACGCCCGAACGCTTTGCAAAGCTTGCGCAAGCCTATGGCGGCGTGGTCAAGCGCTGGCCCGTCAACGAACGCGACGCCGCGGCCGCGATGGCGAATACGCCATCCGCCGTCGCCATTCTGTCGCAGGCATCGGCCCTCGACGAGGTGCTCGACGCTTGGCGCGTACCAGCCCCATCCGATCGCCTGCGTACGTCCTTGGCGGTGGTCGCGCCAATGCCCGCCACCCGGCGCGCACGGTTCTGGTGGTCGGGGTCGGGATCGCCGCGGCGCTTGCGGGCGCGACGGCGGGCACCACGGCGGTAAGCCTGTTCGCCCCGATCGACCGGGGCGCCGACGCCGCGACCTCGTTCGGCGATCTTACCGCGCAGGAGGGTTGAGGAATGGGAAAGCTCCGTCTTGCGTTAGCCGCCTCGATCGTCCTCAATCTGTTTCTCGCCGGCGCGCTGATCGCCGGTCTGGTGTCGCTGCGTGGCGGCAGCCGGATGATCAATGCGGGTGTGATCCGCATCGCAGGCGCCGAGCTTCCGGTATCGGTCCGCCAGCCGTTCCGCGCCGCGCTACGCCAGACGCGACGCGCGATGCGTCCCACGATCGTCGCAGCGCGCGTCGCAAAGGTCGACGCGGCGCGGCTGTTGCGCGCACCCACGGTCGATGGCCCTGCGGTCGACGCCGCGCTCGATCGCGCGCGTGCAGCGGATATGGCGGTTCGTACCGCGGTCGAGCGCCGCGCGGTCGCCTTTGCCGTGACATTGTCCGCCGCCGACCGCGCGAGGCTGGCCGACGCGATGGAGAGCCGCGCCGACGGAAAGCGCGCCCGCCCGCGTTGAAGGGAGCAGTGAACACCGATCGAGGCACAGATTTGTGGCGCAATCCCCCGTTCTTTCCGCCGCCGCGATCGCGCTCAACCGCTTCGGCCTCGGTGCGCGCGCCGACGATCCCGTGCCGGCGGTGCCCGGCCGCTGGCTGACCGACCAGTTCGCGCGCTTCGAGGTGCGTCCCCCAAACTTCGCCGCGCTCGCCGACGCAGGCGAAGTGGTTCAGCGCTATCGCGAAGGCCAGCAGGCCATCCGTCAAATGGCGCGCCAGACCATCCCGGCACCCGCGACCACGGAGGCCTCCGCAGCGACGCCGGCCTCGCCCGATCTGAAAGCCGCCCGCAAGGATTTCCGCGAGGACGTGCAGGCGCTGTACCGCGCCGGTGTCCAGGCACGCATCGACAGCGCGCTCACCACGCCCGCCCCGTTCGTCGAGCGGCTTGTCCACTTCTGGTCAAACCATTTCTGCATCTCGGCCGACAACCCGCCGGTGACCGCCTTCGCGGCGGCATTCGAACGCGACGCGATCCGCCCGCATGTGCTCGGTCGGTTCGCCGACATGGCGCTGGCGGCGGAGCGGCACCCGGCGATGCTGTTCTATCTCAACCAGGTCCAGTCGATCGGACCCGACAGCCCCGCTGCGGTACGCAATCCCGATCGCAAGCGCGGGCTGAACGAGAACCTCGCGCGCGAGATCATGGAATTGCATACCCTTGGCGTGCGATCGGGCTATACCCAAGCCGACGTCACCGAATTTGCGCGCGCCCTGACCGGCTGGAGCGTCGACGGGCTTGGGGCGGGGCGATCGCAGGGCGATCCCAACACGTTCGCATTCCGTCCCCGCCAGCACGAGCCCGGCACGCGGACTATTCTCGGCAAGACCTATGCACAGGACGGCGAGGCGCAGGGTCGCGCGGCACTGCTCGACTTCGCCGCCGCGACCGCAACGCATATCGCGACCAAGCTGGCCCGACACTTTGCCGGTGACACACCGCCGCCGGCGCTGGTCGCCCGGCTTGCCGACAGCTTCACGCGGAGCGACGGTGACCTGCCGACCGTCTATGCCACATTGGTCGCCTCGCCCGAATGCTGGATCACAGCGCCAACCAAGTTCAAGACACCGTGGGAATGGACGGTTTCGGCGCTCCGTGGACTGGGTTATCCCGAGGCGGGCCAGCTACAGATCGCCGCGCTCCAGACCCAACTCGGCCAAAGCGTGTGGAAGCCCGGCGCACCAGCCGGGTGGGACGATATCGCCGTCAGTTGGGCAGGCCCGGACGCACTGCTGCGCCGTGTTGAGGCCGCTCAGCGGCTGGCGGCCCCGTTCGCCGGGCGCGTGGATGCGCGGACCCTGGCGCCCAAACTGATGCCGGCATCACTCGACACCGCGACCGCCGAACAGATCGCCCGCGCGGAGAGCCCCGCCGGCGCGCTCGCGCTGATGCTCGTCGCGCCCGATTTCCTCAGGAGATAATCCGATGATCGCCCGCCGTCAGTTCCTCTGCGCCGCCGCGCTCGGCTCCGGCGCGCTGTTCGTCGCCCCCGGCCTGGCGCTTGCGACCGTCGCGACCGAGCGCCGCTTCGTCTTCATCATCCAGCGTGGCGCCGCCGATGGTCTGGACATCCTTCGCCCGCTGGGTGACCCCGCCTTCGCAGCGCTCCGCAGCGGGCTGATCGGCGAAGCTCCCGGGACGAAGCTTGATGCGATGTTCAGCCTGCATCCTGCGCTGGTCGAGGTCGCCAGGATGTACGCCGCGCACCAGGCGCTGTTCGTGCACGCGGTCGCCTCGCCCTATCGTGACCGATCCCATTTCGATGGCCAGAACGTGCTCGAGACCGGTGGCACACAGCCCTATGTGGTGCGCGATGGCTGGCTCAACCGGCTGGTTGCGATGCAGCCGCACACGCAGGACGAGGCGATCGCGATCGCGCCTACGGTGCCCGCGGCGTTGCGCGGACCGGTCCCGGTCGCCTCCTATGCCCCTTCCGCGTTGCCGAATGCTGCGGACGACCTGATGACGCGCGTCACCGCGCTCTACGACGCCGACCCGCAGCTCGATCCCATCTGGGCGGCGGCGCTCGAGACGAAGGGGCTCGCGACAGGCGTCGGCGCCAAGCAGGACCCCGCGAGCCTCGGCCGGCTCACCGCGGGTTTCCTGACCAAGCCCGCCGGTCCACGGATCGCGATGCTCGAAACCTTGGGTTGGGACACGCACAATGCGCAGAGCGGGCGGCTGGCCAACCAACTCAGAAACCTCGACGCGATGCTCGCGGCGTTGCGCGACGGGCTTGGACCAGCCTGGGCGACGACGACCGTACTGGTCGCGACCGAGTTCGGGCGCACCGCCGCGGTCAACGGCACCGGTGGGACCGATCACGGTACCGGATCAGTCGCTATGCTGCTCGGCGGCGCAGTCCAGGGTGGGCGTATCATCACGGATTGGCCCGGCCTTGCCGCCTCCAAGCTTTACGAGGCCCGCGACCTCCGCCCGACAACCGCGCTCGATGCGCTGATCGCGGGTGCCGCTGCCGAGGGGCTGGCGTTGGATCCGACGCGCGTCGGGCAGAAGCTATTCGCGCAGGCAACGCGCGACCGACCGATCACGGGGCTTGTTATGAGCTGACGCCTGGTCTCGATTTTCCGAACCACCGGACGGATTGGATGCGGCCAAGCCAAGATGGCCCACAAGCGACCGTTTGCGGCAACCAGCGCGCTTCCTAGAACCCGACGTTCAATCAAAGGGTTGTTGCCGCTTGACGAAAGACAGGCGCAGTCCGACCTATCGCATCAATGTTAGGAGAATGGACGTGGTCGAAGCTCGATGGAACGAGTCAGTGATCGCACGGAGCGACGATACCGTGATCGTGGAAGGCAACCACTACTTTCCCGCCGACAGCGTTGACGCGGCAGTCCTCCAGCCAAGCAGCACGACAACCATCTGCCCTTGGAAGGGGACGGCCCACTATTACAACCTGCACGTGGGCGGTGCCGAGAACCCTGACGCTGCGTGGTACTATCCCGAGCCCAAAGCAGCGGCCGAAGAGATCCGCGGTCGCATAGCATTTTGGAAGGGCGTGACGGTAGGCTAGCCGGAACGACCGTCGGCACTGCGCCTCCCGAGACCCACAATCGGTCGTTCAGAGCATCCTGGTTGCTCCCCATTTCCACCGCTCGTTCATGTCGATGCCGTGCTCGACGCCCGCCCGCATAACCCGCGGCCGATCGACGCTTGAACGGGGCGCGCTCCAATCGCACTGCCCTCTGTCAACGTTGCCATCCGATCGATGACGCGGCGGAGCACCGCTGGCGGTGTTGGTATAGCTGTTTCGGTTCGAGGCCGCCCTTGCAGTTCTTGTTCGGAAGTGCAGACGAAGACGTTCAGCTAACGTCCGGGATCTTGTCCAGGATCTGGCTTTCCTCCAATTCGATGTAGCGACCAAGGTCGTCAGCCAGGCTTTTGAAGGCTGATGCGAAGCCGCGTGGGTCGCGGTCTGCGCGCGAGCCTGGCCAATCGCTGTTCAAAGACGCCAGCGCGGCGCGCCAACGTTGCAGCTCACGTTGAAAGGTCGCGGCCGTAGTCGCACACACAAGCCCGGCACGGATGGCCTCTCGGATCGTCCTGCCTTCTTCGTTGCAATGCGCATTCACCAACCGAGCGAAGCTCAGGCGGAGCTGAGCCAGCTCGCCAGACTCGGATGGCCTTCGCCCTGATGCAACGGCAAGGATGGTAGAAGCGAGCTCACGCATTCGCCGATGCTCGGCACAATGAACCGCTTTCATTAGCTCACCCACTTGATCTCACAACGTGGCTGGTTGACTGTCCGTTAAACGTTAATGCATTGTGTCGCGGCTGAATTACCTGCCGGAGACTACGACCTCTGGCTAAGGTGTCACCGAACGCGGCGAGATCACCGTGATCACCTTCGGTGTGGTGGCATTCTCGATCTCTGCGCACGGATTGACGATGCCGCTGCTGCTCAGCCGCTGGAACCTGACTGAAGGGACCAAGGCCGAACACTGAAAAGGCCGTATCTGAAACCGGCGCAGCCTGCCGATGCCTGGACGCTGGCAGGGGAACGACATCGACGCGAGCTGCCGCACGGAGTTGGGCTTCAGCAGGTGCGCCGCCGTTGATCTCTCGTTGACGTGACGCCAGCCGCCACGCATGTCCCGTTGCATGCGACGCAATCCCAGCATGACGAGCCTGCGGTTGTTCATGATGGTCGCCTATCATCGCAGCTTCAGCGAAACCGGCCGTGTCGCCAACGTCTCGCAACCGGCGCTCAGCCGCACGATCCGGATGCTGGAAGAGCAACTCGGCGCGCGCCTGTTCGATCGCGACAGCCGCAACGTGCGCCTGACGGCAGCCGGAGAGGCGTTGCTGCCGATCGTCGAGCGCCTGACCGCCGACTTCGATCACGCCTTCTCGGAACTTGCGCAGAGCCTGACCGGCGAGCGCGGCCGGGTGGTGATCGGCGCACTGCCGTCGGTCGCGGCGGGATCGCTTCCGGCGGCGATCGCGTCGTTCCGTGTCAGCCATCCGCAGGTCGACGTCGTGCTGCGCGATTATCTGTCCGGCGCCTTGTACCAGCAGATGCAGGAGCGGCAGATCGACCTTGCCGTCACCACCCCGCCCGACGAAGGCGAGTTTCACTTCGACGCTTTGATGCAGGACGCGATGGTGCTGGTCGTCGCGGCCGGAAGCCCGCTCGACACCGGCAAGCCGGCACGCTGGTCGATCTTCGCCGAGCATCCGTTCATCGCGATGGCGCCGCGCAGCAGCGTCCGCGAACTCACCGACGCGGCGATGATCAAGGCCGATGTCGCGGTGCGCGGGCTGTACGACTGCACGCAACTGGCCACCGTCGGTGCACTGATCGAGGCGGGGCTCGGCATCACCGCGCTGCCGCGCTCGACGCTGGGCATGTTGCACCGGGGCACGATCGCCGAACGCCCGCTGACCAATCCCAGCGTAGAGCGGACGATCGGGCTGGCCTATCCTCTCGGTCGCACTCTCCCTCCTGCGGCGGAGGCGTTCCGCCGACACTTCCTTGCGCACGCGGCGGCGCGCTGACCAGCCAGCGGCCGCCGTCTCGGGTCAGAACTTCGCGCCGACCCGGACATAGGTTTGACGTCCGTATGGATCGCCGAGCGTCGAGAGATAGCCGGTGTATTTCGCGGCCGGCGGCGTCTTGTTGAAGGCGTTGATCATTCCGGCGGTCAGCTCGAATTGCCGATCGGCGCCGAATTGCAGCCCGGCCTGGAAATCGAACACCGACCATGCGCCGATCCGATCGGTGACGTTCGCGCCGACCACCGCCTGATAATCGTCGCGCACTCCCGAAACGTAGCGCCAGGTGCCAGAGACGAAGATCTGTTCGATCGACGCATCGAGGCTCGCCAGATTGCGCCAGCGGGCGCGGCTGCCGAGGTGAGCGGCGAGGTCTGGAAGTTGTTGCGATAGCCGACGCCGTCATAGACGACCGTCCCAGTATCGACGTCATAGGTCGCCAGATAGCTTAGGTTGTCGCGGATCGACAGGCGCGCCGCGCCGATATCGAAGCTGTATGATCCCGCGACGTCGATGCCCGAGGTGCCGGTACCGCTCGGCGCGTTGTAGGACTGGACGATGATCGTCTGCGCCGCTCCGGTGGTCTGGTCGCGCAGCACATTGGGTCCGTTCGGCGCGGCGTTGATCACCGCCTGCCCGTTCTGAAGCTGGATCTGGTTCTTGTACTTGTACTTCCAGTAATCGACCGAAATCCGCAGCCCCTCGAACGGCAGCAATGTGGTGCCGATGTTGAAGACGTCGGCCTTTTGCGGTTGCAGGTCGGGATTGCCATACGTCTGGACCGACCGGAACGTCGTCGACCGGTCGAGCGGATCGATGATGTTGACGACGTTGGTGTTGATCAGCACCGCCGCCGAATTCTGGATCGAGGGCGCCTGGAATGCCTTGCTCGCCGAGACGCGGATCGCGATCTGCGGAATGATGCGCCAGTTCGCCGCGATCTTCGGCGCGACGGTATTGAAGTTGCCGTAATCCTCATAACGCGCGGCGGCGTTGATGTTCAGCCCGTCGATCACCTCGTAATTGGCTTCGGCGAACACGCTCTTCACGTCACGCTGGAACGCGGTGTTGCGGTTGGGGCCCAGGAAGCCGGCAAAGCCGCTCGTCAGCAGGTCCGAATAGCTGTTCGACAGCTTTTCCTTGCGATATTGCACGCCCACCGCGACATCGATCGAGCGACCGTTGATCGTTGCCAGCGGTCCGTTCACCACCGCCTCGCCGATCGCATATTCGATCTTGGCGTTGCTCACGACGTTGCTCTGAAGGTTGAAGATCAGCGACGGATCGAGGCCCGCGGTGTCCTTCGCGAACGGCGAATAGTACAGGCAATTGCCCTGCCCCGCGACCGCGCCCGCTCCCGGCCCGCTGTAGCGGTAATTGCAATTGGGTCCGCCAAAGCCGTTCAGCGCCGCCTGGAACAGCGTCAGGTCGGTGTCGCGGTCGGTCGATTGCACGTCGGCGCGCGAATAGGTGGCATTGGCGGTGTAGCGCCAGCCGCCGCCGATCCGGCCCCGCGCGCCCAGCACGAACTGGCGCTGGTCGACCTTGTCCTGAATCAGCCGATATTGATAATCGGGGAAGCCGGCCGAGCCGATCGCGCGGCCGACGAAGGCGACGTCGACGCCGAATGGATTATAGGGATTGGCGGCGGGCACGATCGGCGGCCGCGCGCCGATGCGGTTCTGCGCATAGGACGGCACGCTGAAGCGGTTCGAGTCCTGATGATAGATTCCGATTTCCGCGAACAACGTGTGACCGGGGGCCAGTTCATAGGTCGTATCGTTGTGGATCAGGTAGCTCTTGGCCTCCGGGCGGATGGGATTTTGCGCCTGAAAGCTGAACTGGCACGCACCAAGCCCAAACCCCGGACTGTTCGCCGCGGGGACGTAGCGGCTCTGCGACGCCGCCGAACCGCAATCGGGATCCACCACGCTGACAGTGCCGGCGGTGTTGCGGAACCGGTCGTAAAGCTGCGAATAATTGTTGCCGCCGATGACGACGTCGCCGCCGTTCGCGGTGCGCGGGCGGGAGTAGAGGATGTAACTGCCTGGATTGGCGCCCGCGCCGGACGACGGGTTGAAGAAGTTGGTGATCGCGCGCTCGGCGTTCTGCAGATTGTCCTGATAGCGATATTCGGCGGAAGTCACGCTGTGGAACCGGTCGTCGCCGATCCCGAACATCGCCTGGACGTTGAATGCGGGCGAGTCCTTGATGTGGGTGCCCTGCGCGGACAGTTTTACGCCGTTGAAACGGATGTTGGTGATGACGTTGAACACGCCCGCCACCGCGTCGGCACCATAGGTCGATGACGCTCCGTCGAGCACTGTCTCCAACCGCTCGATCGCGATCTCCGGCGTCAAGCTGTTGAGATTGACGAAGCCATCCGCTGGCACGACACGTCGGCCGTTGAGCAGGACTAGCGTCGCCCCCGCACCCAGCCCGCGCAGATTGGCCGATCGCGTATCGCGCGAGTCCGCACCGCCGCCCTTGGCGAGATCCTGGATACCGCCCGCGCTCCCGACGTTCTGCGGGATGAAGCGCGTGATATCGGCCAGCGAGCCGACGCCGGTACGATTGAGATCCTCGGCGGTGATCGACAGCACCGGGGACGCACGATCCTCCTGACGGACGTTCAGATACGATCCGGTGACGACGATGTCGCTGGTCGGTGCGTCACCCGCGGTCGCCGCATCCGCCTCGCTCACCGGCGCGCTGCCGGGCAGTTGCCCGGCCGGTGCCGAGCTGGTCGGGCCGCTCGTCTGCGCCATCGCCGGTGTCGCAACGATCAGCGCACCCGGCAGCGTTCCGAGCGCGGACATGGCCAACAGGTAACGGCGTGTACGCGGAATGAAGCTCATATTATCCCCTCCCTCTGGCTTTCGGCGCCGGGCGGAGGGCGAGAGCGGACGGCGGCGTAGTCCGCCGTCGATCACCGTTCCAGATCCTCTCCGACCCGGCTACCTGCCGAGTTCGCCCTCTTCATGCGGGGCGGCAGACAAGATAAAAAATAGAATTTTGCTATCGACCTATGCGTAACGCGCATGACCGACGACTTCGTCCAACCTATCAGCATTACGCATGGGTCTATTCACTAATTGTCATTGTTGGATAGCAACGTCGGTTGCATGGTGGCGAGGTTCGGCGAACGACCGAGCGGGGGAGGATCATGCTCGCACTCATCGGCGCCTTGGCGATCGTATCGCTGTTGGCGCTCATCCTGTCGAACCGCACGTCACCCTTGTCGGCGCTGATCCTCGTTCCGGTGGTCGCCGCGTTGCTCGTCGGGCTGGGTGCAGCGGTGCCCGGCTATATCGTCGCGGGCATCGCGAAGATCGCGCCGGTCGCGGGCATGTTCGTCTTCGCGATCCTATTCTTCGGGATCATGACCGACGTCGGCCTGTTGGCGCCGCTCGTCTCGCTGGTGCTGCGGCTCGTTGGCGAAAAGCCGACGCGGATCGCAGTCGGCACCGCGCTGCTGGCGTTGCTGATCCATCTCGACGGGTCGGGGGCGGTATGCTTCCTCGTCACCATTCCGGCGCTCCGGCCGCTGTACGACCGCCTCGGCATGGACCGGCGCGTGCTCGCCTGCACCGCATCGATGGCGGCGGGTGTCAACTTCCTGCCATGGACCGGCCCGACACTGCGCGCGGCCGCCGCGCTCAAGGTGCCGGTGACGACCCTTTTCACCCCGATGATCGGCGTGCAGTTCGTCGGCTTAGCCTTTGTCTTCGCCGCCGCCTGGTGGCTCGGGCGTGCGGAGGAGCGGCGGCTGGCGAGCGGGATCGCGCTGCCCAGCGCGTCCGGCGCGTCAACCCGCGACGCGTCTCCCGAACAAGGGCATCGCGATGAGGCCGACGCTCTGTCCCTACGTCGCCCGCGCCTCCTGCCCTTCAACGTCGCGCTAACGCTGGTCGTGGTCGGGGTCATGATCGCCGGGATCATGGAGCCGGTCGTCGTCTTCATGGTCGGCACGGCGGTGGCGTTGCTCGTCAACTATCCCGATGCCGCACAGCAGCGCGCGCGCATCGACGCGCACGCGCGCGCCGCGCTGCTGATGGCGGGCATCCTGCTGGCGGCGGGCGCCTTTACCGGCATCATGACCGGATCGGGGATGATCGGCGCGATGGCGGATACCGCCGCGCTCCGCATTCCCGAAGCGCTGGGATCGCGGCTGCCGGTGCTCGTCGGCGTGCTGGCGATGCCGCTCAGCCTCGTGTTCGACCCGGACTCCTTCTACTTCGGCGTGCTGCCGGTGATTGCGCGCGTCGCAGAAAGCTTCGGGACGCCCGCGATCAGCGTCGGGCAAGCCGCGCTGCTCGGGCAGATGACCACCGGCTTTCCGGTCAGCCCGCTCACCCCCGCCACCTTCCTCGTCGCAGGACTCAGCGGGATCGAACTCGGCGCGCACCAGCGCTTTGCCATTCCGTGGCTGTTCGCCGCCAGCCTCGTCATGGTGATCGCCGCCGTGCTGTTCGGCGTGTTGCCGCTGTGACCGGGCAGCGCACGATCCGCATCGGCGCCGGCGCGGGCTTCGCCGGCGACCGGATCGAACCGGCGGTGGAGCTGGTCGAGAAGGGGGAGCTGGACTTCCTCGTCTTCGAATGCCTTGCGGAGCGCACCATCGCGCTGGCGCAGAACGAGCGACGCTCCAACCCGTCGGCGGGGTTCGACCCGATGCTGCTCGAACGGATGCGCCGGGTGCTTCCCGTGGCGTGCGCGCGCGGCGTGCGCATCGTCACCAACGCCGGGGCCGCGAACCCGCTGGGCGCAGCCGAAGCCGTCGCTGCCTTGGCGCGGGAACTCGGGCTCAGCTCGCTGAAGATCGCCGCCGTGCTCGGCGACGACGTACTGGACGTCGTCACCGCCACGCCGCTGCCGCTGATCGACCGTGCGGGAACGACAGCGGACCTCGCCGCGATCGTATCCGCCAACGCCTATCTCGGCGCCGGGCCGATCGCGGAAGGACTGGCGCAGGGGGCCGATGTCGTCATCACCGGCCGCGTCGGAGACCCGGCGCTGTTCGTCGGACCGCTGGTCCACGCCTTCGGCTGGTCGCTCGACGATCCCTCGCTGATCGGGCGCGCCACGATCATCGGTCATCTGCTCGAATGCGCCGGCCAGTTGACGGGAGGCTATTTCGCCGACGCCGGGCGCAAGACTGTGCCGGGGCTCGCGCGGCTCGGCTTCCCGCTGGCCGAGGTGAAGAGCGACGCCAGCGCAGTTTTCACCAAGGTTGCGGGATCGGGCGGGCATCTCTCGCTCGCGGCGTGCAAGGAGCAATTGCTCTACGAAATCCTCGACCCCTCGGCTTATTACCAGGCCGACGTGATCGCCGATCTGCGCACGGTGCGGCTGCACGAGGAAGCGCCCGACCGCGTCGCGTTCAGCGGCGGCGGCGGCGGCCCACGGCCCGAAACGCTCAAGGTATCGATCGGCTATGACGATGGCTTCATCGGCGAGGGACAGATTTCCTACGCCGGGCCGGGCGCCCTGCCCCGCGCCGAGCTCGCGATCGAAGTGGTGCGCGAGCGGCTGGCGATGATCGGTGTCCCGCTCGACGATGCGCGCTTCGACCTGATGGGCATCGACGCCGTCGACCGGACCGGACGCGGTCAGCCGCCGCGCGAAGTCCGCGCGCGGGTCTGCGTCCGCACCGCCACCGCGGAACTCGCCCGCCGCGTCGGTGCGGAGGTGGAGGCGCTCTACACCAACGGCCCGTTCGGCGGTGGCGGGGTGACGCGCAGCGTGCGCCCGGTCGTCGCGGTCGCGTCCGCGCTGATCCCCGCCGACGCGGTGAGCCCGCGTGTCGTCATCGTGGAGGTCTGAATGCAGCTCGGCGACATCGCGCATCTGCGCACCGGCGACAAGGGTGACATCTCGCAGATCTCCGTGATCGCCTACGATTCGGCCGACTTCGAGCTGCTCGTGCGCGAGGTCACGGTCGCACGCGTGCTGCGCCACCTCGCCGGCCTCACGGTCAACAGCGCACACCGCTACGAACTGCCCGCGATCGGCGCGCTCAATTTCGTGCTCGAGGGCGCGTTGAGCGGCGGGGTCACACGCTCGCTGGCGCTTGATGCCCATGGAAAGACGCTGGGCGCACAACTTCTGGACCTGCCGCTAGGCGGCGAAGACGGACGATGACGATGACCAGAACCTCCCTGCTGCTCGGCGCTTCGCTGCTCCTCACGTTCTCTACCGCAGCGCCGGCACGCCTCACCCGCTTCGTGGTGGAGTCGACGCAAGAGGCGGCGCCCGTGCGCTCCGGCGCGCCCGCCTACCGGATCCTGCGCGGGCATTACGAGGGCGAGGTCGATCCGCGTGACGCGCACAACCGCATCATCACCGATCTTGCGGCGGCCCCGCGCCGCCCGAACGGGCGTGTCGCCTATACCGCCACCTTCGCGCTGGCGATGCCGGTCGACGCGGATGGCACCAGCGGCTTCCTGATGTACGACGTGCCCAACCGCGGTAACGGCACGGTAGTGGCCGACCCGGACGGCCATGTCCGCGTCATCAGCGGCTGGCAGGGCGACATCGATGCCCCGGACGCGCAGCGCTTGCAGGTACCGGTCGCGCGCGGACCGGACGGTCGGCCGCTCACCGCGCCGGTGCTTCAACGCTTTACCGACATGCCGGCGGGCGCGACGACGATCGCGATCACCGGCGGGATCGGTCGCCCGACGCCGCGCCCCCTGCCGGTCTTGCTCGACACCCGCCAAGCGCGGTTGTTCCGGCAGGATAGCGACACGGCCGCACCCGTCGACATCGATGCAGGCGACTGGGCGTTCGCCGATTGCCGTACGACGCCCTTCCCGGGCACGCCCGATCCGACACGCCTGTGCCTGCGGAGCGGCTTCGATCCGGCGCAGGCCTATACGCTGGTCTATCAGGGCAAGGACCCCAAGGTGCTCGGGCTCGGCTTCGCGGCGGTGCGCGACCTCAACACCTTCCTTCGCTACGGCACGGCCGACGATGACGGAACGGCGAACCCGCTCGCCCACCGCATCCGCTGGTCGATCATGACCGGCACGTCGCAATCGGGCAATTTCGTGCGCAGCTTCATCAGCCTCGGCTTCAACCGCACCGAGGACGACCGCCGATTGTTCGACGGCGCAAACCCGAACATTGCCGCGCGACAGGTGCCGCTCAACATCCGCTTCGGCGTGCCCGGTGGCGCCGCCGGGCTCTACGAGCCGGGTAGCGAGGGGCCGTTATGGTGGAGCCGCTACGACGACCGCCGCCGCGGGCGCGGCACCGCCAGCCTGCTTGACCGCTGCCGGGCGACTGCGACCTGTCCGAAGATCATCGAGACGTTCGGCTCGGCGGAGTTCTGGGGGCTGCGCATGTCGCCCAATCTGGTCGGCACGGATGCCCGTGCGGACCTGCCACTGCCCGCCGAGGTGCGGCGCTATTACTTCCCCAGCGTCACGCACGGCGGCTCGTACTTCGGCGGCTTTTCGCCGAAGGGCGACAAGCGGTATCCGGGAACGCCCAATTGCACCCTTCCGGGCAATCCCAACCCGTCGACCGATACAAGGCGCGCGCTGCTTCAGGCACTTGCCGCGTGGGTGAGCAACGACACGGCTCCACCTCCCAGCCGCTATCCGACGATCGCTGCGGGCGATCTCGTGGCACCCACCGCACGCTCGATCGGCTGGCCGGCGATCCCGGCCGCTCCGACCCCCGACGGGAAATTCAATGACTTCCTCGACTATGATTTCGGCCGGGGCTTCAACTATCGCGACCTGTCGGGCGTGCTCGACCGACAGCCGCCAGCGATCCGCCAGACGATCCCGTCGCTCGTCCCGCGTGTCGACAAGGATGGGAACGAGACGTCCGGCGTGCCCTCGGTGCAGTTGCTGGTACCGCTGGGCACCTACACCGGCTGGAACGAGTCCGCTGCCGGTTTTGGACGCGGGGGCGGATGCGGCTTCTTCGGCGGGTTCATCCCCTTCGCTCGTACTGAAGCAGAGCGACGCGCCACCGGCGATCCGCGACCTTCGCTGGAAGCGCGCTACCGCGATCACGCAGGCTTCGTTGCGCGCGTCAAAGCCGTCACCGCGCAGCAGGTCGCGGCGGGTTGGTTGCTCGCCGCCGATGCGAGCAGGTTGATCGCCGAAGCGGAGGCGAGCGAAGTCCTTCGCTGAGGTCCTTGCCCCCGTTTCGTTAGCCTAAACAGGCAGAACGCCCGGTCAGACGCTCGTCTTTTCTTACGTAGGTTGCGCGGATGCCATCGCCCGCACACGACCGGGGCCGTGTCGCCATCCACCCGTTCTAGCGTGGTATTATGTCCGGTGCTCCCTGCACCCGACGAATCAAGCGACGTTTACCACGACCTTGCCCTTGGCACGACCGCTGTCGACATAGGCGATGGCATCGTTCAGCGAACCGAACGAAAATTGGCGATCGATGACCGGGCGGAGCACACCAGCCTCGAACAGCTTGGTCAACTCGCCAAGTTGCCCCCCGTCAGCCCGCATGAACAGGAAGGCGTACTTCAACTTGGCGCGCTGCGCCTTGCGCCGGATGCCGGCGCTGAGCAAGCGCAGCACTGTACGCAGGACGATATTCAGCCCCTGGGCCTCGGCGAACGCCGGGTCGGGCGGGCCCGAGATCGAGATCAGCTTGCCGCCGGGTTTCAGCACCTTCAGCGACTGTTCCAGCGTCTTCCCGTCAAGGCTGTTCAGAACGACGTCATACCCCGACAGCAGTTCGGAAAAGTCCTGTGTCTTGTAATCGATCACCACGTCCGCGCCGAGGCTGCGGACGAGATCGACGTTACCGGCGCTCGCGGTCGTCGCCACGGTCGCGCCGAGATGCTTGGCGAGCTGGATCGCAAGCGTCCCGACGCCACCCGAGCCGGCGTGGATCAGGATCTTCTGCCCTCGCTTCAGCTGTGCCGTTTCGACCAGCGCCTGCCAGACGGTCAGGCCGACGAGCGGCACAGACGCCGCCTCTGCCATCGAAAGACTGGCAGGCTTCAGCGCGACATCGGCGGCATGAACCGCGATCCGTTCCGCAAACGTGCCAATCCGGCCGTCCCGGGGGCGGGCATAGACCTCATCCCCCACCGCGAAGCCGCGCACCCCGGCGCCGACCGCCAGCACCGTGCCGGCCAGATCGTGACCCAGCACGACCGGCGGCTTGTAAGGCAGGATCGGCTTGAACGCGCCGTCCCGGATCTTGCCGTCCAACTGGTTGATCGCGGTCGCATGGATCGCGATCAGCACTTCGTCCGGCGGCGGCGCCGGATCGGGCACGTCGCCAAGGCGCAGCGTCCGACCCTTGCCATATCTGTCCAGGACATAGGCTTTCATCTTGCTCCTCCTGCTCAGGCGTCGGCAAGCGTCGGATAGTCGGTATAGCCCTTGGCCCCGCCGCCGTAGAGCGTGTCGGGGTCGAGCGCGTTGAGGCTGGCGCCGGTCTTCAGCCGCTCGACCAGATCGGGGTTGGCGATGAAGGCGCGACCGAAGGCGAACAGGTCGGCCTTGCCGGCCGCCAGCTCCTGTTCGGCCAACGCCAGATCGAAGCCGTTGTTGGCGAGGAAGGTGCGGCCGAAACGCTGGCGAAGCGCGGCATAATCGAACGGCTTGGCGTCGCGCGGTCCGCCCGTGGCTCCCTCGACGACATGCAGATAAACGATGCGCAGTGCGTCAAGCTGTTCGACGACATGGTTGAACAGCGGCTGTTCGTCGTCGGCCGGCACGATGCCGCCGGCGGGCGACACTGGGGATATGCGCACGCCGGTCCGGTCCGCACCGATTTCGCCTGCGACCGCTGCGGTGACGTCGATCAGCAAGCGGGCGCGGTTCTCGATCGACCCGCCATAAGCGTCGGTGCGGGTATTGGCACTTTCGCGCAAGAACTGGTCGAGCAGATAGCCGTTGGCGCCATGGACCTCGACCCCGTCGAACCCGGCCGAGATCGCATTGGCCGCGGCGTTCCGGAAGCTGTCGACGATGCCCGGAATTTCGTCGGCCTCCAGCGCGCGCGGCGGCGAGGTGTCGACGAACCCGTTGTTGACGAAGGTCTTGGTGCCCGCCGGGATCGCCGATGGGGCGACCGGCGCCGCACCATCGTGCAGGTCGACATGGCTGACCCGTCCGACATGCCAGAGCTGCGCGAAGATACGGCCGCTTTTGGCGTGGACGGCGTCGGTAACGACGCGCCACGCCGCGACCTGCTCGGGCGTGTAGAGGCCGGGCGTATCCTGATACCCTTGCGCCTGGCGCGAGACTTGCGTCGCCTCGGTGATGATCAGCCCGGCACTGGCACGCTGTGCGTAATATTCCGCGGCATGTTCGCTGGGGAGCAGACCCGGCGCGGCGCGGTTGCGGGTGAGCGGTGCCATGACGAGGCGATTGGCCAGCGTTAGGGGACCTAGGTCGTAAGACGAGAAGAGCGTGGCTTCGGACATGTCAAAGGTCTTTCGCAAAGCGCGAGGCGCAAAGAACGAGGGGCGGATGATCAGGCGGTGTAACGCGGAGCGGGCTCAATCGCGCCGAAGCCAGGCAGCATTGCCTGCCGCGCGCCGTGGAATGCCTGCCAAAGGTCGGCATCGTGCAACGGCGGGATCGTCACACCTTCCCGCCCATCGAAGCCGGCGAGCGCGGCATCGACCAACGCGTTCACATCCATCATCGGCGGCAGGGTCGCTTCATCCGCGCCCGCACGGCCCCACAATTCTGTCCGCGTGGCGGCGGGGAGGACCGCCTGAACGTAGACGCCCTTCGGCCCCAGTTCGATGGCCAGCCCCTGCGACAGGAACAGCACGAACGCCTTGGTCGCGCCGTAGACGGTCATGCCCAGCTCGGGCGCCAGTCCGACCACCGAACCGATGTTGACGATCGCGCCCTCCCCGCGTTTGGCTAGGCGCGGCGCGACCGCGCTTGCCAGACGCGCGACCGAAAGGGTGTTGAGGGCGATCAGATCCTCCACCGCATCGGTCGATTGATCGACGAAGCTGCCGACAAGGCCGGCCCCGGCATTGTTGATGAGCGTGCCGATCCGGTCGTCTTCACGCAGACGCGTCTCGACTGTGGCAAGCTGGTCGCGATGGGTCAGATCAGCGGGCAGGACGTCGATCGCGACGCCCGTCTCGTTCTTCAGCCGGGTGGCCAGCGCATCGAGCCGTGCGGCATCGCGCGCGACAAGAACCAGATCGTGGCCGCGCCGTGCGAAGCGATCGGCATAGGTCGCGCCAATTCCAGTGGAAGCGCCGGTGATAAGAACGGTTGGGATGGTAATCGGATTGTCCTTTCGGCGCAAAAGCCTATATTGATGATAGGCGTCATGATTGCTAAATGTGATGGCTATCATCAAACGGAAATGGGCGATGGAGATTCTTGTGAAGGTTAGCCGCGAGCAGATGGTAGAGAATCGGGCTCGCATCCTGCGGGAAGCGAGCCGCCTGTTCCGCGCGCGTGGCTTCGCCGACGTGACGGTCGCCGACGTGATGAAGGCGGCGGGACAGACGCATGGCGGTTTTTATGGCCATTTCGCGTCGAAGGGCGACCTGATCGCCGCGACGGTCGCTGACACGCTTGGGGGCGAAGCATCGGCGATGGCAGACATCGATGCCTGGACCGACGCGTATCTGTCGCCGTTGCATCGCGAAAATCCCGACCAGGGGTGTCCGATGGCGAGCCTTGCCGGATTGATGCGGCATCAGACACAGGAAGCGCGCGGCGCCATGGCGCACGGCCTGAACCGGCATATCGAGCGGTTCGCGGCGGCATTGCCCGGCGACGACGACGCCGAACGACGCCAAGCCGCGATTGGCCGCTGGGCGGCGATGGTCGGCGCCGTAGTGTTGTCCCGCGCGGTCGACAACCCCGCATTGTCAGACGAATTGCTCCACGCCACCCGCGCATGGATTGCCACGACGCAGGCTCGCGTCACCACAGATCAGGAAGAGGATGCCCGCGCATGAACGTGTTGACCGATCACGCCGATCTCGACGGCCATGACCAGCTCGCCGCACTGATGGCGGCCAACCGTCATCCGCCGATCGGCGAGACGCTGGAATTCGCCTTGGTCGAGCTCGAGCGAGGCCGCGTCGTGTTCGAAGGATCGCCCTCACGCAAGGTCTATAACCCGATCGGATCGGTGCATGGCGGCTATGCCGCGACGTTGCTCGACAGCGCGTGCGGCTGCGCTGTCCATTCGAGCCTTCCAGCAGGCAATGGCTACACCACGCTCGAACTCAAGATAGCGTATCACCGCGCCCTGACGGATGCGAGCGGACCGGTCCGTGCCGAGGGCAAGGTCGTCTCCCTGGGGCGCCGCGTCGGCTTCTCAGAAGCACGGCTGGTCGATGCGCAGGGACGCCTTTGCGCTTCTGCGACCTCGACGCTGTTGATCATCCCGCTTGAGCCTCCTGCAAGCTGATATCGCGAACGTCCCTCAAACCAGTCAGTTGGCTATCACGTTACAAAGACCCAAATCCGGCCGTTCGAGACAGACCCTTAGCCCCCGATTCCGGTGATCCGTTCATCTCGACGAAAAGGATCCGTGCACACGGGCGACTGTGCATCGGCGCAGACGCGCTGCCGTTTGTGGCGGAAGCCGTCTTCGCCAAGACCCGCCCGCTTATGTACGTTCAGAGCCCTTCTACTGCTTGCCAGAGGCGGTCGTTCGTTAATCCATCCGAATGAGCCGCCATCATGCCTCTGCGAAAAAGTAAGCGGCTCACTAACCTGCGGATTACGATGGCGTACGACGCGAGGTTGCGCTCGAATGTGCGATCATGACCCCGTGAGGGCAGAAAGGCTGGCTGCCAGTTCTGTCTGGCGGAATGGCTTGGTGAGGCGGGCAATGTCGGACCGCATCCCATCGGCTTCGGCGTAACCGGACACGATCAGCACCGGCAAGTCCGGTCGGCGTTCATGTAATGTGCGCGCCAGCATTGCCCCGTTCATCCCCGGCATCAGGTGATCGGTCACAAGGAGATCGGGGTACAACCCCTCGCCTACCAGTCGCAGCGCCTGTTCCGCCGAGCCTGCCTCCACCACCGTATAGCCCAGGTCCGACAGCATGTCGGCCGTCGTCATACGAACGAGATCCTCGTCGTCCACAAGCAGCGCCGTGCCAAGGTGCTTGGGTCCAACGGTTGGCTCAGGCGCAGGGCTTTCGCCTTCGGCTGCAACCGTGCTGATCGGCAGCCAAAGCTCGACGGTGGTGCCCCGATCCGGCGCGCTCGTGATGGTCAATCCACCACCAAGTTGCGCAGCCAGACCGTGCACCATTGAGAGCCCAAGCCCCGTGCCTTTCCCAATGCCCTTGGTTGAGAAGAACGGTTCGATCGCGCGGCTCAGAGTTTCGGCATCCATGCCGCTACCTGTGTCGGTGACGGCAAGACGAACATAATGTCCGCGGGGCAGTCCGGTCCGATCAGGCTCCCGTACATTGGCCCGCCCTACAGCGATGCGAAGCTCGCCCCCGTCCGGCATCGCGTCGCGGGCGTTCACCGC
This sequence comes from Sphingomonas sp. LR60, assembly GCF_036855935.1. Lineage (NCBI taxonomy): Bacteria > Pseudomonadati > Pseudomonadota > Alphaproteobacteria > Sphingomonadales > Sphingomonadaceae > Sphingomonas > Sphingomonas sp. LR60. The sequence continues at coordinate 1,200,064 of NZ_JASPFK010000001.1, read as the reverse complement.
GAGGTTGAGCAGCGCCATCTCGACCTGGTTCGGATCGGCGCGGGCGGGAGCAAGGCCCGGATCGATCGCCACACGCAGGTCGATCGCGGGCCCCAGTGTTGAGCCTATCAGGTCGGTCATGCCGCTCACCAGTTGCGCCACATCGACCGCGACGGCCTGGAGCGGCTGTCGGCGCGCAAAGGCCAGGAGGCGTTGCACCAGCGTCTTGGCGCGTTCGGCCGATTGCAGTGCGCCATCGATCAGGCGCCGCTCGCGCTCGCTGCCCACGCCCTTGCGGTGGAGCATGTCGAGCGAGCCGATGATGGGGGTCAGCAGATTGTTGAAATCATGCGCGACACCGCCGGTGAGGCTGCCCATCGCCTCCATCTTCTGGCTTTGCCGCAACGCCTCCTGTGCGGCCGCCAGCTCGGCCTCCCGCGCCTTGGCATTACTCAGGTCGCGTCCGACCGCGATGAAATTGACGCCGTCGGCCTCGGGGACGACGGTCCACTCGATCGGCTTCCACCCGCCGTCGACCGTGGCGATGCGGTTCTCGAACCGCGCCGATGTCCGTGTCGCCGCGATACGTTCGATCGCCGCCAGCGTGGCCGCGGCGTCGTCGGGATGCATGAACTCGGCATAGCCCCGACGCAGCAATTCCTCTTCGCTCCAGCCGACGACGTTACTCCAGGCCGGGCTCGCCGCGGACATCCTGCCCTGGTAATCGGCGCGGGCGAGCATGTCCTCCGACAGGTTCCACAGACGATCGCGTTCGGCCGAGCGCGCAGCGACCTGCTGTTCCAGCGTGTCGTTCAGCTCCCGCAACCGGTCCTCAGCAAGCTTGCGGTCATGAATGTCGACCGATGCGCCGAACCACCGGATGATGGCACCGTCCTGATCGTAATATGGTTCGCCCCGTACGAGGAACCAGCGATACTCGCCCGCCGCCGAACGGATGCGATGCTCGACGTCGAAGTTGGTGCCGGTAGCACGAGCCTTGTCGAATGCCGCCATCGTGGCACCGGCATCATCAGGATGGATGAACGAGTGGGCGATCTGCCCGGCCGTGGTCGGTTCGTAGGCGGCGCCCGTGTAGTTCGACCATTGTTTGTTGAAGAATTCGGTATGCCCACCGGCATCCGTTATCCAGACGATCTGCGGCACGGCATCGGCCATCAGACGAAAGCGTGCCTCGCTTTCCCGCAGTTGCTCCTCGGCGGCCCGACCGGTCGTGATGTCGCGAGAAACGGACAATAGCTTCTCGGGCCGGAGATCGGCCCCGTTGATCGCGGTCACCACCACGTCCCACCAGCGCGGGTTCCCCTTCATGGTGGGGGCGAAGCCTTGGAAACGGCCGGTGGCGCCTGATTGGGCGATCTGGATCGCGGTGATGACCTTGTGCCGCTCCGCTTCCGGCCAGAGTTCGGGCCAGTGCTGGTGGCGGAGCATATCGAACGCCTCCACTTCCATGACGCCAAAGCCGCCGTCCGACATGAACTCCACCCGGCCATCAAGGTCGAGCACCTTGATGCAATCAGGGAGCTTGCCAGAATCCGCCGGTTGAACTCTTCGCTGGTGCGCAATGCCGCTTCCGATACGCGAAGCCGCTGGATCAGGGCCTGCTGGTCGCGGGCGAGCTGGTCACGCGCTTCGGCATCGCCGCGCAGGCGGACGAGCTCGGTCACATCCTCGACCCGGTGGATGATGAGCGCCACCGTACCGTCAGGACCGAGCACCGGTGTATTGACCGGCGTCCACCACCGTTCGGCGAAGCGACCGTCCGGTCCTCGTACCGAATAACGCTGCACCGCCATCACGTCCGCCGATCCCGTGGCAACGACGCGCTCGAAGGACGCGGTTAGATTACTGACGCCATCCGCCTGCGGATCTCCAGGGTCGTCGGGAAAAGGTCGAACAGGCGTCGGCCGATCTGCGCTTCCCGCGTGATGCCCGTGACCTGAAGTCTGGCGTCGTTTGCGGCAACGATGGTCCAATCCGGCGGGGCCACCACGACCAGGGGCGTCGGCGACGCTTCGAAGAGGGCGCGGAAGTCGGCGGACAAGCCGGACGCGCTGGTCGCCGCCGTCATCCGTCGTTCCGCAGCGTCGCGCGCGCGATCACCGCGGGCGCGGGCGCTCGTCTCGATCGCACTATTGGAAAGCCCGGCAACATGCCCGTCCGCGCCGCGAATTGGCGCGAAACTATAGGTCCATTGCGTCTCTTCGGACATGCCCGCGCGATGGAGGGAAAGGGTCTGATCGACAGTCAGGAAACCGCGTCCGGACCGGTACGCCTCTTCAAGTTGGGGACCGAGCACATTCGCAACCTCTGCGAACACCTCAAGCAGCGGTCGCCCAAGCGCCGTCGGGTGTCGATCAGCCAGCACGTCGGCATAGGCGTCATTGTACAGGAGGAGATGGTCTGGTCCCCAAAGCACCGCCCCGACGGTCGGAGCACGAAGGCAGGTCAGCAAAGAGGTGCGCAATGGCTCCGGCCAGTCGCAAGTCGGACCTATCTGCGTGCCAGCCCAATCACGGGCCGCGATCAGGCTGCCGGTGTCACCGCCGGTCATAAGAAGTTCAATGAAAGTCAAAGCGCTCGTCCGCTATTTGACTTCCACGGCGAAGGCATGCCCTTCGATGCTAATCTCGGCCTTCCCATTGGCGATTGGTAACGCGAGATTGCCTCGACGAGAAGCCGCGGGATGGAAAGCGCTGATTTTGGTCAGCCACGTTGTGCGTGGCAGCATCGATCCGGGGCGGTGGAATCGCCACAATCAAGCTCACTAGTTGTGCCGTTGCGCTACGCTTAGGTCGTACCCGGGTGGTGGGTCCAATAGGCGGTTACGACCCACATCCGGATACTCAACGAGCCGCGGTCCGCTGAAGTCGAACTTCGCAAGTGTCCTTGCCCCAAGCGGCTTACGGGAACCATCCCGAGCGATTTTGATCGCGGCACTTCTTAGCGCAGCTAGACCTATGTCTAGCATTTTTGCCTTTTTTTGTGAGTGATAGGGCTTGCGCTAACGACGCTTAAGACGTTGCTATGCATAGGTTTATGCAGCGATTCGTGTGGTGTTCTGACGAATAGGCGAGGTTGGCAGGCTTAAAACTGGTATGAAGCAAGTTGTTGCCTCCAAGCCACTTGATGAGCCTCAATTGCTCCTACGCGCGCTGGCCGCCGCACAGAGCGAAGCCGATCACTATCGAACAAGCGTGGAGATGGCGCAGCATATTAGCTGGAGCGCAGACAAATCCGGTGCCATCCGCACCGTCAGCGCTCGTTGGACAGAAGTCACAGGCATCGCAGTCGCCAAGGCGCTCGATAGCGGCTGGCTTGACGCGCTGCACACGGAAGACGTCGAGCCGACGATGTGCGCGTGGCGCGTGGCGCTTGAAACAGCGTCGTCGGTCGACGTCGATTATCGCCTGCGTACGTCAAGCGGCTATCGCTGGTTTCGCTCGTTTGCATCACCACGCCTCGATCGCAACGGATCGGCAGTGGCCTGGTTCGGCACGCTGGAAGATATTGACGACAGGAAGCGCGTCGAAACCGAGTTGTTCGCGAGCGAGGAGCGTTTCCGACTGGCCGCGGAGGCGGCGGGCCTTGGCATCTGGGACTATGACGCGCTGCGTGGCACTCGTCTCTGGTCGGACGTTTTTCGCGCGATGCTCGGCCTTGCGCCAGAGGTACCAGCTGAGCCCGCCACCGCCCTTGCGCTGGTCGTTCCGGAGGATCGTCCGTTGCTACGGCAACTCGTCGACTCCATCAGCGATGGTGACATCGAGCCGCGCTTCGAACTGACGGTACGCATCAACCGGGCAGATGACGGTGCGCTACGTTGGATGCAGACGAGTGGCTGGCGGGTCAAGTCGGCAAATGGCCGGATCGAACGCGTTCTGGTAACTGTCCGCGACGTTACCGAGCAACTCACTGCCGAGCGACGGATCCGCTGGGCGGCTGAACACGATCCGCTCACCGGATTGGTCAACCGCGCCGCCTTCAACCGGCTGCTTGAGGACGCGATCGCGCGAGCGGATCGGTCGGATGCAGCAATGCTGACGCTCGCATTATTCGACGTCGACCATCTTAAGGAGACCAACGACACTGCTGGGCACGATGCCGGCGACCTACTGCTGCGCACCGTCGCCGAACGGCTTGTTTTCGTCTTGGGCGACGATGTGGTCGTGGCGCGCCTGGGCGGAGACGAGTTCGCTGCGATCTTGGAGGCTTCGTCGGAGAAGTCGACGGAGCATCGCCTGCGATCTGCACTTCGCTTGCTGCGCGAGCCTGTCGTGGAAGAATCCCTAACGCTCGACTGTCAGGCGACGGCGGGTAGCGCCTCCTTCCCTAGAGACGCGCGAGGGGCGCATGATCTACTTAAGACAGCCGACTTAGCGCTATACGCCGGTAAAGCGAGCGCCCGCGGCGAACTCTCCCGCTTCCGTCCAGAAATGCGTGCCAGCATGCAGCGCCGCACATCGATGCTCTCAGTCGCCCGCATGATTGCGCGAGATGATCGCCTTGTACCCTTCTATCAGCCAAAGGTCAGGCTGAGTGATGGCGCCCTTTCGGGGTTTGAGGCGCTGCTACGATGGCGCCATGACACATTGGGTATCCAGGGCCCTGACACGATTGCGGCGGCATTTGACGATCTCACGACGGCCACGTCGCTTGGCGATCGGATGCTGCAACGAATTTGCGCAGACCTCGTACGCTGGCGGGACGAAGGGCTGACGCTCAGGCCCGTAGCATTAAATTTGTCCCCCGCGGAGTTCCGCCGCGACGATCTCTTCGACCGCATCATGGGTCAGTTACACCGCCACGACCTTCCCGCCGGGTTGCTTGAGCTGGAGGTCACGGAAACGGTTTTCCTCGGCCGCGGGGCGGAGGGCGTCGGGGATACGTTGGGTGCCTTCCACAGCGCCGGGGTCACAGTCGCGCTGGACGATTTTGGCACCGGCTACGCGTCGCTCAAACACCTGCGGGAATATCCCGTCGACGTCATCAAGATCGATCGAAGCTTCGTCGCAGGCCTTCTGACGGAACCTGGTGACGCGGCCATCGTCAACGCGGTGCTCGGGCTTGCAAATCAACTCGGCATCGCGGTTGTCGCGGAAGGAGTGGAGACAGCTGAGCAGGCGGCGTATTTGCTCGCGCGGAACTGTGGCAACGCGCAAGGCTATTTCTTCGGCCGGCCCATGCCCGCAGACAAAACAAGGGCACTTATCGCGTCCACCGAACGAGCTCCCCAGAGCTCTAGCAGTCATAACTAGAGCCGGGGATTGGTCTAGGGGGACCCGGTTTCTCATCCAGTTTAAGGGAGAGTTTCCGTCATTTTGAGGGTCCCCCAGTTTCTCATCCATGTCGAAGGAGAGTTTCCGTCATTCATTCGGCCGCGATCTTGGCCGCGGCAGCAGCATATTCGACCGGCGTCAGCCAGCCAAGCGATGTGTGAGGGCGGCTCTCATTATAGTCCCGCCGCCAGGCCTCGATCTTGGCTCTGGCGTCCTCCAGCGACAGGAACCAGTGCGTGTTCAGGCACTCGTCCCGAAGGCGGCCGTTAAACGACTCTACGAAGGCGTTGTCGGTCGGCTTGCCCGGCCGGCTGAAGTCCAGGGTCACGCCATTCTCGTATGCCCAGCGGTCGAGCGCCTTCGAGATGAACTCCGGCCCGTTGTCCACCCGAATGGTCCTGGGCGCGCCGCGGGTTGACGAGATCCGCGCCATCACCTCGACCACCTGCTCACCCTTGATGCCCTGGTCGACGTCAATCGCCAGCGCCTCGCGCGTGAACGCATCGACGACCGTCAGCGCTCGCAACCGCCGGCCGTCGAACAGCGCGTCGGAGACGAAGTCCATCGACCACATCTCGTTGGCCGCCGCAGCCGCAGGCTGTCGGTCGCGGTTGGCAGCGCTGACGTTGCGGCGAGGCTTCTTGAGCCGAAGGCTCAGTCCATCATCCCGGTAAAGCCGATAGACCCTCTTGTGGTTCACGAACCATCCCTCCCTGCGCAGCAGGATGTAGATGCGGAAGTAGCCGTATCGCGTCCGCGTCGCCGCCAGATCGCGGATGCGCAGCATCAGCGGCGCCTGGTCCGGCCGATGCGACACGTAGCGCACCGACGACCGGTCGACGCCCAGCGCCAGGCAACTGCGTCGCTCGCTGACACCATGAGACGCCTGGACGTGCGCGACGAGCTCGCGCCGTCGTCCAGGCGTCAGGGCTTTTTGACAGCACGTCCTGCAGGATATGCTTGTCCAGGCTCAGGTCCGCGACCAGCTGCTTGAGCTTGCGGTTCTCCTCCTCGAGCAGCTTCAGGCGCCGCAGCTCGCCTACGCCGAGGCCGCCGTACACCTTCTTCCAGCGGTAGAATGTCTGCTCGGAGATCCCCATCCGGCGGATTACCTCCGCCACTGACGTACCCGTCTCCGCCTGCTTCAGCGCGAACGCGATCTGCTCGTCCGTATGCCTCGTCTTCTTCATGTCCAGCTCCTCGCCCGCAGGCTTCAAAGGACCGGAAAACTCTCACTCAACATGGATGAAAAAACAGGGAGGACGTCAGAGGCTCCTCAACTTTGAACATCCTTCATCAACTTCAAGGGCGATCCTGCTGGCCAGAACAGGGCCATGGCTGTCACGTCAGACCCCGACCTCAAACTAGAGGCGTCGCTTCAGCAACATCTGGAAAGATAATTAAGCATTTTTGCTCTTCCCTGCTGACGGAACTTACGCCACAATCACTGGCACAGAGCGTTTTTATATAAGCAAATGGAGAGTTCGATGGCGGGCGAGCTTACGCGACGCGGCCTTCTGGGCGCGGGGGCGGCAGCCGCTGCGACAGGCGGTTTTGGTTCGCTCCCGCTCCTCGCGCAGCCGGTGAATGCCGGCGATGCACATCGGCTCTGGTTCGATTCACCCGCGACGCGCTGGGTCGATGGCTTGCCGATCGGAAACGGTCGCCTTGGCGCGGTAATCCGCGGAGGCATTGCCCGCGACATTATTTCCTTGAACGAGGATACATTGTGGTCAGGCTTTCCGACCTCCAACTCTAACCTCGGTGCACGCGCCGCCCTCCCAGGCGTCCGGCAAGCTGCCCTTATCGGCGACTACCACCTTGCCGATGAGCGCGCGAAACAAATGCAGGGGCCATACTCCAACAGCTATGCTCCGCTAGGCGATCTCGAAATTGCTATCTTGGGCAAGGACGCGGGAGAGAGCGCAGCGAGCGACTATCGTCGCGAACTCGACCTCGACCAAGCGTTGGTCACGGTGACGTATAAGCAAGGCGCGGTTCGGCATCGGCGCGAGATGTTCGTCTCGCACCCCGCGCAATTGGTGGTTGTGCGGTTGACCGCAGAGACTGGGACGATCGACGCCGATCTGTCGCTCGCCACGCTGCTGCGCGGCTCGGCGCGAGCAACCGGGAACCGCATAGTTCTGACCGGTAAGGCGCCGGCCTATGCCGCACCCAATTACCAGAAAGTCGCCGATCCGATCCGATACGACGACGAGCTCGGCAAAGGCATGATGTTCGCCGCGATCGCCGAAGTCATGACTGAAGGCGGCAGCGCGACTGCCGCTGGCGATCGCATCATGGTTCGCGATGCCCGCAGCGTCGAGATTCGGATCGCCGCTGCCACCGGCTTCCGCCGCTTCGACCAATCGCCCGACCTGCCGGCAGCGGCGATCGAAGCAAAAGCGGCGCAGGCGTTGGCAGCTGCTCGCGCCATCGGCTATTCCGCGCTGAAGGCTGCCCATATCGCCGACCACCGCGCGCTGTATCGCCGCGCCGCACTGAGCCTGTCGGGACCGGGCGGCACTACGGCAGCGCGGCGGGCTGGCAACGCACGCGCAAGCGATCCCGGGCTGGCCGCGTTGCTGTTCCACTTCGGTCGCTATCTGCTGATCGCCAGTTCGCGTCCCGGCACGCAGCCGGCAAACCTGCAAGGAATTTGGAATGCCGAAGTGCGTCCGCCGTGGAGCAGCAACCATACCACCAACATCAACACCGAGATGAATTACTGGCCGGCGGAGGTTGCGAACCTCGCCGATTGCCACACTGCTTTGTTCGACTGGATCGAGCATGTCGCTGTGCGCGGCGCCGAGGTGGCGCGCGGTTATTACGGCATGCCTGGCTGGTGCCTGCATCACAACAGCGACGTCTGGGCGATGGCCAACCCGGTCGGCGAAGGCGACGCGACGCCGGTCTGGGCCAACTGGCCGATGGGCGGCCCTTGGCTGATGCAGCATCTGTGGCAACATTATACCTTTGGTGGCGACTTGGCTTTCCTGCGCGATCGCGCCTGGCCGCTGATGCGCAGTTGCGCGGAATTCTGTGCGGCGTGGCTCGTCGCCAACCCCGCTGACGGGCGGCTGACCACGGCGCCGTCGATCTCGCCCGAGAACGAGTTCCTCGCACCGGATGGCAAGAAGGCCTCCATTAGCGCGGGCTGCACCATGGACCTTGCGCTGACCCGTGAGTTGTTCACCAATTGCATCGCCGCCTCGGCACTGCTGAAGACAGACACCGCGTTCGCCGAGACGCTCTCGGGACTGGTCAACCAGCTGGAGCCGTACCGGATCGGCAGCCACGGCGAGCTGCTGGAATGGTCGCGCGAGTTCGCGGAGGGCGAGCCGGGGCACCGCCACATCTCGCATCTATATCCGCTTTATCCCGGTGACGAGTTCAGTCCCCGGCGCACGCCGAAATGGGCACAGGCGGTAGCGACTTCGATGCAGCGGCGCGAGGACAACGGCGGCGCGCAAACCGGTTGGAGCCGCGCTTGGGCGACCTGCATCTGGGCGCGAATGGGCGATGCCGAACGGTCTGGCCGATCGATCGACGCCTTCTTCAAAGACAGTACGCTCGACAACCTCTTCGACACGCATCCGTCGAACAAGGGACCGATCTTCCAGATCGACGGCAATTTCGGGATCACCGCGGCGATCGCCGAGATGCTGCTGCAAAGCCATGACGGCGCGGTCGCGTTGCTGCCGGCCTTGCCGCCGGCGTGGCGCGACGGCAGTGTGCGGGGCCTCCGCGCGCGCGGAGGCGTCACCGTCGATCAACGATGGAGCCAGGGCTTGCTATTGCAGGCCGAGCTGACGTTCGCGAAGAGGGGCGACATACTCGTGCGATTGCCCGAGGGCCGCCGCGTGCGCGCCGCAATGCGCGGTGGTGTCGCAGTCCCGCTGCGCGACGACATGGCCGGGCTCCTACTGAAGGGGCGCGCCGGTGACCGCATCACACTGACCATCGGCGCCGCCTGACCGCAACCGCCATCACCGCCGACCCGTCACCAAGGACGGGAGGCTTTACGGGGAGAAAAAATTGACAACACGTTTTCTGGCCAGCGCAGTGTCGCTTCTGGCGATTACCGTCGCCTCGTCCGCGATCGCGCAGACAGTGCCCGCGGCCGAACCGGCGTCGCAGGACAATGCCATCGACGCCGCCGGGAGCGGCGAGGAAGTCGTCGTCACCGGCATTCGCCGCAGCCTGGCCGATGCGACAGCACTGAAGCGCAACAACGTCAGCATCGTCGATGCGATTTCGTCCGAGGACATTGGCCGCTTCCCCGACCAGAACCTCGCCGAATCGCTGCAACGCGTGACCGGGGTGCAGATCACTCGCAACAAGGGCGAAGGCTCACGCGTCGCGCTGCGCGGGCTCGGGCCGAACTTCACCCAGACGCAGTATAACGGCCGCCAGATCGCGACACCGGGCGGCGGGCGCAGCTTCTCCTTCACCTCGCTATCGTCGGATTTCGTCAGTGCCGTCGAAGTGTTCAAGTCCCCCAGCGCCGAACAGGTCGAAGGCGGTCTGGCCGGCATCGTCAACGTCCGCGTCGCGCGTCCGCTCGACGCCGGGCGTGACGTGGTGGCGATCACCGCGGAGGGCATCTACGAGGAGAACCCGAACCGGGTCACCCCGCACGCCTCGCTCTACGTCAACAAGGTCATCAACGACCGCTTCGGCGCCAGTTTCGGCATCAACTATGAAAAGCGTCGCGTATTGTCCGCCGGCTACCTCGGTTATGGCGCGGAGAATGGCGTTGAGGCACGGCGCAATCCGCCCCTCGACTATAATCTCGATGGCGACTTCAACGACCAGTATCGTTTCATCCACACCACCAATCTCGTCGCGCAGGACGGCAAGTTCGAACGCGCGACAATGATCGGCGGGTTGCAGTTCAAGCCGACCGACACGCTCAACTTCTACGCCGACGGCTTCTTCTCGGACTTCAAGGATTATTCGATCTACAACGAACATCAGGTTCGTTTCACCAACATCCAGGGCCCGAGCGCAGGTGTCGTGGGCAGCACCGTGGCGGGGAATTATTTGACCGCACTCGACGCCAACGGCGTGGACCACCGCGCCGACACCCGCCCGATCGACACGCACGATGAATTGTTCAGCGGCGCGATCGGCGGGATCTGGACGGTCGATCGGCTGAAGGTATCGAGCGAATTCACCTTTTCCAAGGCGCGGCGCACCTCGACCAATTATGGCTTTGCGATCAATTCGCGCGCGCGGGTCGGCTATGACACCGGCGGCAATCTCGGGCGCGAGCCGACCGTCACCTTCAACCGCGGCTACGACCCGCTCGACCCGTCGACATTCAACCTGCTCGCAGTCGGCGGCACCTATCGTGCGCCGAGCATCGATCGCAATTACGACGGCCGGCTCGATGTCGCGCGCGACCTCGACCTCGCGGACGCGTCGCTGGTGCTCAAGGCCGGAGCGATGTTCGCCAACCGCAAGAGCGAATTCAGCTCGCGCACCTTCAACCTGACCTCACAGCAATTCGCCAATGCGCTGGGGCAGGCCTATAATCCGACCGTCGAGGGTGGCAGCACCTCGGCGGCGCCGATCCTGTCACAGGTCGATTATTCGAAGTTCGTCCAGTCGTCGCTCGGCACCTATCTGGCGCCGAACCTAGACGCCTTCTTCGATCGCCTGCCGCTCTCGGAGATGCTGGCGCTCGCTCCGCCACAGGCGCAGCTCGCCAACGACTTCCAGGTCAGCGAGCGGTCCTATGCCGCTTATGGGCAGGTCGACATCCGCGCGCTCGACGAGCGGTTCAACGGCAATATCGGGCTGCGCTACGTCCGCACCGATCAGACATCGGACGGCAATGCCGCGGACCTGTCGACATTGCTCGTACGACGGGGCGGGATCATCACCGTCGTGCAGGGCACCACGCCAGTCTCGATCGACAACAGCTATGCCGAATGGCTGCCCAGCGCCAATCTCTCGTTCGATCTCACGCCGCAGCTGAAGGTGCGCGGCGCGGTGGCGCGGACGCTGACCCGCCCCGACATCGGTCTGCTGTCGCCGACGCTCAGCGTCGATGCGAACACCAGCACGATCAGCGCGCGCAACCCGAACCTTCGCCCCTATTTATCGAACCAGATCGACCTGTCGCTCGAATATTACTTCGCCGGATCGGGGCTGCTGTCGGCGGCCGTGTTCTACAAGGACGTGAAAAACTTCATCGTCAACACCGCAACCTCGGTGACGCAGACCGTGCAGCTGGAGGAAGGCGGCAGCCGCGAGCAGGTGTTTCTACTGCGCCAGCCGCGCAACGGCGCGAGCAGCAAGATCAAGGGCTTCGAGCTTGGCGCACAGGTGCCGTTCACCTTCCTGCCCGGCGCGCTCGATGGGTTTGGCGTGCTCGGCAACTTCACCTATCTCGATCTCGGCGACGTGGTGGTAACGCAGGGCGAGCCCGCGATCCCGATCTCGGGGGCATCGACGCGCAGCTATAATATCGCGGGCTATTACGAGAAGGCGGGCTTCGGCATCCGCGCCTCGTACAATTATCGCAACGGCTTCGTGAACGACGCGATCAGCACTTTCGGCGACGGCGATTATCAGCGGTCGTACGGACAGCTCGACATCTCGGCCAGCTACGACATCAATCCAATGATCACGCTGAACGCCGACGTGACCAACGCCACGAATGCGAAGATCTACAACGACACCGGCGCCGGGCTGCTGCGCGGCGTAGTCGACAACGGTCGTCGCGTGACGGCCGGCGTGCGGGTTCGGTTCTAAGCGTTGGTGCCCGTTACCTGGCGAAAGCCGAGGTAACGGGGTTACCCTGCCGGATCCACTCGCGAGGGAGAAGCGGTCGTCAAGGCTCAGCCTGGTCTCAGCCGCTGTCGCGCGCAGGCGTCCAGCAGCTTGTGCTGAAGTTCACTCGGCCGGCACCTCGGCGTAGTTTAAGCTGCTTACGCTCGCGGCAGCGATCCCGGCTGCAACCTTGGCGGCCCCTTCGCATCCTCGATCATGGCGAGGACCGATGCGTCGAGCACCATACGCTCGTCCGGCAGTCCCGATCAGGACCACGCGCCCTGTCGCCCCCGTCCCCGCATCGCGTCAATGAACACACGTACCGCGGGCATAGCCGCCCGGCCGGTATCATAAAGCAGGCTTACTGGCATGGCGGGCGGGGCCTGATCCGCCAGGACCTCGACCAGCCGCCCGCTCGCGACACCCGCGGCCGACTGGTAGCTCAGCACATTGGCAAGGCCCACGCCTGCCTCGGCAGCAGCCAGGATAGCATCGATGCCGTTGACGGTCAGGCGGGGGACCATTGCTACGGCATTGTCGCCGCGTGCGCCAAACGGCCATCCGCTGCCTGCGCGCACGCCGCTGCCCATGATGCAGCGATGGGCGGCAAGGTCGGACGGAGCGACGGGTACGCCATGTTCGGCAAGATACTCTGGGCTCGCCACGATGGTTTGTCGAACCGAGCCGATCGCCACGGCGTGCAGCGTGCTGTCCGCCAGCGCCCCGATGCGCACCGCCACATCGACACCCTCCTCGACGATGCGCACATTGCGGTCGAGCAGCATCATGCGGGCATTCAGGCCGGCGTGACTTGCCAGCAGCGTGTTGATGACCGGCAGCACATGCAGCCGCCCGAACATGACCGGCGCGGTCACATAGAGCTGCCCCCGGGGAACCGAGCGACCGCCCATCGCAATTTGCTCCGCCTCACGAAGGTCTGCCAATATGCGCCGCGCCCGATCGAGCAGACCCGCCCCGTCGTCAGTCAGGGATACCGCTCGGGTCGAGCGATAGAACAGCGTCACATTCAGATGACGCTCCAGCGCGGCGACTGCACGGGTCACGCCGGGAGGAGACAGGTTAAGGGCGCGTCCCGCCGCCGCGAAGCTGTGCAGCTCGGCCACCTTGACGAAGACTGAAAGGCTCTCGAAGCGATCCATCATTCCTCATCGCGCAATAGTCTATGTCAAACATTGCGGATTATCAAGTTAGGCGCAACGCGCCATCTGCTCGCTTATGGCTGAAGCATATCTCCATACACTCTTCGGACCCCGCGCCCGCGCACTGCAAGAAGCAGCCGGATCGCGAGCGTCTTACGCCCGCATGGAAGCCCGTGCGGGGCCGGTCGACCAGCTGACAATGCGAGAACTCGCGTTCATCGCCACTCGCGACAGCTTCTATATGGCGAGTACCTCGGAGGATGGCTGGCCCTATGTCCAGCACCGCGGCGGGCCGATCGGCTTCTTACGGCACGTCGAAGGCAATCGCATCGGGTTCGCCGACTATCGCGGAAACCAGCAATATCTCTCCACCGCACATGTTGCAGCCGACGATCGTGTCGCACTGTTCCTGATGGACTATCCGAACCGCCGCCGCCTCAAGATCATCGGCCACGCTCGTTTGAGCGAAGACCCCGCCGTCATCACTGCGCTCATGCCGGCCCGTTACGCGGCCGAGCCGGAGCGTGGCATTCTAATCGACGTCGTCGGGTTCGACTGGAACTGCCCGCAGCATATCACGCCGCGTTTCACCGAGGCGGAGGTGCGAGGCGTCTCCCAGCCGCTTGTCGACGAGATCGCGGTGCTTCGCGCCCGTATCGCCCAACTTGAACGGACAGCATCATGACTGGAAACCTGACACGCGGCGTCCACCATATCGGGCTGACTGTGCCTGACCTCGATCAAGCGCGTGCTTTCTTCTGTGGCACGTTGGGATTCGTCGAAGTGGGCGGCGTGCCAGATTATCCGTCCATCTTCGTCTCGGACGGCACGATCCTGCTGACCCTGTGGCGCGCCGCCGACCCGGTGACGGCCCGCGCCTTCGACCGGCGGGCCAATATCGGTCTTTATCATCTCTCGCTTACGGTTGCCGACGATGCGGCACTGGCGGCGGTGTGGGATGCCGTGACGGCGCATCCCCAAGTCGTGGTCGACGCAGTGCCCGGCCCCATGCGTCCCGGATCGACGACGCGCCACTTTCTTATCTTCATTCCGGGCGGGATTCGTCTGGAGTTTGCAACACCCTTTGCTTGAAAGGTTCAGTCCGATGTCGCGACCGCCCCTCCCTCCCTTCACCCATGAGACTGCGTCGCTGAAGGTCCGCGCCGCCGAGGACGGCTGGAACAGCCGCGATCCCGCGCGCGTGGCGCTCGCTTACACCGAGAACAGTCAGTGGCGGAATCGATCCGATTTCCTTCAAGGGCGTGATGCCATCATCACCTTCCTGACCGCCAAGTGGCGTCGCGAGCACGAGTACCGGCTTATGAAGGGCTTGTGGACACACGGCGGCAACCGCATTGCGGTGCGCTTTGCCTATGAATGGCATGATGATGCCGGCGCGTGGCATCGCTCGTACGGCAACGAGAATTGGGAATTCACATCGGACGGCCTGATGTCGCGACGGATCGCGAGCATCAACGACGTTCCGATCGCAGAGGCCGATCGACTATTCCGGTGGCCGCTCGGGCCACGCCCCGACGATCATCCAGGGCTGGAGGAGCTTGGGCTGTAGCTTCCAGTCCTTACCGTCCCAATGGATCCCGGTCGATCTGCCACTGGCCTGAAATGAAGGTAGTATCCCGAAACCGGGTAGCCAACAAAGATTTGATGGTGACGCATATTAAGAAGCCGATGACGCGAGGCAACGCTGTCTTCGGCTACTCAGGGCTGTAAGAAAACTCAGCAGCGGTCATTCGCCCGGAATATTCCGCCATCCCTTTCCTTCCGTCGTGAAGTGGGTGCGGCGGGCCAGATACGCCGGCCTGCCGCGTACACTCAGCGCAGCCTGCGGCGGGTTGCCGCAGTCGCGCCGAAACCTGCCGCCGCCGCGCCGACGATCAGCGCGAGGACGAGGACGAAGGACGTGCCTGCTGCGGCACCGGCGGCGCTGTCGGTTGCCGACTTGGCGGTAGCGATCGCCTGGTTCTTGGTACGGACGAACTGCTGCTCGGCGCGGGTCACCTGCGCCTGCGCCTCGGGGCGGCTGATCTTGCGCTGCGCGGCGACGATGTCGACGATACGGCTTTCGGCCTGCTGCCCCTCGGCACCGCCGCGGGCGAGCGCGGGCAGCTGCTTTGCGATTTCCTTCTGCGCTTGCTCGGGCGTCATCTGGGCAGGATCGCTCGGCACATCAGACAGATAGGCGGCGGCTTCGCTGCGCACGTCGGTTTCGTCGATTCCGGCGATCGAGGCGGCCTTGGGCGCTGCCGCGCCGACTGTCGTGCCCGCGGCGCCGGCAACCGCGCCGACGGTACGGAAGGCGCCGCCGATGATGCCGCCGACCGCCGAGGTCAGCAGGTACAGCGTCAGGATCAGCGTCACACCCCATACGACGAGGCCGTGGACCAGCGCATCGAACCGTTCATGCACGCCCGCGACGCGCGACGCGGCGTAGCCGCCAGCCCCAAGCGCGACGACCGTGGTGACGAGCCAGTAAAGGCCGGCACCGATGCCAAAGCCGGCGGCGCCCGGCGTCGTCCCCTCGACGGGATCGACCATCGTTAGGCCGATCCCAGCCCCCAGAATGCCGAGCACCAGCTGCACCGCGACCGCGATGACGACGCCCGCGAAGATCGCGCCCCAGGAGAGCCGCGTCGGTGTCTTGCCGACGTGCGCCGGGTCTACCGGCATCACGCCGGTTTCGATTGTGGTAGCCATAATTACTCCTGTTGAACGTGATTGTGCCGGCGGCTCAGCGCCGCGGCGAAGGATCATCGGGCCGTTCGTCCGCCGCCGCCCGTTTTTCCTCAGCGCCTTCCGCAGATGCGGCGTCGTCGCCGATCAGCTTGCCGATCGCCTCGTGCACCGATCCCTTCGTTTTGCGGACCTGGGCCTTTTTGGCGGCGCGTGCGGCGGCACCGCGCGCATCGTCTTCGGTTCGCCGTCCCGTCATGCCGCCGTCCCCCGCACCGGTGCCTCTATCGCCACGCCCTCGCCATCGAAGCCGCGTGCCCGCGCCCAAGCGACCGCGGCGATGCGCCGGTTGACGCCGATCTTGGCATAGATGCGCGCGACATGGTTGCGCACGGTGTTGCCCGCGACGTTGAGCGACCTAGCGATCGTCTTGTCGTCGCAACCCCGGCAGATGAGCGCCAGCACCTCACGCTCGCGCGCGGTCAGATCGTCCAGCCCGGGTCCGTCCCGGTCGGTCTGCGGCGTGCGCAGTCGTGCAAGCTTGTCCATCACCGTCCGGCTGAACCAGCTGGTATCCTTCATCACCGCTTCGATCGCCTCGACCAGCTCGAGCTCGGTGGCCTTGCGCTGGGTAATGTCCTGGAACGCCCACAGGACGCAGGCGTCGTCGCCGAGCCGGATCGCCTCGGTGGAGACGATGCAGTCGATCGTCGCGCCGTCCTTGGCGTGGATCCGCGCCTCACGCCCACGCAGGTCGTGGCCACCGTCGATCGCCGCCTCGATCGTGCGGCGCATCGCGTTGCTCTCCCACAGTTCGACATCGCCGAGCGGCCGGCCGATGATGTCGGTCGCCGCATAGCCCGTCATCTGCGTGAAACTGGCATTGACCTCGCACAGCAGATGGCCGTCGCGGGCACCGATCGCCATCGGCACCGGCGCCATCTGGAACGTGCGGGTGAAGCGTTCCTCGCTGTGGCGCAGCGCGTCCTGTGCCTTCCGGCGCGGCTCGAGATCGGCGAAGGTGAACAGCATGCAGGATTGATCGCCCATGTCGATCGGCTGGCCGGCGACGATGACGAGCTTTGTGCCGCCATTCGGCAAAGCGAGCTCCGCCTCCATCTGCGGGATCGTCCGCCCCTCGCCGAGCCGTTCTTTGGCGAGATCGTGGCGATCGGCTTTGCGCAGCACGTCGACGTCGTAGACTGTCTTGCACAGCACTTGGTCGCGCTGATGTCCGGTCATCTCGAGGAAGCCCTGATTGACCTTCACGAAGCGGAGGTCGCTCAAGCGGCAAATCACCGCGGGCGCGGGATTGGCGTTGAACGATTGTTCGAACCGGTCCTCCGCTTCGAAACGGGCGGACACGTCCTGGATGATGAGTACCAGACAGGCGGGCTCGCCCTCGTCGCTGTCGTTGAGCACAAGACTGCGCACCTGATGCACCCAGCGCGGCGCATCCTCGCCCGCGACGGTCACCTCGACCACGACCTCGGAAAAGCTGTCGCCGGCGACGACGCGTTCGATGGGATAATCGTCCGCCTCGACACGGTGGTTGTTGCGATAGCGCAGCTGAAAGCGGGCGCGATATTCGTCCACCGTCGCGCCGAGTTCGGCGATATCCGCGACGCCGTGCATCGCCAATGCGGCATCGTTCGCCCAGAGCAGGCTCTGATCGGGATCGATCAGGATCACGCCTTCGTCGAGGCCGACGATGATCTGTCGCAGGTGGCGCAGATCTGCGGTCTCGCGCAGGGATTTGAACGATGCCTTCGCCATCGGACCGCTCAGTCGCGACGCCCGTGGACGAACCAGGCCAGCGCATAGCCGCCAAGTGCCGCGGCGAGCGCCCACAGTACCGGGCTGTCCTCGACCGTCTGCGCCGCGACCTTGCCGCCGCGTTGCGCGCCGTCAACGACGCGTTCGCCTGCCACCTTCAGGCGGTCGCGAGCCTCGTCCGCCAGTTCGGGGGCACTGTCGATCGCATCCTCGATCACCGAACGCGCTCGACCGTAGGTATGTTGGGCGGCGCCCGCGACCTGATCGACGACGCCGTCGACCTTCCAGTCGCGGCTGTCGACGGCATCGCCCACGGTCTTTTCGACCTTGCCGCCGACATAGCGTGCGCCGCCCTTGAGTTCGTCTGAATTCATGATCGTTTCCTTGTCTGAAATGAAGATACGCCAGCGATCATGGAAGGACGCCGCAACCCGCCGCGGCCTTGCCGACGGCGAGCGCGATGGCGGGATCCTTCAGCTCACCCGCGACGCGCAGCAGGTCGCCGACAGTCAGTACACCGGGATTGGTATCGCCCTTGCGATAGGCGGCAGCCGCCTTGCCGAGCTGCTGGAGCTGGCCGAGCGACAGGTCGTCCTGCAACCGGGTGCCGACGCAATCCGCGCGCTGTTCATCGAGGCCATATCGCTGCAGACCCGTCGAGATCCGCGTTGCGGGCGCAGCGCAGGCAGAGAGGATCAACGCGCTTGACAGCGCAACAATCAGGGACTTCATCGATCGCGTCCTCCATGACCGGCATCGCGAAGATGCAACGATTATGGACGTGACAACCTACCGACACATCACACGTTCCTAGTAGTGTTGCGCCATATCCTGGTCCGTATCTACTAGCGGCAGCTGGGCCGCGCGTTCGGCATAGAGCTGGCAAAGACGGTCGTGGATCATCTTTGCAGGATAATCCGTTGTCGCCTCCGAACGTTGCCGGTGTTCTTCGGCGCGACTCAGAAGATAGGCACGCTCATCCTGAAGGGCAGAGCCAAACAGGTCGGTGACAGAATCATCATGCTTGCTCATCCCACGATCGCTATCACCGGGAATGCCATCACGATATCATTCTAACCTACCCAGATTGTAGTAGATTGATACCGTTCGGGCAGAATTCCGAACGGACAATAAGGCTGGCGGGATCAGCAACGTGACCGCACTATCGGTCATTGGCAAGAACGGCTTTTGATTCAAAGATTATATAGGAGGACTAGTTTTCAGCTCTCAGGTCAGCGTAGCGATTGCAGCCTGCGACTGTTGTATTGATGCCCGATCTACGTGCCTGATTACGGCGCACCAATGACGGACCTGTTTCATGCGGCTTTCTTCCGTCCCCATGCGAGGGCCGCTCCAACGAACCCGAGGTCCGAGCACCTTGGACTGCAATCGCGATGATTTATTGGTGGTCGGCGCACGTGGCTTTGCGTCGATTGCAGTCGGTCCTGATACGCGGTGCCGCCGCGACAACACCGTCCGGTTGGCCCCACCCCAAGCCGCTTATTTATCACCGAGTGTTAGACTTTCGTCCAACCGGTAACTGCCTAATTCGCTGATTAAAAGGGAGTTTACCCTCCTCCGATACCTGCGAGCGACACGCCGCGAAGTCGGAAAGCTCCGCCACCCATGACGCATTTTTTCGAAGAAGCCATCTCGACCTGCCTATCGTTCGACACGGCGCTTGTCGCCCCGCGCTGCTCCCGTTGCGACCAGCAAGTGGCCGGGGCGTGACGCATCTGTGGCGTAGCGGAAGCGACGCGCCTCTCACCTTAAGTTTGATTCTGGGGAAAAGGAAAATGTGGGCCGTCCACGCCCTGGCCACACTCGCGCACCATCAAGGCATCATCCGCAACGATATGACGGGGGCGTCGCTACAGCCCGGCCTAGTAGCGCAGCAACGTTCCGGCCCGCTGGTGCGATCGCGGTGGCGCATGTTCTTCCGCCTTCCGGCGAACCATCTCATCAAGCATTTCGAGAATTATTATTCCGTGCTGGGGATCTCTAACTCCCGACGCATCGAGGTTCCGCACATGCTGAAGGTGGCTTGCACCGCGGCGGCCGAGACGTACAAGCTATGTACGTCGCGCTGGTCTCACGGTCGGATCGGTAAAGACGCGGCGCGAGCCAAACAGGTCGCCGCGATCAAACGACAGGTGGCAAGCAAACAGCAGAGTGTTGCCGCGTTACTACTACGCGCACCAGGTCCGCGGCAACGCGCCGCGAAGTTGCCTGGGCTTGAGCCCTCTCGCGCCCGACCGGGCAACTCGGCGCGGCTGCTCGCTGATAGCCGCGGCAATGTCATGGCGCTGTGGGCGTTCATGTTGATCCCGCTGGTGGGCCTGATTGGCTCGGCCGTTGATCTCGGCGCCGGCTATGTCACCCGCGAGCAGATGCAGGTGGCATGCGATGCTGCAGTGCTCGCGGGGCGTCGCGCGATGACGAATGGCGTCGTCGACGACGCCGTTCGCGCCGAAGCCACCAAATTCTTCAACTTCAATTTTCGGCAGGGGATCTACGGAGCGGATCCCTTCGTTCCCTCGGTGACCAGCACGTCGGGCTCCAAGACAACGGTTTACATACAGGCGTCCACGACGGTGCCGACGTCGATCATGCGCATGTTCGGCTTCAGGACCCTGCCCGTCAGCGTCAGTTGCAATGCGTCGCAAGACTTCGTCAACACCGACATCGTCTTCGTGCTGGATACAACCGGCTCGATGGCCGATAAGGCGACGTCGTCCGATACATCAAGCAAGATCGACGCGCTACGATCTGCAGTTTTGGCGCTATACGACCAATTGGCTTCGGTGCAGACACAGCTTTCCGCATCCGGAATGCGACTGCGCTACGGCGTCGTTCCCTATGCAAGCGCGACCAACGTCGGCAGGGCGATTCGCGCCGCCAACACTGACTACATGCTATCGACGAACTGGAACTATTGGACGCGGCGGGTCGTCACCGATTACCGTTCTTCTTCCAGTTGCACTTCCGCCAAAGGCAACTACGATTCGAACCAGGGCACCTGCACCTATTTCGATTACAGCCGTCGCATGATCGACATCTCCGGATATGTCGCGGGCAACAGTGTCGACGTCACCCCCTAATCGGCACCGCCACGTCGACCGGCCTGACGCCGACCTGGTCCGTATCGAAGAAAGTCACTTGGGCCGGTTGCATTGAGGAGCGGGCCACCACGCGCATGAGTGCCACGGAGGCCACCATCCCGGCCTCGGCGACCGACCTCGACATTGACCTGATACCCTCGAGCGATGCGACGCGATGGAAGCCCTATTGGCCCGAGGTAGAATATACCAACTATGCCGCGAACATCTACGCGAACAACCCATATAAGCCGCAATATGCCTGCCCTGCAGCAGCGGCTCCGATGCAGACATGGGCGCGCGACCAGCTCAAGACGTATCTCAACAGTCTCACTACCGATGGCGGCACCTATCATGACAACGGCATGATGTGGGGAACGCGCTGGGCGTCGTCGGGCGGCATCTTTGGAGCCAACAATCCCGACACCTACAACACCATGCCGGTGAAAAAATACATCATCTTCATGACCGATGGTCAGTTCGATACCGGCTACGAAAGGCTATACTCGTCTTACGGGGTCGAGCGTCTTGATGCGCGGGTGACGCCTGGAGGCACCAGTTCGAACGAAGACGACCAGTTGGCGCGTCACAAGCGCCGGTTCGATCTCTTATGCTCTCGGGCGAAGTCGATGGGCTATTCGGTTTGGGTAATCGGCTTTGCGACGACGCTCGACGCATCGCTCACCAATTGCGCGAGCACGGCGAGCCAGGCGTCCACCTCTGCGGATCAGGCCGCGCTGATGGCCAAGTTCGTCGAGATCGGCAAGAACATCGGCGCGCTGAGACTTACTCAATGAAGCGACCATTATTCAGATTCGTCGCGCGGCTTGCAGAGCATGATCGCGGCGCCGCCGCCGTCGAGTTCGCGCTCGTCGCCTTGCCCGCGATCATCATCATGTGCGGGCTCTTCGATCTGGGCTTTCGCCAATATGTCGCGACCCAGGTTCAGGACTCGCTTGACCGCGCTGCACGTAAGGTGACGATCGGCACGAGTACCACCTCGGACCAGCTCACGGCCATGGTGAAAGACCGTGTCACCTCGGTGATCAAGGGCGCATCGGTCGACGTCGCCCCAGCCAGCTACACAAAGTACCAGCAGATCGCAAAGGCCGAGCCGATCACGACCGACACGCCGCCGCTGGGCGTCTACAATCAAGGCGATTGTTTCAGCGACATCAACCGCAACGGCGTTTGGGACGCCGACGCTGGCAAAGCGGGCACCGGCGGATCCGACGATGTCGTGGTCTATGTCGCGACGGTAACCTATCCGGAATTGCTACCGATGCGAAAGCTGGTCGGTGGCAACGGGATCAGCACGATCAAGGCGTCGACGATGGTGAAGAACCAGCCTTATGCCGCGCAGCCTGAAGCGATGACGATATGCAGCTAACTACCACGCGCGCCACATTGCGCCGGCTTTTGCACAACACGAGCGGTGTCGCGCTGCTTGAGTTCGCTATCACCGCGCCCACCGTGCTCTTGCTTGGACTGGGCGGCGTGGAGATGGGCAATTTTGTGTCCGCCAATTTACGCGTCTCGCAAATCGCGATGTCGGTCGCCGACAATGCGGGGCGGGTCCGCACGACCATCGACGAAGCCGATATCTCCGAAATTATGCTCGGCGCGATGAAGATGGGCGAGCCGCTCGACGTCGCTAGTAACGGCCGGATCATTCTTTCCGATCTCGAGCAACGCACGACGACCACCGGCGCAAATGGCAAAGGCGCGACGTCCAGCAGCAACCCCGATGGTTTCCGACAATGGATCAGGTGGCAGCGGTGCGCCGGCGCGATGAAGACCGCCTCGTCCTACGGCGTTCCGCGCAACGGTTCCGGCGGGCAGGTCACCGACCTGGACAGCACCGTTAACGACGATCATGGCGCTGTCGAAGCCGCGTCGACAATCGACGGCATGGGCCCGACCAACAATCAGATCGCTGCAGTCGGCGGAACCGCGGTCATGGTCGTCGAGCTGGTATATACGTACAAGCCCTTGATACCCATCAGCCTGATTACCACCGTTCTCGGCACCCCGAAGATCCGGCGCGTCATGGCCTTCAACGTGCGCCAACGCACGGCTTATTCGCTGCGGAACGATGCCGCGCTCACCGGCACCAAGCGCGCCGACTGCACCATCTTCAGCGCCGCCGCTCCAACGCCGTGATGCGGCTATCGTGAGTGCCGCCGCCATGAAGCCACGACCCACAATCGGTTATTGGCCACATTCATCGCTCTTCCCGGAATTAGACGTCCGTTCACCGGGCTGTTGCCGCTTGACTGAAGAAAGGCGCAGCGCGACTTATCGGCCGATTCACCTGCGTTTAGTTCAGGCTAGCCACGACACCCTCATAGCACGCTCAAACGTCAGGAACGCGAGTTGTGGCCGATCAACAGCAAGAGACTACACGGTTCAATCTTCGTCGAGAGGTGGCTTGGCTCCATCGACTTGCAATGTGCTGAATAGCAAAGAAGACCAGATTACTGTCTTACGACTCCAGAAAAGACCGAGCGGCCTGCTAAAACTCAAGAAGGAGGCATGAACAAGATTCTAATAACTTACAACGCCACGTGGTTAGATCAAACCGAAATCTAACTGCGCTGATGAGCAGTCAAACTTGTTAGCTAATGCAGATGTACCGCGGTCGCGGACGCCGAAAAAGTGCGGTTGAATAGCGAGTTTGGGAGTCAACCACTATCACGGGCCAAACGTGGTTTGAGACTCAGTGCTTCTGCTCCGCTCCGCGAGCGTCATCGATATCAACGACAACTCCCAGCCACCTGGCACTGACGCCACTTTCGTTGTGCATCGGAACCGCGTGGACGCCCATCCGGCGATAAAGACCGTCATATCTCCTAAGTCGGTACTCGACGTGCACCGGACGCCCTTGCCGGACGGCGTCCCGCCAGCGCAACGCGGTGAGTTGACGATCATCGGGTTGAAGAGCGGTGAGCCATCCAAACCCTTTCCAATCATCATAGCGCTGTCCTGTATATTCGCGCCAGGTCGGGCTGTCGACTTCGACAAAGCAATCTGGTGCGGCTTCCCACGTCATTTTTGCGATGCCGAGCAGCAGGAGTGGTGTCGGTGCCTCGTCTCCACCGTCCAACAGCCGATGCGCTGGCTTCGGCTGTTAAGCCAGCACCTTCGACCCGCCGGCTTCCGAGGACGCTCATCGGGAGGCGAATAGGGCAATTGGTAAATGGCACCTGCTAGATCCGTTACCGCATGCGAGCTTTTCCAGGCTCAACCTTGAACCAGATTGCGACAGTCGTTCGCCCACAGCGTTCCAGCATCCAGCGCAGCCGGCCATCGACTGCGAAACCCGCAGCGGCGATCTCCAGCACTCTCGGCGTCACCGCCGTGAGCGCCGCCCCGATGTTGCGCGCCGCCTTCCGGTCGGGTCCGCAGCGACAGCCGAACATCTAGGGTGCCATATCCAATAAACGGCGAATTCGGCGCCACCAGAAAATGTGCCCGCGCCGGTACACGTGTTGAAGACAGTACAAAAACCGCGGCCTTCCCGGCCAGCGCATTGGCAAAATCCGATGCACAATTGTGCAGGTGCCAACGGACGACCCTGATAGCCAGCCAGCATCTTCAAACACTTAGCAGCCAATTGGCTGAGATTCAGGCAGATGGCTGGGGCGGCAGGATTCGAACCTGCGAATGCCGGTACCAAAAACCGGTGCCTTACCGCTTGGCGACGCCCCAACGAGCCGCGCGCCTTAGCGGGGCGCGCGGCAAAGCTCAACCGATACGATGCAACCAGCCGCGCGAGATCTTCCGCCCGCCCGCGTTGAATCGCGCTCAGCCGCTCCAGAAAATGCGCGGTCAGCTGGCCGGTGCCGCCGCTGCCGATCGTAAATTCATAGTCCGGACCAGCCACGCGACCGATCGGCGTCACCACCGCCGCGGTGCCGCAAGCAAAGCTCTCGATCAGGCGACCGCTCGCCGCATCGGCGCGCCAGTCCTCGATCGCATAGGGCTCCTCTTGCACCGTAAGGCCCTGATCGCGCGCGATCTGGAGGATCGAATCGCGGGTGATGCCGGGCAGGATCGTGCCGGTCAGCGGCGGGGTACGCAGCGAGCCGTCCTCGAAGACGAAGAAGATGTTCATGCCACCCAATTCCTCGATCCAGCGCCGCTCGGTAGCGTCGAGGAACACGACCTGGTCATAGCCGCGGCGGATCGCTTCCTGCTGGGCGATCAGGCTGGTGGCATAATTGCCGCCGCATTTGGCAGCGCCGGTGCCGCCCGGTGCGGCGCGGGTATAGTCGTGGCTCACCCACAGCGACACCGCACGCGCGCCACCCTTCCAATAGGCGCCCACCGACGAGGCAAGCACCATGTAGAGATACTCGGCCGACGGCTTGACGCCGAGGAACGCCTCGGACGCGATCATGAAGGGACGAAGATACAGCGAGCCGCCCTCGATGGTCGGCATCCACTCGCGCTCGGTCAGCACGAGCTGTTCGACCGACTCGAGGAACAGCTCTTCGGGCAGTTCGGGCATCGCCATTCGCTGCGCCGAGGCGTTGAAGCGGCGGGCATTGGCGTCGGGACGGAACAGCGCAAGGCCGTTATCCTCCAGGCGATACGCCTTCAGCCCCTCGAAAATCTCCTGCGCGTAATGAAGCACCGACGATGCCGGATCCATCGTCAGCGGCATCCGCTGCGAGATCCGCCCGCCATGCCAGCCGCGTCCCTCGGAATAATGGAGCACCGCCATATGATCGGTGAACACGCGGCCGAAACCGGGATCGACCAGCCGCGCGGCGCGCTCATTGGCGGAAACGGGCGACGGATGCGGTTCGAACGCGAAGTTCACGGGACCTCCAAAGATCACGAGCGTGCAACCATTTGGTCGACGCGCCGGGGTTGCAGCGGCCTAGGGCGGATGGCAAAGCGGGTCAACATGGCTGCCTCAACGCATTCCGCCTCGCCGCTTTTCCTGCGCGAAACCGAGATTCGTCGCGGGCTGGAGCTGCTGTATTTCGGCAACGCGCACATCACGCGGTCGATCGATCGAGGCCTTGCGCGACAGGGACTTGGTCGTGCGCATCACCGCGCGCTCTATTTCATCGCGCGCAAGCCCGACATGCCGGTCAGCGATTTGCTGGCGCTATTGGCGATCACCAAACAGTCGCTGGGACGCGTGCTCAACGAGCTGATGGAGCGTGGCCTGGTCGAGACCCGCGCGGGTGATCGCGACCGACGCCAGCGGCTGCTGCGGTTGACGCCCGACGGCGTGGAACTGGAAACCAGCCTGTACGAGGCGCTGCGTGAGAAACTGTCCGCGGCTTATTCGCGCGCCGGACAAGGCGCAGTGACAGGCTTCTGGGCGGTGCTGGAGGGTTTGATCCCCGACGACGAGATCGCACGGGTCGAAGCGCTGCGGAGTTAGGACCTGAGCCGGTGGTTTTGAAACCGGGCTCCTCCGTTATTGTCCTGGGCCAAGCCTAGGGCGGCGACAGGCCTTAACCCTTCGCCATCTCCGCACCGCGCTTCGCCGAGGCGGTCAGCGTGCGCTCCAGCAGTGGGACGAGCCCCCCGCTTCGTCGAGCACATTCAACCCTGCGCGGGTCATCCCGCCCGGGCTCGCCACCGCATCGGCGAGCGCACCGGGCGTGCGATCGCTGGCCGCCACCATCGCCGCCGCGCCCTCGACGGTTGCCAGCGCCACCGCAGCTGCCCGCGCCGGATCGAGCCCGATCGCCACGCCGCCCGCGGTCATGGCATCGACGAAGCGGAACAGGAACGCCGGCCCACATCCCGACAGCGCCCCTGCGGCGGCAAAGCGCGCCGGATCGTCGAACCACTCGACCAGTCCCAGCGGTGCCATCAACCGATCGGTCGTCGCACGCGCATCGGCGGGCGCAGCGGGGGCGTGGATCGCGACGACCCCCTTCCCAGTTCGACCGGCAGGTTCGGCATCGTCTGAATCGCGACCGGTCCCGGAAAAGCGGCGGACAGCCGGTCAGGATCGGGGCCGGCGAGCATCGACGCCAGCAACGGCGCAGCACGCACGCGCTCACGGTGGACCGCCGCGACCTCATCGAGTTGCTGCGGCTTGATCCCCAGCACGACCACGTCGGGTGGCGAACCATCGGGCAGACGCCGCGCCTGCCGAACATCGCCGGGCAGCACGCGATCCTGTCGGTTAACCACGTCGACATCCGCCGCAGAGACGACGCCGCTTTCCAGCCAGCGCCGCAACATCGCCGAGGCCATGTTGCCGCACCCGATCATCCACAATCGCATGATCGGCTCAGGCCTCGCCCTGCGTCTCGACCATCGCCGCGGCGATCGCCTCGGTCGGCGACTTGCCGCCCCACAGCACGAACTGGAACACCGGATAGAAACGCTCGCACTCGTCGATCGCCGAGTCGATCAACAATTCGGCGGTCGCGAGCGACATCGTCGCCTCGCCTTCACGCGTCTCGATCGCGGTGGCGCAGCGATAGAGCAGGATGCCGCTCGACGACCACATCTCGAAATGGCCGAGCCACAATTGCTCGTTGATGAGCCCCAGCGTCTCGTAAACCTTGCCGCGCCGCCCCTCCGCAACCTTCACGTCCGGAAAGGCGAGCAACTGCACGACGCCGTCTTCCTCGCGCCAGAGCGCGCGAAGCTCATATTCGGTCCAGCTGCCCTTGATCGTCGCGGTGATCTCATCCTCGTTCCGCTCGCACGGCCAGCCATGCGCGAGGAAATAGGATTCGAGCATGTCGAGCGGTGCCTCGGGCTCGGAAAATTGGTCGGCTTCGTCAAGCATCACGATCTTATCGCACGACCTTGGTCGTGCGTCATCCCCGGCAGCAATTTGGGCAAGCGCAGGATCAGGCGGTCGGCCGCGTTGCCAGGGCAGCCTCGAGCTTTTCGATCCGCGCGCGCAGGGCGTCGTTCTCGTCCCGCGCCGCAACCGCCATCGCCTTTACCGCCTCGAACTCCTCACGCGCGATGAAGTCGAGCCCGCCGATCCATTCGCGGGCGCGGGCGCGCGCGTTGGCTTCAGCCTCGCGGCCCATCCCGGCGATCGTACCGGCCGCGCCGTTGAACAGCTTTGCGACGTCACCGAACAGAGGGTTCTCGGATTGCATGGCGAATCGTCCTGCGAGAGCAAAAGGGTCAGCGGATCACTTGGGATGCCGCGGGCGCTTGCACAACCCGTTCCGCATCCGGATTGAGCTTGCCGATTTGCCAGTTGAGCGCACCGGCGACGCAGAGCCATGCCAGATAAGGCACCATCAACCATGCAGCGACACGGCGGATCTGCGCAAAGACGATCGTCGTCAGCACCGACAGGCCGAAGATGGCGACGATCAGCAGGAACGCCGCGGCGACACGATGCGCGCCGAAAAAGAGCGGCGTCCATGCGAGATTGCCCGCCAGCTGCGCGATGAACAAGGCGATGCCGAGACCGCGCAAACGCGCGCCGCGCGCGCTGAGCACCAGGGCAAGCGCGAGTCCGAGCAAGACGTAGAGCACCGACCAGACGACCGGAAACATCCAGCCGGGCGGCGTGATCTCGGGCTTCGCGAGGACGGCGTACCAGCCGTTCTGGTCGCCTGACGGCACGGTGCGCCCGGAAAGAAAGCCGAGCAGCAACACCGCCGGGACGGTGACCATCGCATAGCGGAGCAACGAGGTCCGCAGCTGCTCCTTCGACGCCAACTCGCCCATGCTTATCCCCTCGCCTGTTCTTGCCGCAGCGACAACTTCCAGAGCGCTTCAACCGGCGACATGTTCAACCGCGATGCGCCGCAAGAAGGAACTCGATGTTGCCCTCTGGCCCCGTGATCGGACTTTCGGTGACACCTTCCACGCGCCAGCCTTGGCCATCGAACCACTCGGCAACCTCGGCGCACACCCGCGTGTGGATCGCGGGATCGCGGACCACCCCGCCCTTTCCCACTTCGCCCCGGCCGGCCTCGAACTGCGGCTTCACCAGCACCAGCGCGCGCCCACCGCTGCGAACGAAGCCGAGCGGCACCGCCAGCACCTTGGCCAACCCGATGAAGCTGGCATCGCAAACGACCATGTTGACCGGCTCGGGTATATGCGTGGCGGTGAGGATGCGCGCACTGGTCTGTTCGTGGACGATCACGCGCTCGTCCTGGCGCAGCTTCCACGCGAGCTGATTGGTGCCGCTGTCGACCGCATAGACGCGCGCCGCACCGCGTGTGAGCAGCACGTCGGTGAAGCCCCCGGTTGACGAACCGACGTCGATCGCGACCGCATCACGCACCTCCCAGCCGAAATGATCGAGCCCATGGGCGAGCTTGATCCCGCCGCGCGACACCCAGGGGTGATCGCGTCCGCGCACGTCGAGCATGGCATCGCTGGCAATCGGCTGGCCCGGCTTGTCGATTTTGCGCTCACCCACGAAGACCAGCCCGGCCATCACCAAAGCCTGTGCGCGCGTCCGCGACTCGGCGAGCCCGCGATCCACCAGCAACTGGTCGACCCGCTGTTTCGTTGGTGCTGACATTCCGAACGCTATCGCGCGCACGGTGCCGCGCCGCAAGCGGCTGCAACGCCTTGTCGCTCCAACCGCTCAACCCATGCGATTTGCTGCGCTGCACGATTGCCCATCGATCTAATAGGGATTACCTCTGTACCTGAGGCCGCGGCGTGCCCGACCCCTAGACTGAGCCGCGGCCTCGCCTATTGCACGCAACAGGAGGTACGTCATGGGACATGCCAACTACGATCTGTCGGTTCAGCCGACCGTGCTGACCGTCCCCGGACTCGGTGGTTCCGGCCCTGCGCATTGGCAGACGCTGTGGGAGCGCAGCCGCCCGGATACGGCCCGTATCGAGCTGGGCATGTGGGACCGCCCGCATCGCAACAGCTGGGTGACCAAGATCGATCAGGCGGTTGCGTCGGCCCGCGCACCGGTGATCCTCGTTGGGCATAGCCTGGGCTGCATCGCGATCGCTTGGTGGGCCTCAATGAGCCCGCAGCCTTATGGCTGGCCCGTCGCGGGCGCATTGCTGGTCGCGCCGGCCGATGTCGACCGTGCCGGGGTTTCGAGCGAGCTGGCGCCGTTCGCGCCGGCACCGAAGCTCGCCCTCCCCTTTCCGTCGATCCTCGTGGGATCGAGCGATGATCCATGGGTGTCGATCGAGCGAGCGCACAGCATGGCCGTCGATTGGGGCAGCCACTTCATCGACTATGGCACGTATGGGCACCTGAATGCCGCCAGCGGGCTGGGACGATGGCCGGAAGGGCTGGAACTGCTCGACCGCGTGTTGTCGGCGGCGGGCGGCCCTCATGGCGAGGTACGCTCGCCAGGAGATGCGCGCTCGATCCTGTCGCGCCGCTCGGACGACGATCGCCGCCTGCACGCCTGAAGCTTCCAAGACTTCGTCACCCCGGACTTGTTCCGGTGTCCACTTATCCGCGAAACCAAAGGCTTAAGCCTTCGCAGAAAGGTGGATGCCGGAACAAGTCGGGGGTGACGACGAGAAAAAGGCTCAGCGCGTGAGCGCTGCTACTCCAGGCAACTCGCGGCCTTCCATCCACTCCAGGAACGCGCCGCCAGCGGTCGAGACGAAGGTAAACGAGTCGCCCGCGCCAGCCTGATTGAGCGCCGCGACCGTGTCCCCGCCGCCCGCGACCGACACCAGCCCGCCTTCCTTGGTCAGCGCTGCCGCGGTTCGCGCCAGTGCCACCGTCGCGGTGTCGAACGGCGGTGTCTCGAACGCCCCCAGCGGTCCGTTCCAAACGAGCGTCCGGCAATTCTTGAGCACGTCGCCCAACGACTCGGTTGCGGCCGGGCCGACGTCGAGGATCATCTCGTCTGCGGCAACTTCGTGAACATTGACGGTGCGCGTCGCCGGGTTCGGCTTGAACTCCTTGGCGACCACGACGTCATACGGCAGGTGGATCGTGCAGCCGGCCTGTTCGGCAGCATCGAAAATTTCGTCGGCGGTGCCCGTCAGCTCATGCTCGCAAAGGCTCTTGCCGACATCGACGCCACGCGCGGCGAGGAAGGTGTTGGCCATCCCGCCGCCGATGATGAGGTGGTCGACTTGCGTGACCAGATGCTTGAGCACCGCCAGCTTGGTCGACACCTTCGCGCCGCCGACCACCGCCGCGACCGGATGCTCGGGCTTGCCGAGTGCCTTTTCGAGTGCATCCAGCTCCGCTTCCATCGCGCGGCCTGCGAAGGCGGGCAGCGCATGCGCGAGCCCCTCGGTCGAGGCGTGCGCACGATGCGCGGCGGAGAAAGCGTCGTTGACGTACAGGTCACCGAGCGCCGCAAACCGCTCGATCACCGCCGGATCATTCTTCTCTTCGCCGCCGAAGAAGCGCGTATTCTCCAGCACGCCGATGTCGCCGGGCTGCAGCGTCGCGATCGCGTCCGCCGCGCCCTCCCAGTCGATGTAGCGCACTTCGCGCCCCAGCACCGCCTCGTAAGGCTTGACGATCTGCGCCAGCGACAGCTCCGGCGACGGCACGCCCTTGGGCCGGCCGAAATGCGCCAGCACGAGTACGATCGCACCCTTGTCGGCCAGCTCCGCAACGGTGGCGACCGTCGCACGCAGCCTGGTGTCGTCGCTGACCTGCCCGCCGTGAAGCGGGACGTTCAGATCCTCGCGCACCAATATGCGCTTGCCGGTGACGTCGCCGATATCGTCGAGCGTACGGAACGACTTGGTCATGCTTCCTCCATCCTGATCTCGTCACCGACCGCGATCCGGCCGCCGCTTATCACCATCGCGCACGCGCCACCGCGCCAATCCGGCGTCATCGCGGCGCGAAGACCGTCGGCCAGCGCTTCCATCCGCTCGCACGGATCGCATTCGCGCGTAATCTCGAGCACGACCTCCGCGCCGATCCGGAAGCGGACACCAGCGGTTTGTGGGAGATCGAACCCGTCGACCAGCAGGTTGGCGCGACGCTCTTCCCAGCCGATCGTATGCCCGACCTCCGCCATCGCCGTCGTCCAATCACCGTGCTCGATCAGCGTCACCTGCCGCTTGTACGGCTTGCCCCGCATCGCGCCGCGGAAGTCGCCATGGATGCCGCCGTCCACGGAGACTTCGACATGCTCGACCAATTCCATCGGCGCGCGCGAGCGGGCGTGGCGCGCGATCCCGAGCAACACCCCGTCATCGCGCGCCTCCCGCCATCAGCCAAGCTTGGCCATCGCCGACGCGGTGTCGACCATGCGGTTCGAGAACCCCCATTCGTTGTCATACCAGCTGACGACACGCACCAGCTTGCCGTCGAGCACGGCGGTTTCGAGGCTGTCGACCGTCGACGAATAGGGCGTGTGGACGATGTCGATCGACACCAGCGGCTCATCGGAGAAGTGGAGCACGCCCTTCATCGGACCGTCCGCCGCCGCCTTGAGCAGCGCATTCACCTCCTCCTTGGTCGTCTCGCGACCCGGCATGAAGGTCAAGTCGACCAGGCTGCCGTCGGGAACCGGCACGCGCACCGCCGAACCGTCGAGCTTGCCCTTCAGCTCTGGCAGCACCTCACCCACCGCGCGCGCCGCGCCGGTGGTGGTCGGGATCATGCTCATCGCCGCGGCACGTGCACGACGCAGGTCGGGATGGATCTGGTCGAGGATCTTCTGATCGTTGGTGTAGGCGTGGATCGTGGTCATCAGCCCGCGCTCGATGCCGAGCGCATCGTTCAGCACCTTGGCGACCGGCGCGAGGCAATTGGTGGTGCATGACGCGTTCGAGACGATCGTGTGACCAGCCTCGAGCTTGTCGTGGTTCACACCGTAGACGACGGTGATGTCGACGCCCTTGGCCGGCGCGGAGATCAGCACCTTCTTGGCGCCCGCATCGATATGCTTCTGCGCGCTCGCGCGATCGGTGAAGAAGCCCGTGCATTCCAGCACGATGTCGACGCCAAGTTCCTTGTGCGGCAGGTTCGCGGGATCGCGCTCGGCCGTGACGCGGATGCGCTTGCCGTCGATCACCATGTCCTGCCCGTCCGCCTCGACGGTGCCGGCGTACTTGCCGTGGACGCTGTCGCGGCTGAACAGCCACGCATTGGACTTGGTGTCGGCCAGGTCGTTGATCGTCACCAGCTCCAGCTCGCTGCCGCGCTCCAGCAATGCGCGCGCCACCAGCCGGCCGATGCGCCCGAAGCCGTTGATCGCAACCTTCGTCATCGTCAGTCCTCCGCCAATTCCGTCCAGATGCGGCGGCTTTTGCGCAGGTGGACGCGCACCCGTCAACCGCCCCGCTGCAGCGACCGTCTGCCGCGCAACCTACTTGTCGTGTCGCGCGCGCGATCCTATCGCTTTGCCCCTATGGACAATCCCGCGATCGCCCGGCTGGACGCCGCCATCACCCGTGTCGAAAACGCGATTGCCGCCCGTCGCGCTGCCGACGCGTTGCTGGAGCGGCGGCACGCCACGCTGAAGGCGACGATGGCACAGGCCGTGGCGGCGCTCGACACGATCATCGCCAATACCGCCGAGCCGGAGGCGCAGGGCTGATGGCGATCGTCACGCTGCGCATCGGCGACACCAATTACGACCTCGCCTGCCGCGACGGTGGCGAGGCGCGATTGAAGGAGGCTGCCGCGTTGATCGACGAGCGGTGGGACACGGCTCGTCGCGCCGCCGGTGCGGGCGGCGCCAACCGTCAGATGCTGCTCGCCGCGCTGATGCTCGCCGACGCGCTGATCGACGCGCGCAATGCCCCGCCGCCGGAAACGCCCGAGGGTGTCGCGCTCAACCAATTGTCCGAGCGGCTCGAATCGATCGCCTCAGCCCTTGAGCAAACGCTGCCGAGCGCCTAAGTTGAGCGTGGCGGGTTCTGCCCGGTACGAGCCTAGAGAAATCCCTGAGGCTATTCATCTTCCATGGGGGTTGTCCCTGCCCGGGTCCTGGCCCGACGCATATGATCCCCACCTGACGTACTGGGCGTCAGTGGATAATCCGGCAAACGACCATGGCGGTCCCGCCACCCGCCGCGCAGCAAGCTGATGACTGACAAGACAACCTTGCGCATCACCGCGCGCGCCGCACGCGCCGCGTTCGTCGCCGCGCCGCACGCGCCGATCCGGGTCGACCCCCGTTTTGCCGCCTTGCTGACGCCGGGGATGATCGTGGCGAGCTACGTGCCGATCGGTGGCGAAGCCGATCCGCGACCGCTGGAAGAGGCGGCGCTCGCGGTGGGATGCACGCTGGCGCTGCCGCATGTCATCGACCGCGCGACGCCGCTGCGCTTCCTGTGCTGGACACCGGGCGGACTGCTGGAGAGCGGCCCTTTCGGATTACGGCAGCCCGCGCATGATGGCGAACCGGTCGCACCCGACCTCGTCCTGGCTCCGCTCGTCGCCTTCGACCGCGCGTTGAACCGGCTGGGACAAGGCGCGGGGCATTACGACCGCGCGTTCGCCGCCTTCCCCGCCGCAGTGCGCATCGGGGTGGCGTGGAGCGTGCAGATGATCGACGGACTGACTGCCGACCCTTGGGACGTGCCGCTGCACGCCATCGCGACCGAACAGGAATGGATCACCTTATGACACCTTCATGGCGCAAGCCCGTCGGGATGCTCGCGATCCTGCTGCTGATCCTAGTGTGGTGCATGGCGATCGCCTCGCTGTCGGGCACGATCGCGCGCTGGCACGGCGTGGTGCAGTTGCTTTTCTATGTCGTGACCGGGATCGTCTGGATCGCACCGCTCAAGCCGCTGCTTCTCTGGATGGAGACCGGACGCTGGCGGTAAGTTTTAAGCCACCAATACGTGGCGCGAGTGACGGGGCTCGAACCCGCGACCTCCGGCGTGACAGGCCGGCGCTCTAACCAACTGAGCTACACCCGCATTCCCATACGCAACCGCGCAATTGCAGGACCTCGGGCCCTGGAACCGCGCTCGTCGCGTCATTCCCGCTGCGACAAAAACCACCTCGATTTGAGGGTGGCGCGAGTGACGGGGCTCGAACCCGCGACCTCCGGCGTGACAGGCCGGCGCTCTAACCAACTGAGCTACACCCGCTTGCAGAAGCGTGAGGCGCGCCAACTAGGCGGCACGCCCTACCCTGTCAACGACTATCGCCGACTTTTTCGACGACGGCGACCTGCTCCTCTTGGCCGCGCATCAACGTGCCGTCCTCGAAGAGGAAACCTGCGATGTCCGGGCGTCCGGCGGCAGAGAGGATCGTCTGCACGATGATGAGGATCGGCACCGCCAGCAACGCGCCGACGGTGCCCCACACCCAGCCCCAGAAGCTGATCGAAATGAGGATCATCACCGGGTTGATCGTCAATCGGTGGCCGACAATCAGCGGCGTCACGACGTTCGCCTCGATCAGATGTGCGCCATACATGATCGCCGGGGCCGACAAGGCGGTCCAGACGTCGGAGAAGGTCATGAGGCCGCCGATCGCGAGCAGAAGCGCTGCGACTACCGGTCCAAAATAGGGTACGTAGTTTAGCAGGGTGACGATGCCGCCCCACATCAACGGAAACGGCATCCCGAGCAGATGGAGCGCGCCGGCGACCACGGCCCCGAGCGCGATGTTGATGATCGTGATCGTCCCGAGATACGAAGACACCGCGTCGACCATCTCCTGCAGCACGCGTGCGGTCGTCATCGCGCCGCCGAAGCTGGCGCGGCCGGTGATCATCTTCTCGCGCATCCGGGTCCAGCCGGACAAGAAAAAGAACGCGACGAGAATGGCATAGAAGGTCTGGACGATCACCGCCGGCGCAGATGTGGCCGCCAGTTCGACGATCGAACTCGGCGGCGAGACGGCGGCGGTGGGGGAAGGTTTTACCGGGGTGGTCGCGATCTGGCGCAGCGTGCGGTTGGCATAGCGCTCGAGGCTTGAGTATAGATCGAGGATCGGCGCGAGATTCGCCTGGATGCGGTGGATGCGGCTAGGGAGCAGCCGGAAAAACTCGGTCGCGGGCACGACGATCGCGGCGAGCGCCACATTGGCGATCACGAGGAACAGGATCACGCAGAACAGCGCCGCGATCGGCGACGGAAGCCGGCGGCGTTCCAGCCATTCCAGCAGCGGAATCAACGCCAACGACACGACCAGCGCGATC
The DNA here is from genome assembly GCF_036855935.1 of Sphingomonas sp. LR60. Taxonomy (NCBI): domain Bacteria; kingdom Pseudomonadati; phylum Pseudomonadota; class Alphaproteobacteria; order Sphingomonadales; family Sphingomonadaceae; genus Sphingomonas; species Sphingomonas sp. LR60. Next base: position 1,164,243 of record NZ_JASPFK010000001.1, on the reverse strand, counting down.
GCGGTCGGCATGAAGAACTCCGCACCCGCCTGCAGCGCGAACGGCAGCCCGAGCATCAGCCCGATCCCGGCAGTCAGCGTCAACCCCGCGAGCAGCCGGTCGCGCCGCATCGGCGGGTCGATCCCGGCCGCACTAGGGGCCGGGATGAACGGGTCGGCGGGCGCAGGCTGATCGGGCATATCCATCACCTACGGCTATTTACCGCCCGCGGCCAAGCATCTTCACGCGAGGCTAGCCATCCTGATGCCAGGCACCGGCCTCGAGGTAGAGGTAATCGGGATCGAACTCGCCGAGGCGGGCAAGCCGGTCGTGATCGGTGATCCGCACCACGCCGCGCGAGAACTCCGCCAACCCCGCTTCGCGCAGCCGCCGCAACATTCGATTAACGTGTACGCTCGTCAGGCCGAGGGCTTCGCCTAGATCTTGTTGGGTCAGCGCGAAATCGAACGCACCGCCGTCCGCAGCGCCGACCGCTTCCAATCTGTGGTATGTTTCCAATAGAAAATGCGCGAGTCGCCCGGCCGCATCGAGGCGCCCGATCCGGAAGATCCATTCGCGGTGGAGGGCGGCGTCCAGGAGGGTGGAGCGCCACAACAGGCGGGTCAGATGGGGGTGATCGACCAGGATCTTGTCGATGCGAGCGTGTGGTATCAGCGCGATCCGCGCCTCGGTGAGCGTGCCGACATCGTGGTCGAGCCGGCGAAGCGGATAGCCGTGCAGGTCGACGAAGTCCCCCGTCAGCTGCAACGCCACCAATTGCCGAAAACCGTCACGCGCATCCATGTAGCGGCACATCACGCCTTCGAGCAGCAGGGTACTGTACGTCACCGGCTCGCCACGGCGTGTGACGATGCTGCGCGCAGGCAAGCGCTCGACACGTTCGACCGCACTTTCCAGCACGTCTTTTTCGGCCTGCGTCAGTCCGTTGCGGCCACGCCCGCGTAGAAAATCCTTCGTCACGCGCATCGAAGAGCCGTCCCCCGTTCATCTTATCTGGAGTGCAGGATTAGGCGGGGAAGCGGCACAGGGACAAGCCCGGCGGGTCCCACCATATAAATCCCGATAAAAATCAACCGCGATCGTGACGCCGGTCCGCACAAGGACGATTGCGCTCGCCTCCAACAACGCGATAGATGCGACACAGTTCGAAAAAGCGGTATGCCGAAGCGAGGAGAGTTACCCCCATGACGTCGCACGATAACGAGCAACCGGGGCCGATCCGCATCGAGCGGGACGGCGACATCCTCCAAATTACCAGCGATTCGCCGCCCGTGAACGCGCTTGGTGCGGCAGTGCGCGACGGTCTGGAGGCGGCGGTGAAGGCGGGTGTCGCGGATTCGAGCATCGCCGCGATCGTGCTTCGCTGCGACGGTCGCACCTTCTTCGCGGGCGCCGACATCAGCGAGTTCGGCAAGCCGTTGCAGGGCATTCCGCTGCCGACGCTGGTCGACATGATCGAGGCGAGCCCCAAGCCGGTCATCGCCGCGATCCACGGCACCGCGCTGGGCGGCGGGTGCGAGGTGGCGCTCGGCTGCCATTACCGGGTCGCCGTCCCGTCCGCGAAGCTGGGCACGCCCGAAGTGAAGCTGGGGCTGCTCCCCGGCGCAGGCGGCACGCAGCGGCTGCCGCGACTGGTGGGCGTCAAGGCAGCGCTGGAGTTGATCGTGCTCGGCAATCCGGTGTCGGCGCAGGCGGCAGCGGACATGGGCCTGATCGACAAGGTCGTCGGCGAGGACACGTTGGCCGCCGACGCGCTCGCCTTCGCGCGCGACGTGGCGGGCACGCGTCCGATCCCGCGGGTCCGCGATCGCACCGTCGCGCCCGATCCGGCGGCGGTCGAGGCGTTCCGCAAGACGCACGGCCGCAAGCTGCGCGGATTCGATGCGCCCGAGGCGTGCATCACCTGCGTCGTCGCAGCCACCGAACGGCCGTTCGAGGACGGGCTGGCGGTGGAGCGCGAACAGTTCATGGCGCTGATGACCGGCACGCAATCGGCGGCGCAGCGGCACCTGTTCTTCGCCGAGCGCAAGGCCGCGAAGATCGACGACATCGACCCCGCCACCCCGTTGCGCGCGATCAAGCGCGTCGGCGTGATCGGCGCGGGAACGATGGGCGGCGGGATCGCGATGAACTTCCTGTCGGCGGGCGTGCCGGTCACGATCGTCGAGATGCAGCAGGACGCGCTCGATCGCGGCACCGGGGTGATGCGGCGTAATTACGAGGCAAGCGCCGCCAAGGGCCGCCTGCCCGCCGGCGCGCCCGACCAGGCGATGGCGCTACTCTCCCCTACCCTGTCGCTCGACGATCTCGGCGATTGCGACCTGATCATCGAGGCCGCCTATGAGGATATGGGCGTCAAGAAGGACATCTTCGCCAGGCTCGACGCGATCGCCAAGCCCGGTGCGATCCTGGCGAGCAACACCAGCTATCTCAACATCGACGAGATCGCCGCGGTGACCAAGCGCCCCGGCGACGTGCTGGGGATGCACTTTTTCTCGCCGGCGAACGTCATGAAATTGCTGGAGGTAGTGCGCGGCAAGCAGACCGCGCCCGACGTGCTGGCGACGGTGATGGCGCTGGCCAAGAAGATCCGGAAGGTCGCGGTCGTCGCGGGCGTGTGCGACGGATTCATCGGCAACCGAATGCTGATGCCGCGGCAGGTCGAGGCCAACAAGCTGTTGATGGAGGGCGCGACCCCCGAGCAGATCGACCGCGTCCATGTCGCGTTCGGGATGCCGATGGGGCCGTTCCAGATGGCCGACCTCGCCGGGGTTGATATCGGGTGGCATCGCGATCCGAGCCGGATCGAAAACATTCGGGACGCGCTCGCCGCCGAGGGTCGCTGGGGGCAGAAGAAGGGCGCGGGCTTCTACGATTATGACGAGAAGCGAAACCCGACCCCCTCGCCGCGGGTGGCCGAGATCATCGACGACTTCCGCGCCAAGGAAGGCGCGACACCGCGCGCGATCAGCGACGAGGAGATCGTCGCGCGCACGCTCTATACGATGGTCAACGAAGGTGCCTTGATCCTCGAGGAAGGCATGGCGCAGCGCGCGTCCGACGTCGATGTCGTGTGGGTGTATGGCTATGGCTGGCCGGTCTATCGCGGCGGGCCGATGTTCTGGGCGCAGAGCGAGGGCGCCGACAAGGTGGTCGCCGGGCTGGAACGCTATGGCTTTTCGGTCGCCAAGGGCCTCAAGACCGGGGAGACGTTCAAGTGAGCGATCTCGACACCTTCCGCGAAGAGACGCGCGCGTGGCTGGAGGCGAATTGTCCGCCCGAAATGCGCGCGCCGATCGTCTCCGAGAAGGACGTGGTGTGGGGCGGGCGCGATCAGTCGCGGCTGACCGCGCCGCAGAAGACATGGCTCGACCGGATGGCGGCGCGCGGCTGGACCGTCCCCGACTGGCCCAAGAAATATGGCGGTGGCGGGCTGAGCGCGGCGGAAACCAAATTGCTGCGCGAGGAAATGGCGCGGATCAAGGCGCGTAGCCCGCTCAACAGCTTCGGCATTTCGATGCTCGGGCCGGCGCTGCTGAAATATGGGACCGAGGCGCAGAAGCTGGAGCATCTGCCCAAGATCGCGCGCGGCGAGATCCGCTGGTGCCAGGGCTATTCGGAGCCCAATGCCGGATCGGACCTCGCGAGCCTGGCGACCAGCGCCGAGGATGCCGGCGATCATTTCATCGTCAACGGTCAGAAGGTGTGGACCAGCTATGCCGATCAGGCCGACTGGATTTTCTGCCTGGTCCGCACCGACAAGACGACCAAGCAGGGCGGGATCAGCTTCGTGCTGTTCGACATGGCCTCGCCCGGCGTGTCGACCAAGCCGATCCTTCTCATCAGCGGCTATTCGCCGTTTTGCGAGACCTTCTTCGACGATGTGAAGGTGCCCAAGGCCAATCTGGTCGGCGATCTCAACAAGGGCTGGGACGTCGCCAAATACCTGCTCGGGCATGAGCGCGAGATGATCTCGGGCATGGGCCTGTCGGGCGGCGGCGACGCGCTGGTCGAGGGGGCGCTGGCGACGGTCGGAGTGGATGCCGAGGGACGGCTGGCCGATCCGCTGCTGCGCGCGCAGATCGCGCTGTACGAGGTCCGCGCGCTGGCGTTCGCGGCGCAGAGCGAGCGGTTCATCGACGAGCTGAAGGCGGGACAGGCGCACCCCGCGCAGCCGAGCATGATGAAATATTACGGTACCGAGCTGAACAAGGCGCGGCACGAACTGTCGATGGCGGCGGGCGGGTCGGACGCGGTCGAATGGGAAAGCGAGCGTTCGGGCGGCGGGCGCGCGGCGCGGGCGTGGCTGCGGACCAAGGCCAATTCGATCGAGGGCGGGACGAGCGAGATCCAGCTCAACATCGTGGCGAAGCGGATACTGGAATTGCCGGGGTGATCGTCGCCCCTGCGAAGGCAGGGGCCCATGGCTGCCGAATGGAAGTGCGCGGTGGCCAATAGTGAGCGCGGGATGTGTGTCAAACGTCTCGGCACACGACAGAGACATAGGCCCCTGCCTGCGCAGGGGCGACGTTGAAGGTGGGACGATCAGCCCCACTATCGGAGGGATGCGATGCCGCTTTTCCTGAATGACGAACAGACGATGCTGCGCGACACCGCGCGCGACTTCGTGGGCGAGAATGCGCCCGTCGCGAACCTGCGGCGCTTGCGCGACAGCGACGATGCGACCGGGTTCGATCGCGCGTTGTGGAAGCAATTCGCGGAGATGGGGTTCACCGGCATCCTGATCGGCGAGGATGCCGGCGGGCTGGGGCTCGGGCATGTCGAGGCGGGCGTGGTGCTGGAGGAGATCGGGCGCAACCTGTCGCCTTCGCCGTTCCTCTCCACCGCGGTGGCGGCGGTGGCGGCGCTCGACGGCACCGCGCAGGCTGAGCGCTGGTTCCCCGGTATCCTGTCGGGTGAGACGGTCGCGGCGCTGGCGATCGACGAGGGGCCGAAGCATCGCGACGGCGTGACGATGCGCGCGGAGCGGGCCGGCAACGGTTTTCGGCTGAGCGGCGCCAAGCAGTTCGTCACGCATGGCCATGTCGCCGATCTGCTGATCGTCGCGGCGCGGACCGCCGGCAGCGATGCGGACGCCGAGGGCGTGACCTTGTTCGCGGTGCCGGCCGATGCCGCCGGCCTGACCGCGACGCCCGAACGGCTTGCCGACAGCAGCATCGCCGCGCGGCTGACCTTCGAGGGCGTCGCGGTCGACGGCGATGCGGTGATCGGCGAGGTGGACGCGGGGCGCGCGCCGCTCGACCGGCTGTTGCGGGCCGGGCGGACGGGGGCGTCGGCGGAGCTGCTCGGGGTCGGCGGCGGCGCGATGGACTTGACGGTCGGCTATTTGAAGCAGCGCAAGCAGTTCGGCGCGCTGATCGGCAGCTTCCAGGCGCTCCAGCACCGTGCCGCGCATCTCTATGCCGAGCTGGAGGTGGCACGCGCCGCGGTGTTGAAGGCGCAGCAATTGCTCGACGCCGAGGACGCCGCGGCGGATCAGGCGGTGTCGGTCGCCAAGGCGATGACGGGGCTTGCCACGACGCTGTCGGTGCAGGAAGGCGTTCAGATGCACGGCGGAATCGGCATGACCGACGAATATGACATCGGCTTCTTCATGAAGCGCGCGCGGGTGCTCGCCGAAATGTTCGGCGATGCGAACTTCCACGCCGATCGCGTGGCGCGCGGGCGCGGCTATTGAGCGACGTGCCTTCGCCTGCGGCGCCCTCTCCGGCCGAACTGGTCGCCGATCTGTTCGATCTGCTCGACGTCGAGGAGATCGACACCGATCTGTATCGCGGGCGGCGGTCGACCGGCGGGGTCGGGCGCGTGTTCGGCGGGCAGGTGATCGCGCAGGCGTTGCAGGCGGCGCAGCGCTCGGCGGGCGAGACCGACAAGGTCGCGCATTCGCTCCACGCCTATTTCATGCGCGCCGGGTCGGAGGAGCATCCGATCATCTACCGCGTGGTGCGCGATTTCGAGGGACGCAGTTTCGCGACGCGGCGCGTGATCGCGATGCAGCGGGGCACGCCGATCCTCAACATGGCCGCGTCGTTCCAGCGTCCCGAGGAAGGATTGTCGCATCAGGATGCGATGCCCGACGTGCCGCCGCCCGAGTCGTTGCAGGACGAACAGACGTTGCGCGCGGCGGTGGTCGACAAGATCCCGCCGCAGCTTCGCGCGCAATTGTTGCGGCCGCGCGCGATCGAATATCGCCCGGTGACGCCGCGGCACTGGACCGAGCCGACCCCTGCCCCGCCGGTGCATCATTACTGGTTCCGCGCGGTCGCACCCGTTGGCGACGATCCGGCGATGCACCGCGCGGTGCTCGCCTATGCCAGCGACATGATGCTGCTGGGGACGTGCATGTTGCCGCATGGCGTGACGTGGATCACGCCGGGGATGCAGACCGCCAGCCTCGACCACGCCTTGTGGCTGCACGAGCCGGCGCGGACCGATGACTGGCTGCTCTACACGATGGACAGTCCGTGGGCGGGACACGGCCGCGGCATGAACCGCGGGCGGATCTTCACCGCCGACGGGCGGCTGGTGGCGAGCGTCGCGCAGGAGGGGCTGGCGCGGATGCGGCGCTGACCTCATTCCGGTTCGTGGATCGGGCAGCGGTTGACGTGCTGGCGGTAGTCGGCGGAGTGGCGATAGATGTCGCGGCGCGCACGGTTGATGTTGCCGAGCGGCTGGTGTGCGGAGAGGCCGGTCCACACGCTGAAGCGCAAATGGTCGTTGACCTGTTCGACGCGGGCATCATCCCAGCTGTCCTGCGCGGCGGTGCGGAGCGTGGCGACGCGGACGAAGGGGGCTTCCTGCTCGTCCCACTCGACGGTCGCGTCCTCGACCGGCTGGCGCGCGAGGTCGCGGGCGAGCTGGACGCGGAACTCCCATTCGCCGGCGATCGATCGTAGCTCGTCGCGGACGGTGTGGCGGATCGCGTCGCGGTCGCCCGCCGTGTCGATGATCGCGCCGGTGCGCTCCGTGAGGCCGGGGGCGACGGGCCGGAGGCTGAACTTGGCGATATGGTCGCCGTAGCGAAACGGGGTGGTGCTGTAGTAGGTCTCGCCGACCGGATCGACGTTTGGTGCACCGCCGAGCGTGTTGATCGTCGCGCTCTCGATCCCGACCGCGCCGAGCGCGCTGCTGACACCGCGCAGCACCGCGGAAAGCGCCTTCTTGCCGCCCTCCGCCTTGTCGGTGGTGCGCGCCAGCAGCTTGAGGCTGCCGAGGAATTTGGCGGCGGTCTTCGCCTGGAAGGCGGTGGCATTGACCATGATGAAGTCCTGCGACCGGCCCTCGGCGCCCGGCAACCGCTCGCCGTCGACGTCGAGGATCTTGATCGCGAGGCCGCGTGGCAGCGAGATCGCGTCGTCGAGGATGTCGCCGGGATTGGTGGAAAAGCGCATCAGCACCTTGTGCTCGCCCGGCGTGGCGAACAGGCCCTGCGCCAGCTCGGGCGGAAGATCGGCGTCGATGGTCAGCGTGCCTTCGAGGATCGCATGCGCCTTGGCATGGACGGCGCGGACGGCGTGGCCGTAATCCTCGGCGGTGGTGTCGAGGACGATGTCGAACTGTTCGTTAAGCTGGGCGATCGTCGTCGCCTCGTCGGGCTGCTGCTGCTCGATGTCGGCGGTGTAACGGATGGGGGCGGGCATCGGGCGACTCTCCTGTGGATGGAGGGTCAACACAGGTTAGCTGCGGGCGTTCCCGTGCGCTTCGAGATGCTTGCCGGTCGCCGCCCTTGTCACACCGCGGTCTTGCCATAGTCCTGTCGCGTTACCGGGTGACTCGACGACAGGCCGCCATCCGCCGCGAGCGCCTGGCCGTTGACGTAGCTGGCGTCGTCGCTGGCGAGGAACAGCGCGACGCGCGCCAGTTCCTCGGGCTGTGCTCCGCGGCGCAATGGATTGAGGCGACCGATGCGGTCCATCTTGCCGGCGTCGCGCGCGTAATCGAAGGTCGGCTGCGTCATCCCCGTCTCCGTCAGGCCGGGGCACAGCGCGTTCACGCGGACGCCCGAGCCGGACAATTGCTGCGCGGCGGTCGTCGCGAGATTGATGACCCCCGCCTTGGACGCCGAATACGCAGGCGAGCCCGCACCCGAGCGCAGCCCGGCGACGCTGGCGGTCAGCACGATCGCGCCGCCGCCGCGCGCGGCGATCGATGGTGCGGCGTGCTTCACCGCCAGCCACGGGCCGATCAGATTGACACGCAACACTTCCGCGAACAGCGCGACATCGGTGTCGAAGATGTTCGCCATCCCGCCCGAGATGCCGGCATTGGCGAACATCACGTCGAGGCCGCCGAAGCGATCGACGGCAAGCGCGACGGTGCGTGCGACATCGCCCTCGTCGCCAGCATCCATGCGGATCGCTGCCGCGACGCCACCCGCGGCGACGATCGACTGTGCCGTCTCCTCCGCGCGATCGGTGACGTCGGCGACGACCACCTGCCCGCCCTCTGTCGCGAACAGCAACGCCGCCGCGCGGCCGATCCCCGAGCCGGCGCCGGTGACGACGATCGACTTGCCCGCGAAGCGCATCATGCCCCGGCCCGTTGCGCGAAATGCCATGCGGCATCGACCAGCCCGCCCATCCGCGCCGCGGTTTCGTGCGCACGCGGGTTGGCGGCGGTGCCGGTGACGATCCGTTTCTTGATGCCTTGCACGATGCCGGCGAGCCGGAAGAGATTGAACGCAAAATACCAGTCGAGCGCGATCGGCGCGCTGCGCCCGGTACGCGCGCAGTAACGCTCCAGCATCTCGGTCATTTCGGGAATACCGGTCGTCGCGCCGGTGCGGCCGAGCACGCCCGAGCGGCCTTCGGGCTCGGTGACCCAGCTCATCAGGAAATAGGTGAGGTCGGCAACCGGATCGCCGAGCGTCGACAATTCCCAGTCGAGCACCGCCGCGACGCGCGGTTCGGTGCCCGGCGCGAAGCGGAGGTTGTCGACGCGATAGTCGCCATGGACGATGCTGGTCCGCTCCTGCGCGGGAACGGTGCGCGGCAGGAAGTCGATGAGCTTCTCCATCGCGGGCATCGGCTCGGTTTCGGCACCGCGATATTGTTTGGTCCAGCGTGCGACCTGGCGCTCGAAATAATTGCCGGGGCGGCCGTAATCCTCCAGCCCGATCGCGACATGGTCAGTGTTGTGGAGATCGGCGAGCGTGTCGATCATCGCCTCGTAATGTGCGCGGCGCTGATCGGGGGTGAAATCGGGCATCGTCCCGTCCCAGATCGTCCGCCCTTCGACCATCGCCATCACATAGAAGGCCGAGCCGATCACCGCATCGTCCATGCACAGCCCGTACGGCCGCGGCACCGGAAAGCCGGTCGGGTGGAGCGCGGCGATCACGCGATATTCGCGGTCGACCTGATGCGCGGAGGGCAGCAGCGCACCGACCGGCTTGCGGCGCAGCACATAGCTGCCGCCGTCGGTGTCGATGCGATAGGTGGGATTGGATTGCCCACCCTCCAGCCGTTGCTCCCCGATGATCGCGCCCGAACCGGGGACATGCGCCGCCAGCCAGTCGCCGAGCCGCGCGGTGTCGAGGTCGCTCATGCGTATTTGCCGAACTCGTGTCGCGCGATCGCGCGCGCATGAACCTCGTCGGGGCCGTCGGCGAAGCGCAACGTCCGCATCGATGCCCAGGCGTGCGCGAGATCGAAGTCGCCCGACACGCCCGCGCCGCCATGCGCCTGCACCGCATCGTCGAGGATCCGCAGCGCCATGTTCGGCGCCTGCACCTTGATCATCGCGATTTCCTGTTGCGCGGCCTTATTGCCGGCCTTATCCATCATGTCGGCGGCCTTGAGACAGAGCAGCCGCGTCATCTCGATGTCGATCCGCGCCCGCGCGATCCGCTCTTCCCAGACGCTGTGATCGGCGATGCGCTTGCCGAAGGCGGTGCGGGTGACCAGCCGGCGCGCCATCGCCTCGATCGCGCTCTCCGCAACGCCGATCGTGCGCATGCAATGATGGATGCGCCCCGGCCCGAGCCGGCCCTGCGCAATCTCGAACCCCCTGCCCTCACCGAGCAGCATGTTTTCGACCGGCACGCGCACGTCGGTGAAGCTGACCTCGCCATGGCCGTGCGGCGCATGGTCATAGCCATAGACCGACAGCATCCGCTCGATCCGCACGCCCGGCGTGTCGAGCGGGACGAGCACCATGCTCTGCTGCTGGTGCCGCGCCGCGCCGGTATCGGTCTTGCCCATCAGGATGCCGATCCGGCAGCGCGGGTCGCCGATCCCCGACGACCACCATTTGCGACCGTTAATGACATAATGGTCGCCATCGCGATCGATGCGCGTCTCGATATTCGTCGCGTCGGACGAGGCGACCGCCGGCTCGGTCATCAGGAAGACCGAGCGGATCTCGCCATTCATCAGTGGCCGCAACCACTCTTCCTTCTGCGCCAGCGTGCCGTAGCGATGGAGCACCTCCATATTGCCGGTATCGGGCGCCGAGCAGTTGAAACACTCGCTCGCCCAGTCGATGCGGCCCATCTCCTCGGCGCAGAGCGCATATTCGAGGTTCGAAAGCTGCGTGCCCTCGAACGCGAACGTATCGTCGACATGGGTCTGGCCTGAATGCGGCGGCATGAAGAAATTCCATAGCCCGGCCGCCTTCGCGCGCGCCTTCACCTCCTCGATCACGGGCAGCACCTTCCACGGATCGCCGTCATGATGCTGGCGGTCGTGTTCGGCGCGACGCGGCGCGATCTCGCGGGCGATGAACTCGCGTACCCGATCGCGGAAATGCGTCTCGCGCTCGCTCAGGGTAAAATCCACCGCGCTTCCTCTCCGTGGCTGTCGGCTGCGTGATGTAGGCCATACCCGATGTTCGGTAAAGCCGCAGATCGGGAGCATAGCGCCCTTGAAGAAAAGGACTGCATCTTCGAAAGCAGCCATGCTAACGCTACGTCATGGGGGAAATGACAACCGAAGACACCGGCAGCACGCGGCGCTTTCGCGAGAAGCGCCAGGCGATCCTTGCCGCCGCCGCCGACGCGATCAACGAGCAGAGCGCGAAGGGGATGACCTTCGCCGATGTCGCGCGCCGTGTCGGGCTGAACACCACCAGCGTGACCTATTATTTCAAGCGCAAGGAGGATCTGGCCGCCGCCGCCTTCGAGCAGACGCTCGACAGCCTGATGGCGATGCTCGACGATGCCGCGCGCGAAGCGACTCCACAGGCGCGGGTCGCGCGGATGGTGACGCTCAACGTCGAGCGGCTGATGCGGATCGAGCGCGGCGAGGAACGCGCGCTGGCGGTGCTGTCAGACCTGCGCGCGATGGACGAGCCGATGCGCGCGACGTTGATGAACCGCTGGCGTGAGGTGTTCCGGCGGACGCGCGCCTTGTGGGGCAGCGGGCTGTCGCGCGAGGCGACCGACCTGGCCGGCGCGCGCGCGCATGTGCTGCTGGAGAACATCTTCTGGCTGCCGTTGTGGTTGCCGCGCTACGAGGTCGATCAATATCCGCGGGCGGCGGCGCGGCTAATCGCGTTGCTGCGCGACGGGCTGGCGGTGGACGGTGCCGGCTGGAACCCGGCGGCGGTCGCGCTGCCGCACGACGATCCGGTGCCGGGGCGCGAGGCGTTCCTGCTCGCGGCGACGCGGCTCATCAACGAGCTGGGGTATCGCGGCGCATCGGTGCAGCGGATCGCGTCGGAGCTGAACGTCACCAAGGGCAGCTTCTACCACCATCTCGATGCCAAGGACGATCTGGTCGTCGCCTGTTACCGCCGCAGCTTCGACACGATCGCCGCGGCGCAGCGGCTCGCCGACGAGCGTGACGGGAACTATTGGCAGCGGCTGTGCGACACGGTTGCGACACTGGTGGCGGTGCAGTTTTCGGAGCGCGAGTCGCTGTTGCGCACCACCGCGCTGAGCGGGCTGCCCGCGGGCGAGCGGCAGCAGATGATCGACCGCTCGACGCGGATCGCGCGGCGCTTCGCGGGCACGATGATGGACGGGATCGCCGAGGGCACCGTCCGCCCGGTCGACAGCCTGGTCGCGTCGCAGGCGCTGATGGGGATGCTCAACGCCGCGTTCGACATGCGCAAATGGGCGTGGAGCATGGATCGCGATCGCGCGATCCATTTCTATGCCTCGACGCTGATGTTCGGGATGTTCGACGACCGCGCGTTGGCGGGTGAGCGCCCGCGCCGGCTAGACCGGCGTGCCGAACGCCTGAATCCGCGCCATGATCGCGACCTGGTTGTGCGGGCCGCGGCGGCGGGTGAATTCGCGCACCGAGCAGCCGAGGAACAGATGGCTGTCGCGCAGGAAGTGCGACCGGTCCCAATAGCCGGCCGCCTCCAGCGCCGCCGGCCCCGCTTCGGGCTGGGTCAGCACGATCGTCACCGCGCGAAGGAAGCGCGTGCGGCGGAGCAGCAGCTTGGGGGTGAAGCCGAAGTTGAAGCGCGTCATCGCCGCCAGCGCGCGCGGCGACATGTCGAGCGCTTCCGCGACGGTTTCGATCCGGGTCGTGGCTGGATCGCGCAGCAGCTCGCACAGGATCTCGATGCGCGGGTCGGCGGGCGGGCGGCGGTCGAGCCGCGCCTCCAGCCACGCCTCGAACGCCGCCTCGAACGGCTGGTCGCTCTCCAGCGCCTCGCGGAGCATGTTCGCGCCCGGATCGATGTCGCCGAGCGCGATGACGCGGTTGGCGTAGCGCGAGACATCGCCGCCGAAGATCTGCGCCCAGCCGAGCGGCTGCAGCCCGACGCCGACCAGTTCGCCGCCGTAGCAGGTGAGATAGCCGGCATAGCTGGTCGGCCCCGTGAGGGCGACTGCGGGCATCGGATCGACGAGGCGGCTGGCGATCTTCAACGACCAGGACGGGCTGTTGCGCAGCGACACGCGGATCGTCGCGACGCTGGGGAAGAAGGCGTCGTGCATCTCGCGATTGGGGCAGACGGGGGCCGCGAAACGGTGATAGCCGGTGACATAGCGCTTCAGCCGGCCCCCGGGCGGGACATAGCGTACATCCACCATCGCCGCCCTGTTTTCTTTCCCCGTCACGTCGCCCCCCAGCAACTTGTTAGTTTGACCTCATAATCTTTTGTTGCCCGGCTGCAAGCATGTGTCGCTTTCCGGCATCGGCGAACTGAGTGCCGACCGCGGAACGGACGGCGGCGCGAGGTGCTATGCATCGAAACGCGCTACGCACAGGAGCTGAATGCGATGATCGACCTTCATTACTGGCCGACGCCGAATGGGCACAAGGTGCTGATCTTCCTTGAGGAGGCGGGGCTCGAGCATCAGATCCATCCGGTCGACATCGGCGGGGGTGCGCAGTTCAGGCCAGAGTTCCTGAAGATCGCGCCGAACAACCGGATGCCGGCGATCGTCGACCATGCGCCGCGCGACGGCGGTGCGCCGATCAGCGTGTTCGAGAGCGGCGCGATCCTGCTGTACCTGGCGCACAAGACCGGATCGTTCGGCGGCCGCGATCCGCGCGCGCATGTCGACGTGCTGCAATGGTTGATGTGGCAGATGGGCGGGCTCGGCCCGATGCTGGGGCAGAACCACCATTTCACGCGCTTTGCCCCCGAGAAGGTGCCCTATGCGATCGACCGCTACCTCAAGGAGACGACGCGGCTGTACGGCGTGCTCGATGGCCAGCTGGAGGGGCGCGAGTTCGTGATCGGTGACGAATATACGATTGCCGACATGGCCTGCTATCCGTGGATCCTGCCCGAGGCGCAGGGGCAAGATATGGCGAGCTTCCCCAACGTCGCGCGCTGGCACGCGACGATCGCGGCGCGTCCGGCGGTCGAGCGCGCCTATGCGCGCGGCAAGGCGGTCGCGCCGCCGAAATAACCGCCGTTGATACAAGTCGCGACAGTTTCGTCCCGCCACCGACATGTTCCCGCGACGCTCCGCCCGCACAACGTGACGGTCGGGGCGATCGCGCCCTTGGGAACGAAGGGGAAGTGCGATGAGGACGTGGACGACCGCCGCCGTATTGGGTGCCGCGATGCTGGGTGGGCTGGGTGCCGCCAGCGTGCAGGCGCAAACCCCGCCCCCGCCCCGAACGCCGATGGAGACGTCGGACAGCGACGGGGACGGCGTGGTGACGCGCGACGAGGCCGCCGCCGACGCCGACCGACGCTTTGCGGCGATGGACACCAACCACGACGGAAAGCTGACCCGCGACGAGCGGCGCGCGTGGCGCGAGCGGCGCCGCGCCGATGCCGCGCGACGGGGTGACGGCGCGCGCGGTGGCCGCCGCGATGCCGACCAGACGCAGGCCGAGTTCCGCGACCGCGCGCTCAAGCGTTTCGACCGGATCGACACCAACCATGACGGGCGGATCGACGCCAACGAGCGCGAGGCGATGATGATGCTGATGCGGTCGCGGCGGCTCGGCCATGATCGCCCGCACGACGGGCAGACGCCGCCGGCCGATGCCGACGCCGCGCCGATCGGCTGACCCCTTTTCGCATGGCGACGATTGTGTCAGGTGCCGTGACCATGGGCGAGATGCCGCACCTCCTGCTGGTCGATGACGAGCGGTCGATCCGCGAGCCGTTGGCCAGCTATCTGACCAAGCAGGGCTTTCGCGTCACCCAGGCGGGTGATGCGGAGGCGGCGCGCACGCGGCTGGCGGCCTATGCGATCGACCTGATCGTGCTCGACATCATGATGCCGGGCGAGGACGGGCTGTCGCTGTGCCGCCACGTCCGCGCCACCGGCGAGACGCCGGTGATCCTGCTGACCGCCAAGAGCGAAGAGACCGACCGGATTGTCGGGCTGGAGATGGGGGCGGACGATTATGTCGTGAAGCCCTTCTCGCCCCGCGAACTGGCGGCACGGATCAAGACCGTGCTGCGGCGTACCGCGGGCGGCGGCGGGGTGCGGCACCATGCGCCGGAGAGCGGGTCCTATGCCTTTGCCGGCTGGGTGCTGAAGACCGGTGAGCGCGCGTTGATCGATCGCGAGGGCGTGTCGGTGCCGTTGTCCACCGGCGAGTACAACCTGCTGCTCGCGCTGGTGCAGCGCCCACGACAGGTGCTGACGCGCGACCAGTTGCTCGACCTGACGCAGGGGCGCGAGGCGGCCGCCTTCGACCGCGCGATCGACAATCAGGTCAGCCGCCTGCGTCGTAAGATCGAGCCCGATCCCAAGAATCCCGAGATCATCAAGACGGTGTGGGGCGGCGGCTATGCGCTGTCGACGGACGTGACGCGGCTGTGAAGCTGCGGATGCCCTGGCCGCGCAGCCTGGCGGGGCAGATGGCGTTGCTGGTCGCGCTGGCGCTGTTCATGGCGCAGGCGATCAACCTCGCGATGCTGCTGCGCGAGCGCGGGGCGGTGCGGATGGCGCAGATCACGCGCCCCGCCGCCTATCGCATTGCCGACGCGCTCGACCAGGAGGCCGCCGGACGGCCGGTGGTGTCCGATCGCGGGCGCGTGCGGCTGGTGCCGCGGAACCCAATTACGCGCGCGATGGTCGCACAGCCGGCGGTGGCGCGAGAGTTGACGACCCAGCTTTCCGACATGGGAGTCCGTGTCGCGGCGGTCGATGTCGCGATCGCCAAGCCGTGGCAATATCGCATCCCGCTCAGCCGCTTCGAGCGGCGGATGGCGGCGCGGGCGGCACGCGACGACGGCCCGCGCGATTCGATCGTGATCGCGGTGCGGCGCACCGATGGGCGCTGGATGGCGTTGGCCGGCGGGTTGCCGCGCGACGACCTGCGGCTGTTCTGGCGGCTCCTCGGCCAGACGTTGATCCTGTATGTCGTGGTGCTGGCACCGGTGTTGTGGGTCGCGCGACGGATCTCGCGTCCGCTGCGCGAACTGGCGGCGGCGGCGCGGGGTTATTCGCCCGCGGTGGCGCCCGAGCCACTGGAGGAAAGCGGGCCGCCCGACGTCTGCGCGGTGATCGCGGCGTTCAACGCATTGCGGCTGCGCGTCACCGCGATGCTCGACGAGAAGGACCGGATGCTCGGCGCGATCGGGCATGACCTGCGCACGCCGCTCGCGGCCTTACGCGTGCGGATCGAATCGGTTGAGGACGATCAGGATCGGGCGCGGATGGCGGATACGATCGCGGAAATGAACCGCACGCTGGACGACATCCTGTCGCTGGCACGGCTGGGCCGCCCGAGCGAGCCGGAAACCGAGGTTGATCTCGCCGCGCTGGTCGATGCCGTGGTGGAGGATTTCCGCGACCTGGGCGAAGCGGTGACGTTCGAAGAGGCGGAGCGGTTGCGGATGCGGTTGCGGCCGTCGCTGATCCGGCGCGCGGTGCGCAACCTGATCGAGAATGCGGTGAAATACGCCGGGGCGGCCGAGGTATCGCTGGCGTCGGACGCGCGCATGGCGGCGATCATGGTCGCGGATCGCGGGCCGGGGATACCGCCCGAGCGGCTGGATCAGGTGTTCGATCCGTTCTTCCGGCTCGAAAGCTCGCGTAACCGGCATACCGGGGGGATCGGGCTGGGGCTCGCGCTGGCACGGGCGATCGTCGAGGAAGCCGGCGGGCGGATCGTGCTGACCGCGCGCGACGGCGGCGGGTTGGTGGCGACGATTACCTTGCCGCGGGGGTAACATCACCGATCGTCATCCCGGACTTGATCCGGGATCCCGCTTCCTCTTTCCCACGGTGCGAGAAGAAGCGGGGCCCCGGATCAAGTCCGGGGCGACGGCTTGTGGGAAGGGCGTCTCATCTCAATCGCAGGCACGCTCGTCATCGCGAGCGTAGCGAAGCAATCCAGGGCGTCCTGGTCCGGCTCTGGATTGCTTCCCCGGCCTTCGCCGGGGTCGCAATGACGGATCGGTCAGCGCAGCGCCTGCGCGACCATCTTGTGCAGCTTGTTGTGGAGCGCGTCGTTGGCGGCGAGGAATTCGTTGCGTTCGATCGCGCGGTCGCCGCCGCGGAAGTCGGTGACGTAGCCGCCGGCTTCCTTGACCAGCAGCATCCCCGCCGCGACGTCCCACAGCTTCAGGTCGCTTTCCCAATAGCCATCGAACCGTCCGGCCGCGACCCAGGCGAGGTCGAGCGCTGCGGCGCCGAGCCGGCGGATGCCCGCGACCTGCGGCGCGACCGCGCCGAAGATGCGCGTCCATTGCACGAAATCACCGTGCCCCATGAAGGGGATGCCGGTCGCGATCAGCGCTTCCGAAGTCTCGCGGCGCGACGACACGCGCAGCCGCTGGTCCTGCAACCACGCGCCGCGGCCCTTCTCGGCCCAGAAGCTCTCGTCGGTCAGCGGTTGATAGACGAGCGCGGTCGTGATCTCGCGCTTGCCGTTCGGCATCGGCTCCTCGACCGCGATCGAGATGCAGAAATGCGGGATGCCGTGGAGGAAGTTCGACGTGCCGTCGAGCGGGTCGATGATGAAGCGCGGCTTGTTCGGATCGCCCTCGATCGTGCCGCCTTCTTCCATGACGAAGCCCCAGTCGGGGCGTGCCTTCGACAGTTCGTCGTAGAGCGTCCGCTCGCAGCGCTGGTCGGCCTGGCTGACGAAATCGGCCGGGCCCTTACGGCTGACCTGCAGGTGCTGGACCTCGTTGAAGTCGCGACGCAGCCGCGGGGCGGCCTTGCGTGCCGCGCGTTCGATGACGGTGAACAGTCCGGAATGAGATGGCATTTTTCTAACTCCCCCTCCCTTTTTGAGGGAGGGATAATCGGGTCGAAATGCCCCCGGCATTTCTAATCCATGCGGGGCATGGATTACCCGATGATGGATGGGTAGTGTCCGGGTGGTACGGTCTCCGCCTTGGGTGCGGCTGCCGTATCGCGAGCACGCCACCCACCCCCGGCCCCTCCCTTGAAAGGGAGGGGGTAAGATCAGTCGGCGCGCCGGACGTAGGTCTGCTCGTAGACGTCGACCACGATCCGCACGCCGCTGGAGATGTGCGGTGGCACCATCACGCGCACGCCATTGTCGAGGATCGCGGGCTTGTAGCTGGACGAGGCGGTCTGCCCCTTCACCACCGCATCGGCCTCGACGATCGTCGCTTCGATCGTGTCGGGGAGCTGGACGCTGATCGGCTCTTCGTCGTGAAGCTCCATAACGACATCCATGCCGTCCTGCAGAAAGGCGGCGGCGTCGCCGAGCAGGTCGCGCGGCAGCGTCACCTGATCATAGGTTTCCTTGTCCATGAACACGAGGTCCTCGCCTTCGGCGAACAGGAACTGGAAGTCCTTGGTGTCGAGGCGGACGCGCTCGACCGTCTCGGCCGAGCGGAAGCGGACATTGTTCTTGCGGCCATCGCGCAGGTTCTTCAGCTCGACCTGCATGTACGCGCCGCCCTTGCCGGGCTGCGTGTGCTGGATCTTGACCGCGCGCCAGATACCGCCTTCGTACTCGATGATGTTGCCGGGACGGATGTCCACGCCGCTGATCTTCATGGGGTTTCGCCTGCTGTAAAAGAGCCGCGGCGCCGGCGGTGGTCCGCGGGCGCCGATCGCGGCGACTTAGCGGTTGGCGCGCGGTTCGGCAAGAAGCGGAAAGGGATCGACCGCCTGCCCTTCCGACCAACCCTGCGTCGGGGTGGTGCGCAGCACGGAGAAATGCAGGTGCGGCGCAGCGGCATCGGCGTTGCCGGTCGCGCCGACCGAAGCGATCGGCTCGCCGCGCCGGATCACCTGTCCCTCGGTCAGCCCGTCGCGATAGCTGTCGAGATGCGCGTAATAATACATGGTCGCGCCGTCGGTGGAGCGGATGTAGATCGTGCGGCCGCCCGCCGCGCTGTCGAACAATTTGTCGACGCGCCCGTCGGCGGCGGCGAGCACCGGCGTGCCGCGCGGCGCCATGATGTCGATCGCCTCGTGATGCCGCGCGCCGCCGTCGCGCGGCTGGCCGAAGGTGTCGACTAGGGCGTCGCGCGTCACGCCTGCAACCGGCACGAGCAAGCGTCCATTCGTCGCTTCGGGCGGCGGCGATCCCGCGGATTGCGGCGGCGGCGCGGCGACTGGCGCGCGCGAACCGATCGAGAGCATCGACACGAAGCCGGCCCCGAGCAGCAGGATGATCGCGAGGATCGACCAGCCGAGCTTGGTCATGTCAGGCTTGGAACAGCACCGGGGTTCCCCCTTCACCATCAATGCGACGCGCGCCGCATCCCAATTCGTCAGGCGGACGCAACCGTTCGACTGTGCGCGGCCGATCTGCTCCGGCTCGCTGGTGCCGTGGATGCCGTAATGCTCCTTGCTCAGGTCGATCCACACCACGCCGACCGGATTGTTCGGGCCGGGCGGAATGATCTGCGCCTGCGTGTCGTCGGGCACGCCCTTGAGGATCTTCGGATTCATCTTCCAGTCGGGGTTGGGCGAGACGTGCAGCACCTTCCAGTTGCCGAGCGGCAGCGGATCACGCGACGAACCGATCGTCGCGGTATATTGGGCGACCAGATGCCCGTTGCCGTCGAGGACGCGCAGGATGCCGTCGGACTTGTCGACGACGATCTTCGCGGCCTGCGGCACCGCGGCCTCGACGTTGAGCGAGGCGAGCGTCGCGCGCCAGGCCGGCGTCGCATCGGCGGGATAGGCGCGCGAGGTCGGGAAGGTGTTGGGCACGGTGATCCTGGTGCCGACGCCGATCGTGGTCACGCCCGGGTTCAGCTCGGCCAGCACCTTGGGCGTGGTGTGGAAGCGCTCGGCAAGCTTTTCGAGCGGGCGGCTGTAGGCCATCGAGGGCAACTTGGCCTTTTCGGCATAATCGTCCGGCATGTTCGCGACATACGGCCCGCGCATCGCGGCGGCGTCGAGCGTCACCTGCATTGTCGGCCGGACATTGCCGAAGTGGTGCAGCGCATCGAGTGTCGCCGCGTCCGGCGTGCCGGTCACGCGCAGGCCGCGGCTTTCCTGAAAGCCTTTCAGCGCGTTGGTCAACGACTGCCCGCCGCGCCCGTCGATCACGCCGGGGCCGAAGCCGAGCTTGTCGAGCACAACCTGGGTCCGCATCACCGCCGGATCGAGCGGCGGGGTCGCGCTCCGCTGCGCCGGGGCGGCGGCGGTGAGCGTCACGGCGATCAAGCTGGCGGCGACGGGGGCGATACGCTTCACGGGCACCTCTCGTATTTCGATGCCGTAACAACGCGCTTTGCCGCGTCGGGGTCCGTCAGCCCTTCAGCACCGCATCGAAGGCGCGGATCGCGGCGGCCTCGTCGCCGCCCCATACCGCATGGCTGGCAGCGATGAAGTCGGCACCGGCGGCGATCAGCGGCGCGGCATTGTCGGGCGTGATCCCGCCGATCGCGACCGAGGGCAGCTCGAACAAGGCATGCCACCACGACAGGATCACCGGCTCGGGATGATGCTCCACCGCCTTGGTGGTGGTAGGATAGAAGCTGCCAAACGCGACATAGTCGGCGTTTGCCTCGCCCGCTTCCATCGCGAGATGGCGGCTGTCGTGGCAGGTGACGCCGATCTGCACCGCCGGGCCGAGCGCGTCGCGTGCCTCGCGCGAGTCGCCGTCCTCCTGCCCGAGATGCACGCCGTCCGCACCGAGGCGCTTGGCGAGGCTGATCGAGTCGTTGACGATGAAGGCGACGTCACGGTCGGCGCAGATACGCTGGAGCGGCTCGGCGAGCCGCGCGGCGCTGTGCTGGTCGACGTCCTTTACGCGGAACTGGAAGGCGGCGACCGGGCCGGCGTCGAGCGCGCTCTTGAGACGGTCGGGGAAGCCGCCGGTCACGTCGAGCGGCGAGATCAGGTAGAGCTGGCAGCGCGGACGGCGATCGTCGCGCTTGAAGTTGGCGCCGAAATCGGGGTCGAGCGGGCCGAGCGGGTCTTCAGTCATGCGCGGCGCGTAGCGGGTTTGGGGGAGTGGTGGAAGGCATAAGCCCTCTCCCCGATGGGGAGAGGGTTGGGTGAGGGGTTGCCGCGAGTGGGGCGGTGTGGGGGAAAGGGGCGACCTCCGCTTGGTGCGCGCGGCGAGCGCACCGTGCCTCACTGCCCCTCACCCCGGCCCTCTCCCCGGAGGGGAGAGGGAGTTGTCGGCCTTACTCCTGGCCCTTGTAGATCGACACCAGCTTGTCGAGCATCGCCAGCGCCTCGCCGCGCTCGCGCTGGAAAGTGTTGCGGCCGATGATCGAGCCGTTGCCGCCGCCCGCGAGAATGTCGCGCGCGTCTTGATAGACCGCATCGGTGCCCTTGGCCGCGCCGCCCGAGAAGACGACGATCCGGCGACCCGCGAAGCTCGACTGGACGACGTGGCGGACGCGATCGGCCTGGTTCGACCAGTCGGTGCCCTCGTAGCTCTCTTGCGCCTCGGGCTGTTCGATGTGCGCGCTGGGCAGCTTGACCTTGATGATGTGCGCACCGAGCAGCGCCGCCATGTGCGCGGCATAGGCGCCGACGTCGAGCGCCAGTTCGCCGTCCTTGCTGAGCTTGCCGCCGCGCGGATAGCTCCAGATGACGGTCGCAAGACCCGCCGCGGCGGCTTCCTCGCGCAGCGCGCGGATCTGCTCCATTGACGCGAAGATGTCGTCCGCGCCCGGATAGATGGTGAAGCCGATCGCCGCGCAACCCAGCCGCAGCGCGTCCTCGACGCTGCCGGTCTGCGCCTGGGCGATCTGCGTCGCCCAGCTGTTCGAACTGTTGACCTTCAGGATCGTCGGGATCTGCCCCGCGAACGTATCCGCCCCGGCCTCCAGCGCCCCGAGCGGCGCGGCATAGGCCGACAGCCCGGCGTCGATCGCGAGCTGGTAATGGTAGTGCGGGTCATAGGCCGGCGGGTTGACCGCAAAGCTGCGCGCCGGGCCATGTTCGAACCCCTGATCGACCGGCAGGATGATGAGCTTGCCGGTGCCGCCCAGCTTCCCGTGCATCAGGATGCGCGCCAGATTGGCCTTCACCGCGGGGCTGGTGGCTTCGTATTTGTCCAGAATCGACTTCACGATCGGCGTCATGGTTTCTTCCTGTCCTGTTGAATTACAAAGCGAGCCAGCGGCGCAGCGCCTGATCGACCTGCTCCATGCGGGTGGCGGAGGCATGGCCGATCACCTTGACGATGCGGTGACGGCGGATGCTGGTGATGCGGTCGACCTGCACCTCGCATTCGACGGTGAGGCCGGTATGTTCCTGCGGCGAGATCGTGACGCGGAACAGCACCTCGCCGCCGACGACGGTCGTCAACGGACAGAGCGTGACGGTGGCATGGCTGTCGTTGAACAGATCGGCCTGCACGACGACGCATGCTCGAGGCCCACCGCTGGCGCCTTCGGGCGCATCGACGAGCACGATCGCGCCGTGGCGGATCTCGGGCGCGTCACTCACCGCCATGCCGCATCCTCACGCTCGGCCTGTTCCCAGAAGGCGTAATCCTCGTGGGTGTCGCGACGCGAGGCGCGTTGCGATTGACGGCGCGCCTCGCGACGGAACGCCTCGTCATGCAGTTCGACATAACGCCGCACCGCCTCACGCGCGATATCGCTCTTGCTGCGGCCCTGCGTCCGCGCGACATTGGCGAGCCGTTCTTCGAGTTCCGTATCGAGCCTGACCCCGAGCACCTGCCCCTCCGTTTAACATGTTGAACGTAGGGCTTGTCTGATGATTGCGCAAGCGGGTTTATGGTCGGGTTGTTCGTGGTTGGGGGCTTTGGCCTGCGTTCGGGAAGGGGCGTGTTGCCGGGCACGTGCTTCGACAGGCTCAGCACGAACGGAGTGATGGGTTTGTTGCTACCTGCCTAGTGACGCGAGGTAGCGGACCACTGCCGCCACATCAGGCAGGTCGGGCAACGACAGGCCGGGTGGCGGAAGCTCAGCCCGCGCCGCGGCGTCGGTGACGAGGTCGTCGACCTCGCCGCGGTCCATTTTCAGGAAGCGCTTGAGCGTGTCCTCGGGGCGCGGCACCACGCCCTCCCCGTACCACGGCGCGAGCGCCGCGCGCACCGCCGGGGCGAGGCGCGGGTCGAGGTCGGCGAAGACCGCGTCGAAATCCTCGGCGGTCCAGGCGGCGCGCGCCGCGACCGCGCCGCGGACGCGGCGGACCATCGTCCAGTTCACCCACAACATGCCGATGACGTAGAACGCCGTCAGCGCGGCGACCTTCTGCCAGCCGGTCACGCGCGCGATGACGCCTGCTTCGTTGTAGCGCAGCGCCTTCAACACCGTGTCGACGATCGCATCGGCGTCGAGCCGCGCCTGCGCATATTGCAGCTCGGGCTTGTCCTGATCCTGGAACAGGTCGGGCAAACGCATCGTGCGGATGCGCAGCCCCGCGTCGGTCAGCCCCTCGTCCGAGGCCATCGTCAGCACATGCGCGCCGAGCCCGCCAATCGCATTCTCCTCAATCGTGATCGCCACCTCGTGCGAGGTGAGCAGCCGGCGGATCAGCGCCTCGTCGAGCGGCTTGGCGAAGCGCAGATCGGCGACCGTCGTGCTCAGCCCCTTGGCATCGAGCGTGTCGGCGGCCTTGAGCGCCTCGATGAGCCGCGTGCCGAGCGACAGGATCGCGACCTTCTTGCCCTCGCGCACGATCCGGCCCTTGCCGATCTGGAGCGCCTTGGGCGTTTCGGGCAGCGCGACCCCGGTGCCGTTGCCGCGCGGATAGCGAACCGCGATCGGCCCCGAATCATGCTCGACGCAGGTCTGGACCATGTGGACCAGCTCGGCCTCGTCTGCGGCGGCCATCACGACGAAATTGGGGAGCGTCGCCAGATAGGTGACGTCGAAGCTGCCCGCATGGGTCGCGCCATCCGCGCCGACCAGCCCGGCGCGATCGATCGCGAAGCGCACCGGCAGGTTCTGGATCGCGACGTCATGCACGACCTGATCGTAGGCGCGTTGCAGGAAGGTCGAATAGATCGCGCAGAACGGGCGCATCCCCTGCGCCGCCAGCCCGGCGGCGAAGGTGACTGCATGTTGCTCGGCGATGCCGACATCGAAGAAGCGTTCCGGATGCGTCGCCGCGAACCGGTCGAGCCCGGTGCCCGACGGCATCGCCGCAGTGATCGCGCAGATACGGTCGTCCTTGTCCGCAGCGGCGCTCAGCGCCTCGCCGAAGACGTTCTGATAGGCCGGCGGTCCCGGCGGCGCCTTGGCCTGCGTACCGGTGATGACGTCGAACTTCTGAACGCCGTGATATTTGTCGGCAGCGTTCTCGGCCGGGGCGTAGCCCTTGCCCTTCTTGGTCACGACGTGGACGAGGATCGGCCCTTCCTCCGCATCGCGAACGTTCTCGAGCACGGGGATCAGATGGTCGAGATTGTGGCCGTCGATCGGGCCGACGTAATAGAAGCCCAGCTCCTCGAAGAGCGTGCCGCCCATCGTCATGCCGCGGGCATATTCGTCGGTCTTCCGCGCTGCGGCCTGGAACCGGCGCGGCAACCGCTTGGCAACGCGCTTCATGATCTCGCGCACGCCCAGGAACTCGCGGCTCGACACCATCCGCGACAGGTATGCCGACAGCCCGCCGACCGGCGGGGCGATCGACATATCGTTGTCGTTGAGGATCACGACCAAGCGGTTGCCCGCCGCCTCGGCGTTGTTCATCGCCTCATAGGCCATGCCTGCCGACATCGCGCCATCGCCGATCACCGCAATGCCCTTGCCCGGCTTGTCGGCGAGCTTGCTGGCGGTCGCGAAGCCGAGTGCCGCGGAGATCGAGGTCGAGCTGTGCGCCGCGCCGAACGGGTCGTATTCGCTTTCGCTGCGCTTGGTGAAGCCCGAGAGCCCCCGCCCTGCCGCAAGGTGCGAATCCGGTCACGTCGGCCGGTCAGGATCTTGTGCGGATAGCATTGGTGGCCGACATCCCAGATCAACCGGTCGGTCGGCGTGTCGAAGACGTAGTGGATCGCGACGGTCAGTTCGACGACGCCCAGCCCCGAGCCGAGATGGCCACCCGTGACGCCGACCGCCGAGATCGTTTCCTGACGCAATTCGTCGGCAAGCTGGCGAAGCTGTTCCGGCTTCAGTCGGCGGAGATCGGCGGGCGTATCGACGGTGTCGAGCAACGGCGTGTTCGGTACTTCAACCATCTAACCCGAATAGCCGAGCAGGATCAGTGTGTCGATTGCCCGCTTTGCGTGCGGGCTGCCGCGGCACAGTCGGCGCAGCGACCGCGGACCTCGATCACCGGCCGCTCCGCCTCGAACCCGGCGGCGCTGGCGGCGGCGCGCAAACCGCCGGTCAGCGAATCGTCGTCGAAGTGCGTCGTGCTCCCGCAGCCGTCGCAGACGAGGAAGATGCAATCGTGGCGGCAGCCGGGATGCGCGTTGGCGACATAGGCGTTCGCACTTTCCACGCGCAGCGCGAGATTGGCGGTCACGAACAGATCTAGAATGCGATAGATGCTGTTGGCGGCGATCCGCCGCCCCTCGCTGCGCGACAATGCCTCGGCGATGTCATAGGCGGAGGCAGGCTTGGCGAACCCCGACAGCGCCGCATAGACGTTGGCGCGCATCGCGGTCCATTGCTCGCCCGAGCGCTCCAGCGTCGCCTGTGCCGCGGCGAGCAGATCGTCGCCGTGCGGTTCGTGATGTGCATGTCGCGCCATACCGGGGATTTAAGCGTCGTGCGGGGCCGCGGCAAGTTTGTGCGCGGGTCGCGGTTCGTTAGACAAATTCCTCACGCCGTCATCCCGGACTTGATCCGGGATCCCGCTTCTTAGCTCTGTCGCCAAAGCGGGGCCCCGGATCAAGTCCGGGGCGACGAAGAGGAAACGTTCGGATTGGAGTGATATTCCGTCCGGGAAACGCTGAAGCTCGCCCGGTCTAGCGATGCGTGTGCCGATTGAGCGCGTGTCCCGCCGCAAGCACCGCGACGCCGACGATCGTCAGCGCCGATTCGACCAGATGCCCGCCGGCATGGGCGACGACCAGCGCGGCCATCATCAGCGACAAGCCGGTCGCGCCGAGGAGGATCGGCAGCACGCGCCGATGTGCGAGGATCCCGCGGCCGAACGCGACGCAGCCCAGCGCGATCGCCAGCACCAGCCCGGTTTCGTGGATCACCGGGCTGCCGAGGACCCCGCCCGCGGTCGACAGCACCGCAACCAGGATCGCGGTCGCCAGGCAGTGAACGACACAGGCCGCCGATAACCACATCGCGACCCGGTCGAGCCGGCCGATCTTGCTGACATCACGGGCGATCATGCCGGCAAGTTAGGCCGATCGGAGCGATGTTACAATATCTCATAGAACTTTTCTTGTCGCGTGACGCGCTGCAGCCATTCGGTTAAAGCGCGCGGGATGCGTCACGTACTCGATGTCGAGCGCTCGATCCTCGGCCAGCCCTGGCGCTGGCGTGCGCTGGCCGCCGACCAGCGCGACGGGTTCGTGCCCGACGATCTGCTCACCCAATTGCTGCTTGCCCGCGGTTGCCCGCGCGAGGCGCTCGACGCGCACAAATTGCCGTCGATCCGCAGCTTCATGCCCGACCCCTCGATCTTCCGCGACATGGATACCGCCGCCGCACGGCTCGCCGATGCGGTGGAGCGCGGGGAATCGATCGCGATCTTCGGCGACTATGACGTCGATGGCGCGACCTCGTCGGCGCTGCTGGTGCTGTTGCTGCGCGCGCTGGGGCGTGATGCACGCGTCTACATCCCCGACCGGCTGACCGAAGGCTATGGCCCCAACGCCGCCGCGCTGACACGCCTCGCCGACGAAGGGGCGACGTTGATCGTCACCGTCGATTGCGGCGCGCAGGCTTTCGAGGCGCTTGAGGCGGCGCGCTGCGACGTGATCGTCGCCGATCATCACCAATGTGCGACGCAGCTTCCGCGCGCGGTGGCGGTCGTGAACCCCAACCGCCGCGACGAAGGCGATGGCGCGCTGCACGGGCACCTCGCGGCGGTCGGGGTCTGCTTCCTGCTCGGCGCGGCGCTGCTGCGCACGTTGCGGACGCGCGGCTATTTCGCCGAACGCGCCGAGCCGAAGCTGCTCGACCTGCTCGATCTGGTCGCGCTCGGCACGGTCGCGGACGTCGCGCAACTGCGCGGGCTCAATCGCGCGTTCGTCGCGCAGGGGCTGAAGGTGATGGCGCAGCGTCGCAATGTCGGGCTCACCGCGCTGGCCGAGGCAACGCGGCTGACCCGCGCGCCGACCGCGAGCGACCTCGGCTTCGCGCTCGGGCCGCGGATCAATGCCGGGGGACGTGTCGGGCGTGCCGATCTCGGCGTGCGGCTGCTCACCACCAACGATCCGGTCGAGGCGCGCGCGATCGCCACCGAACTCGACCGGCTCAACGAGGAACGCCGCGCGATCGAGGCGATGGTGCAGGAAGGCGCGGAGGCGATGCTGCGCCACGATTGCGCCGTCTGCGTCGTCGCGGGTGCGGGCTGGCATCCGGGCGTGATCGGGATCGTCGCCGGGCGGCTCAAGGAAAAGCTCGGCCGCCCCGCGATCGTCATCGCGCTCGACGAGGACGGTATCGGCAAGGGCTCTGGTCGGTCGATCACCGGCGTCGATCTCGGCGCGGCGGTGCTGGCGGCACGCGAACAGGGCTTGCTGATCGCGGGTGGCGGCCATGCGATGGCGGCGGGGCTGACGATCGCCGCCGACCAGGTGAGCGCCTTCGCCGATTGGCTCGACGCGCGGCTGGCCGGCGCGGTGGCCGAGGCGATGGCGGCGCGTGCCTTGCTGTTCGATTCGGTGGTCGCGCCCGGCGGCGTGACGCCGTCGCTCGTCGACGCACTGGAGGCCGGTGGGCCTTATGGCACCGGCTGGCCCGCGCCGCGCGTCGCGGTCGGCCCGGTACGCGCGGTGAAGGTCGATGTGGTCGGCAACGGCCACGTCCGCGCGATCGTCGCCGGCGATGACGGCCGCAGCCTGAAAGCGATGGCGTTCCGCGCCGCTGATACGGCCTTGGGGCAGGCGTTGCTGGCGGCCGGTCCGACGCGACGCCTGTGGCTGGCGGGCCGCGCCAAGCGCGACGACTGGAGCGGGCGTGACGTGGCCGAGCTTCACCTCGACGACGCCGCCTGGGCAAATTGATCGCGCGAGGCGCTTGACCGCCCGACACAATCCGCCTAGGCGGCTCGGCACCGCAACGAGGCCCCTTCGTCTAGCGGTTAGGACGCGGCCCTTTCACGGCTGAAGCACGGGTTCGATTCCCGTAGGGGTCACCATGCTAAGTTTTTCAATGACTTAGATGGTCTGTTAGCGAGATTGTCTCACAGTTTTGTCTCGCATCACAATGGATGATAATGCCGCGAGGTATCCCCCTGTATGTTGCTGTCCATGAAGCCGGACATGCCGTTGCGATCATGGCGAACGCATGTCGGCGGAATATTGAGTCCCTGTCGATCATCGAGCAGCCGAACGGTCAGCTAGGATTCACCGCTTCGCAAGCGCGCTTTCAACCAGCGTTCGGTCACCATTATGCCAAGCCCAGCGTCGCAGTCGATCTTGTTGAGGCAGCGCGACTGGACACCATTGAATTGCTCGCTGGTCCGATCGCCGAACGTCGATTTAGGAGGCAGAGTGAGGCAGATAGGCTTTTCGCCGCTCACTACCTTGCGGAGGGGCTTGCCAGCGGTCGCTTAGCTCCTACTCCTGATGAGGATGCAGCCAAAATCATGCTGCGCCTTCGTTGGCTTGATGACGGCCCGTTGGTCGACGCGTTCATAACAGCTTGGCAACAAACGGAGAACGTTCTTCGGCCTAGATGGAAATCAGTCGTTGAACTAGGTCGTTGGCTGCACCAACAAGGCCGCATCGAGGAGAAAGAGCTATACTGTTGGTGGGATTTGAAGCTCCTGACCAGGCAACGTCGCGTGGCGTAACTACGCCCCCCTTTGCCTTTTTATGATACCTAGCTCACCGCCCAAACCGCAGCCAACCTCTTGGGGATTATGGCTAGATTGTTCAATGCGAACCTCCTCAAGTTCTCGCGGTCTATTATTTCCGCCTTGTGGTCGCCAATGATCCGTGGATTTTTACCCGCGAGAAAAACAAAGAACGAATCAAAATCTTCGGCAACGGCTTGTTCCAAGTAGCTAACATTTCCGCTCTTGACCTGAACACCCGCCCGTCGCCCGGATTTACTCTCAACCACAACAAATTCATAACTAGCCATTGAAGTTTTTGAGGTGCTTGGCAGCAAGCGCCAACCGTGATCTTGCAGGAACAGTGCGACTAAGTCCTCTAAATCTTCGGGGCTAGCAGCCTCAAACAGGTCGCCGAAAATTTCAACGTTAGGCTCTCCGAGGGCATAACGGGCCGCGTTGATGATTCGCTCTTTATCGGTGGTTAGTTGCGTTACTGCTCCGAACGGCCCTGCAAATCCTCGGCGAACGGCTCCCGGTATCGCATCAGCGGTTCCCGCTAAAGCCCATCGGCAAGGTCGCAGCAGGTGAAGGTCATACTCATCGAACATTCCGCCTTGACGGTAGACGAAGTCGCCGGTGACTTTTCCGCACCAATATTCTCCTTTACGCGGATCATAGGTCCAGCAAATATCCCCGCTCGCCATTTCTACCGCTATCGCCTTCGCCGCCTTTGCGAGACTTGCGTCCTGTGGGAAACGATGAGCGGCAAGCGCAAGGTAGGTTTGCACGTCCGTACACCCATCTTTGATCTGATCGGCGTAGTCGCTGCCGTTTAGGCCCCATCCCGACCCTACCCACCCTTCTGTCAGCGCAAACGCCTTCGCAGCCTCATGCTTCACACCTTCCTGCCCCGACTTCATGCGAAGCCGCCAAACACTCGTCATCGCCCCCTTCCCCTCTTGATTGCACAGCCTATTGGGTCGGCATACTTGAAGCTGGCTTATCTCCCTGGACAAGCAGACCCGCAACCCACCCCCGTCTCGCGACAAACCGATCTACCCGCAATTTCACCGTTTTTCCCGGACTGATTACACCGGAATTACACAAAGCCGGTCGAGGCGAGCTAAACGTCCTCAAACGTCGAGGGCGGGATCGGCGCTTGTACAGGGAGAGACAGGTTGGAGCTTATCGTTGAAACGGTTCAGGACGTGGAGCGTCACTTGTTGACCCTACGGAGCGCAGCGGATCGAACGCAAGCTTGGATAACGGCACACAGCGGTGACTCGATGGACCTGTTGCGCTCCCTCAAATTCGAGGCGGTCGGCTTCCACCCGATCGCAGATCGGGGCTTGAACGTCATTGAGCAGATCAATCAAACTTTCACCTACGCCGTAGCGCTGGCGGCTACGCGGGTGCTTCTCGACCTTCACCCCGATGCAGGAGGCTTTGTGCTTGCTCCGGGCGCTCATATGTCCCGGCCGCTCGACATAATGAGTATGGAAGAGGGCTTGGTGGGCGCTGAAACGTTCGCCGCAGTCCACCCGCGCAACAACCGTAAGCTGGCAAGCGACCTAGCTAAGCTGGTCGCGCGATCCGAGCGGTACCGATACGTGTTCTTCGCTTCTCCGGCATACCCCGGCATCGAGCGGCGGGCCGAGCTTGAGCAAGGTGGGGTGCAGGTCTGGTCGGTAGACGCGTAAGGTCGGAGCATTGCGGTGGCGGCGCAACGCGTTAGGCTTGTCCAATGATGAAGCCACTCCGCAACCCGGCATGGTCGCACGACGAACTCATTCTCGCGCTCGACCTGTACATGACGAACCCCGTCAGTCCGCCGGGAAAGGGCAGCACGACCGTTGCGGAGCTATCCGCCATCTTGAATAAGATGCATCGGCTAAACGGCGTCACAGCGGCTCCTACGCTGCGAAATGAGAACGGCGTCTACCTTAAGATGATGAACCTAAGGGCGCTGGACCCTGCCTTTACCGTGCTAGGCAAGGTCGGGATGCAATCCGGGGGCAAACTCGAAAAGGTCGTGTGGGCCGAATACGAGAATGACAGGACTGGTCTAGCCGCCGCCGCCACGGTCATACGCGATACCGTCAACGCTGCCGACGAAGCGACCGTAGCCAAGTTACCCCCTGCCGAACCGTACGAGGGGGAAGAGGGTGGCGTCATCATGCGGCTACATAAGCGATATGAGCGCGATCCCAAGCTTATCGCGGAAAAGCGGAAAGCGGCGGCGGCGATTGGTGCGCTGGCTTGTGAGGTATGCGGCTTCGACTACGAAGCAGTCTATGGCGACATTGGTGCGGGCTATATAGAAGTTCACCATGTAAAGCCTGTCCACACGCTCGTAACAGTGAGTAAGACTAAGCTGGTGGACTTGGCGCTGCTATGCGCTAGCTGTCATCGTATGGCACATCGCCAGAGGACGCCCTTGTCCCTCCCCGACCTGAACGCCGCACTTACGAGAACTAAAAACAGCTGATAGCGGACAGACTTACAGTCGAACCGGGAAATTATCACGATCCATCAGGATCGACTTAATTCTAGCTACTTAGGCAAAAGAAGCGGGGGCGGGTAGCGACAAACGCACCTACCCGCGTTTTCACCGACTTTCCCGGACCGATTACATAGGAACTACACTGGCCTAGAGAATCAGTCGGCACCGAAGCTTTATTGGGCACAAACGTGTTGAAGCCGCTCGTTCAAAATAAGCGACGATGTGAAACGCCATTTGCTGAACCATAAGCAATGACGCGTCGCGTCCAAGCGAAAATAGCTATCATCGAGATTGATTGGACTTTGGCCTAAACGCTCGGTTCCATTTATCAGGATAGCACTGGCAGGTAGTTGTACATAGCCTCTTTCATTTTATTCCCATGAGAGCTTCCAGTTGCAATCTGATGTAATATAGTATTTTTGTATAAAGAAACTGTGGGATATCCCGCTTCAGCAGCTATTCTTTTGAGAATAGACGTATTCTTGATTGGCAAAAGCGATAATGCTGCAAATGGGTTACCGGCAATCAGACGATCTATATCGGCTGAAACGGCATCGAACGTTGCCCCTGCATCTACAGCATCAACTTTAAATACTCCATTCTTTAATCCAGCAACAGATAGCTTTGTCGCAGACACCTGGCGATTTACAATCCACAATGTTCGCCGCGCAATGAAGTTTGCTCGCTCATGCATAAAGAGGGCGGGAAGCGCCGCTGTTATTCTGCTCATAACGGCCTGGGGATCAGAGCCGCCCGAAAGACTTGAGAAAACGTCCGCTGCTACCTCTATAACCTCTTTAAGGCAAAAAACATTTTCGATCGTCGGAACTAGAAGAGCGTGAATACCATCTGCTTGAAGCGCCGCGACTTCCTGCTGATTTCTGCCGTCAAGATCGATAATACCGCGTGACTCAAGCCAAGTGAACTGACCGTTTGATGCAACGGCGCGAACATTTGAAATTACAGTATCTGCCCCGCCTTTCGGGGCGATACTCCATTGTGGGTATAACAGCGTGTATAGCGCTAGATCATCAGATGATGCAGTACCCTCAACAAACAGTAGCTTCTTTCTTGACCCCGCAATGGACGCCTTCACATCATCCGGCAATCCATCCTGGCCTGTCATCAAGTGAGCGTCAAAGTTGCGCTCGTCATTAGGACCGACAACTTGTGAACTTCTTACATGCAGTATTTGATCCGGCTTAAGTGCCTCAATCAGGCTAAGCGCGTGGGTTGTAAAAACATAAGCCAGGTCGAGCCGCGCACGAACGGCAGCAGCAATCAAAGGACCGGCAATTGCACCGTGCAGATGCTTTTCAGGTTCATCGATGACAACCGTATGGTTGATCGGTTGCACGATAATCGCGGCCACCAGGAGAAGTGCCGCTCGCTCTCCGTCTGAAAGTCGATCAATGGCATAGGTCGATCCGCCATCCCGAGTCGCGCGCAGTTGTCCAGCTTCAATGGTAAAAGTTACTGGTAAATCCACTGACTTAAAGATTGAATTTAGGACCGATAAAGGCCCCTTTTCTGATCCAATAGGTGCATAGCTTTGTGCGCTCTCTGCAATATCCCACACATATTGAAATTCGTCATTTGTAAGCCGCTTTAAGACACTTTTTAGGTGATCCTCCGACCAGGCCGACCTAAACCGATTTGAAACCTGACCTTGATCGTAAAGGTTAGCATGAAGTTGGTCGATCGGCTGGCCCAAAAAGTCAAAATGATCGCTGCTAAAATAAATTTGCCGATGCCCTGGAAAAAATTCTGCCAGCCCTTGCGGTAGACTTTTGTAAATCAAGTGAGCGAAGGCAGATTTGCCGGCGCCGTTTGGGCCGATGACTAAGGACACCTTCCCGCTAGAGACAGGCAGCGCGATTGGAGCGCTAGAGCTTGGGACACTGAATATACGGCTAGTATGTAATGCCGCCTGGCGTTGAACCTCAACGATTGGGATTGTCATAGTCAGCCTTAATCGACGTGTCGCAATCACACGCTAACGATAACATAATCGATGACAAGGGCGACTAAGAGCGCATGTGGGTATGCCCATGCGGGACAGACGGTGTGAGTTCTGCGCCCCGCTGGCGTATACCCATCAGAGACAGCGGTGTGAGACGCGGGCGGCGTCTCAATAGGGTTGACTCCGTTTAAACGGGACGTATGACTCGCATTATCTAGACTCTATTGAGACGGAGCGTGGTCATGCTGGTAGGTTACGCAAGGGTGTCGTCGGCGGGGCAATCGCTCGACGTTCAGTTCGACGCCCTCAAAGCTGCCGGGTGCGAAAAGCTATTTGCGGAAAAAGAGAGCGGCACCAGCACCGACAACCGCAAGGCGCTCGCCGATGCGTTGGATTTCATCCGGGAGGGTGACACGCTCCTAGTCAGCCGTATTGACCGTCTGGCGCGATCCGTCGGCGATTTGGAAACGATCGTCGCGACCATCAAGCGCAAGGGCGCATACCTGAAAGCCATCGAGCAGCCTATCGACACGTCGTCACCGGCGGGCGTCGCGTTCCTGCAAATGCTTGGCGTCTTCGCGCAGTTTGAAACCGCCATTCGCAAGGAGCGTCAGGCGGAAGGAATCGCCAAGGCAAAGGCAGATGGGCGCTACAAGGGCCGCAAGCCTACGGTAGATGCGGGAGCGGTGCGGGCGCTCAAAGCGGAAGGCGTCCGCCCGGTCGATATTGCCACTAAGCTCGGCATTGCTCGCGCTAGCGTTTACCGGGCGCTCGGCGCGGCCTGAACTAACTGCCCGGTAGCAGCGCATTCCCGTTTAATCCATCACCGCCATGCAGGTCCGCAAATTCGGGCTGTGGGGCGTGGAATCCCCTTCGAAGCGTAGCTCGGTCGAGTTTCTCGGCCGGGTAACCGCTGCGTATGTCCAAGGCTTGCGCCCAAAGGTGGCGGTGCTCCGGGCTACGCACGGGGATTCCAATACCCGGCTCGCTGCCGGGGATGCCTCCAAGCAAAGGAGGGCATCACTTATGCTAAAAGCGCTAATCGCCTGCGGCATGGCTACGGCGCTGGCATGTTCGGCGTCTGTCAGTGCTGCCGCCAAAGGTCGTGCAGATAAG
Organism: Sphingomonas sp. LR60; assembly: GCF_036855935.1. Classification (NCBI taxonomy): domain Bacteria; kingdom Pseudomonadati; phylum Pseudomonadota; class Alphaproteobacteria; order Sphingomonadales; family Sphingomonadaceae; genus Sphingomonas; species Sphingomonas sp. LR60. Next base: position 1,129,980 of record NZ_JASPFK010000001.1, on the reverse strand, counting down.
GTCGAAGCAAAAGATTTGCTATATTTCGCCTTCGATGGCCTAACAACTTACGCATCAGCATCAGGCGCGCTTTACGTGAATGAAGCTCGTTGTCATACTGGCAACGAGCGCGTTATCCGCGCGCAAGTTCGTGATAACCTGCGAGGTTATATAACTACAGAAAAGATCGAAGCGTTCCTAAATCGGACCTTGGACAATCGCGTTCGGCGCATGAGCGCCGATCCTTACAACGAGCCATGCAATCGTACCGACCTGCTCGAATATAGGCACATGGTGCCGTTTTTAAAAGCCGGTCGATGAAGGCGTTCCATGAGGCGGGATTCGTTCCTGATAATGATTCGTAATGAGGAAGGTGCTAGCAGGTCGCGCTTTCCTTTTTATTGCTGCCGTATCCGCCACCTTTGTATCCATACCTTTAGGCCTATGGGCGTATGAACGTTATCAGACGCAGCAGCTACTAAACAACAACGTTGCAAGGGCGGCAGATGATTATGCCGATGCTGTGCGCAACCTTAACGACCAGCTTGAACGCTTCCAGAAGCAGAAATAATCGAGGTTGGTAGGGACGCGCGGCCAAAAGGCTTTCGTCACTATAGAATCGATTTGGCGGAGCACGCGAGATCAAAAGGGGAGCAAAGGGGCATAGAATCGCCATCGCCCCTTGCTCTCGCCGCTGCCGTTCTCACCGCGCCCGGTTGGGTCCGGGTGGGCATAGCCGCCCCTAGTGAACGCGTAGGGGAGGAAGCCGCCATGGTCCTTGCTGCCCGGATCGGGGATAGCTTGGATGCGCCGGTCGTGATTGTGCCAGACGGGCAGACGACGTTGCCGCTTTAGTGAAGCTCCTGCCTGTGCTCGATAATGCCGCGCTCTTGATATCGGGAATAAGGATCAGAGCCAACATTCCACCCAATTGGCATATTCGCTGTTAAAGACCGTCCATTTTGATAGCCATCGAGAAGAGCATCCTCTTCTCTCGTTATCAACGCTCGCTTAAAGTTAGCGATCAAGAACTGATGCAAACTATTTCGATCCCACGTCTCGCGCGCTGCGAAAAGGGTATTTACAATGTACGCGAAGGGGACGGAATGTTCAACAATCAGACGGTCGTGTGGATCACGCTGCTCGATTTTGTTTTTGCAGACGCGGCGGGAAAGCGCCTTTTGCGCTCCGACCGAAATCCAATCCAGATAAAGAAGTCTGTTTCCGAGCGATTTATCTATATTCCCGCAGCCACATGCACACGGATTGTTTAGAGTCCGCTGCGACAAATTTCCATTCTTCCGGCCGCCGATAAAAGGCTCCCCCTTATTGAAGCTCCACCACGGATCGAGAAAGTCGCGGAGATTCGCTCCCCGATCGTTGACTCGGAGAATTAGAAGAACGTGATCTAGGTAGCTTGTTGCCAACTCGTCACAACGCAACTGAAACTCATCGTCGTTCATCACCTGAATCCTTGAATGAGCTATTGATCGTCGTCAGACATGAATTGATCTGATATAACTAGGTAGGGTGACCACCAAGCAATATAGATTGATTGATCATCAGCCTTCGGTCCCTTCTTGTATACGGACGGCTTGTACCTCATATCAATGACCCCGTAATTGTCATGATCTACCAAGGCATTGAAGAGATACTCTTCAACCGCACGAATATCGTCTTGGCTGTACCCCCAATCAAGAATGACAAATCCATCTAGCTTTCCGGGACCATTCTCATGATTTTCCGCCCAACGCTTGTAGCTCTGACGGCGAGCCGATGGGTTGGTTGTGATGCCGACTACAAATTGCGTAACTTGGGGGAGGCTACGATTGCCCGACAGGTACTCGCTAGGCGTTCGTAATGGGCTTCTGTTTTCATGACCCCTCCTTGATCCGGCCTTCGCCATAGCGGGCCAACTGCGACCCTTTGCGGCAATATGCTCTATTTTGCCCGCAGAGCCTCGTACAGCGCAAATTGGAACAGGCAGGTGGTGAACATGCGAAGTCTTAGCGACAGCGCTCCCCGGCCTTACCTGTCCATTCACAAATTTTACTTGAAATTATCTGTTGTGTGAGCTTAGTCATTTTGCCTCTATCGTTGGCGTTAGACCAATTAGCTCTTCAAATTTCTGTTTTAGAACCTGAATAGCTAGCTCTCTTGCCGATACCGGCACAATGATGGAGTCATGAACCGGGAGTGCGGCAATACCGTACTTGAAAGCTAGCTCGCTGATAGTAGCGATTATTACCTCGCTCTCCAAATATTGAAGGTCGCCCCATCGAATATGGCTATCCTTCCAACCTTTTAGGATAGTCAAGTTGTCTAGCGTTGCCTCCTTAACGTCGTTGAATGAAAAGGCCGTTAAGGCTAATCCATCCGGATTATACGATGACACGCTCTTCTTTCTGAATGTGTCTATTGCATCCTTAGTCCAATCCTTATGGAAGCGATCATAGCCAAGCGTCATTGTTACGAACGTCTTGATAACCGCCCGGTCGTATCCTTCAATACCGTAGGGATCGGTGCGGCCTGGTAGCGGCACCTTCATCATGGCGTGTAGGATCGTCAGGTGGCTTGCCTTGATATCCAACTCCACCGTGGTTTCACCGTTGATGCGGATACCTGCTCGGCTAATCGGTTCTCCCTCCCTCGGCTTGCCGGGTAGCTGTTGGTAATTGTCGAACCCAACCGAGTAGAGCCTTCCGCCCTGATCCCAATCGAAGTCGGGTCGATCACCGTTGGCAAACATGCGCACGAAACCGTAGTGCTTATTCGGTTCGATCACCTGCTTGGCAAAAAACGCGTTTAGGTCGTTGACCTGTGCGGCGATGGCGGTCGCCTTCGTATCACCGGGCCGAATGGGCATCGGCTGCGGATCGCGTGTGAATGTCCGGGCGCTCTTCAACGTGACGGGCTGCGGTATGGAAGCTGGCCGTGGCATGAAGCCAAAGTGCAAACCCCTGTTTGCTGGCGTGATCCCATAGGCCGCTGCTAATTTCAGTAGCTTGGCTGTCGGCCAGAAGCGTGTCGCCTCGGCCTTGGCGTTTGGACCGGTATGCTCCTTGAACCCCTTGACTCTCACGATGAGATTCAGGGCCAACATGCCATTGACCACCGAGACGAACGGCTTCTGTCCTACCTCCTCGCCGGTGAAGGCCTTTTGGCTGACGCTATGATAGCCGTAATCAATCTCGTCGCTAGAAGCGATATCGAGCAAGTCAGATACGAATGCTCCCAAAGCCTTCATGAATGGTTTGCTTGGTTTATAAACCTTGAAGGTTCTTGCTGCGACCTTTTTAGATAGATCGTCTAGAAGACGAATAGCTACATCACTTACTGCTTGGCTTATAAGCCTTAGGTGTCGACCCCTCTGACTATTCACATCAAAGGTATAAAACTTATTATAGAAGAAATAGAACGAAAGAGAGAGGGGGAAGGAGGGAAAAAGGGAAGGCATATAGGGAAACCATTTCATGGATAATTGCGGAATGGTAGCCTATGTGTCCGGTTTAGAACTGGACCGAAAGACCCTGTTATTTAGTAATATTAAGATATATTTAGTGACTACCGCATTTAAGCGCCAGATAAGTGGCTGATATTTACTAGAATCCGCGCTATTTAAATGCGGCTTGTTGTATCCCTTTGATTTACTGGTGACGATTGATTACGCTGACACTCGTCCAAAATGATCGTTGAAGCCTTTTACGCGCGCGAAACCGCAATCCTCACCAACGCCATATGGAGGGCCTAGGAGGGGCAGGATGGGGGCAAGCGACTAGCACCACCACAATTCCGCCTTCACACTCCGACGCGCTCCTACAGGCCAGAAATGGGCGCTCCGATGGCTGGGATGCCAATCATCGCCGAGCGTAAGGTTATGCCGTCCAAAGGAACGGTTACAATGGCACGCCCAACGCCCCACAGAATTTGCCTACGTCATATTGGCGACGTAGGCAGCATCAGTCCTTTATAGAAGCAGGACTTTACCTTTGGGTAGGTTTCCTCGATGCTAAGCGCGCCGATGTAACGAGCATCCAATTCGTCTTGCGCATGTCCAACAATATCATTGGCTATCGGCAACGAAATATTATGGCCCGCAACGAGCATCGCCTTGAACGCTCCACGTAGCGAGTGAAAGCTTACTTCACGGCGAGCATTTGGCGAAAGAACATGCTTTAGCGTAGTCGGTATTACCTGCCTATTGAATGCCCTGATAATGGATGCGTTCGACCACGCCGGATCGTCACTTTCCGCACTCCCTTTTCGTTTGCTGGCCGTCCAATCGGGAAATAGCCGATCATGCCCCCTGCCCCGAATAGACATCACGTATTCGCGGAAACCAAGATCGAAGAGCGCGTCAAGGATCGGGACGCATCGCCGCTTATTGTTTTTGATCGTGCGATATCGATTTGGCTGAATGACGATATGGGGATGCAAATCGTCAAGCCGTACCTCACTTACGAGAAGCCCGCCAAGTTCAGCCGCACGGCAACCCGTAAACAGGGCAACGATAGGCACCCAAAATCTACGGTCGTTCAGGCGATAATTACCTTTCGAATATACGTCACTTGCTGACGCGCACCCCGAAAACCACGGATGCTTGAATACCTCATTCAGTTCAGACGTTTGTAACCGCCGCTTATCTGGCATGATCACTTTGTCAACGGCAGGAAGATGGGCACTTAGCTTTACATCAGCGAGATGATTTTCACCGACATATTCTCCACGATCCCGCAAGTAGCTGATGACCGCTCCTAGCATTCTAATGCGTTTGCTGATGCTACCATGCGACAGCTTTCTAACGATGCTGCCGTCGGATTTGCCACCCACGGTCAACTTGCCAAGTGCCGTTACAAATTTGAACGCGTCTTCACGAACAATAGCGGCAATAGATTTCCGACCGACCACTTCCTCGAATTGCCTAAGCGCTAACTGAACTTCGCTAATTCCCTTAACAGACAGCTTCTTACCCTTTATGTATGTCTCCACGCCTTCACGTAGCGTCAGCACATTCAGCGTTTTTGGGGAGGCTACAGGCGATGGCAGGGTGGGCCCTATCGCTCCCTGCGCCAGCGCAGAAACGCGCTTATAGCCCTGTTCCAGCCCCGCGCGAATGGCACCGATGATTGCCCCTCGCTCGTCACTTCCCGGCGGTGCGTGATACCCCTGCTCGGCAATTAGTTTGTCCGCTTCATCTACCGGCGTCGTAGCAAAGGCATTTGGGTTGGACACTCGCGAGCGAATAGCAGCGCCGATCTGCTCGCCGTATACCTCTAACTCATATTGCAAGCGCTCCAATTCCTCCGCTGACGCGGGACAGACACCCGCGCGTCGGTGCAGGTTTTCGAAAGGATCAGACGTGACCGAGGCGTAGCGATCAGTGATCGCTGCAAGGTCGTCATTTGTCACAGTTCGTTTCGGGGCTGCTCGCGCCACCAAGGTTAAAGATAGCACGGGCGGCGGACAAGCAACCAACGATTCAAACTCGCGATCAACGGCCTGATACGCGGCGAGCGCTTCGGCGCGATCCTTTGTTCGAAGTGAACGACGGAATAGCTCACGACCGCCGAAGCGCTCTTGGAAGCGACGATCGTCTCTACGAACGGCAAGGGGCACGCGCCGCTCATATTGGAACACCCCGTCGCGATCACGAATGTATGGCAGGGTAGCAGTCATTTTCCTCCGAAGCACGAATCTCACACCAATGTCTCGCAGTGATCCGACCTAACGCGAGGAAAAACAACGCTTCCTTGTTTTTCTTAGTCTTATTCTTAGTCGTTGATTGCTCCCGTAGGGGTCACCAGCCTTTTCAATGGCTTGGCTTTGCGGTCAGCAAAATAGTCAAATAACGGTCGAATATTTGTTCGCAGAACGTGGCGAACCACGACGAACGGATAGTGACAAAAAATATGTAGCTGGCGCACTGTCGCGAAGTGGACGAGCAGACCCCTGCGCTGGCGTCAGGGTCAATTGATGTGAGCATCACAATCTTTTTCAGGCTCCGAGAGGAGACTGGAATGAGCGACCTGCTTTGGCTGACGGCTGAGCGAATCGAGCGGCTGTGACCGTTCTTTCCGAAGAGCCACGGCCCGCCTTAGGTGGTTGACTAGCGGGTGCTGAGCGGCATCGTCTGCGTCAAAAGTAACGGGCTGCTCTGGCGAGCTGCGCTCAGCGCTTATGGTCCTCACAAGACGCTGTACAGCCGGTGGAAGCGCCGGGGCGAGCAAGGCGTGTTCACGCGCATAATGGAGGGTTGGCTGCAGTCGATGCCGAGCCCGACACCGTCATGATCAACGCGACATACCTCAAGGCGCACCGCATGGCCTCGGGCCTGCCGGTTAAATCGGAAATCTCGGCCGCCTGATCGGCCGAATGAAAGGCGGCATGCACACCGAGCTCCACGCCGTCGGGGACGCAAACGGCCGAGCCTTGAGCTTCTTCATGATCGTCAGAAAAGTCAGCAATTACACCGGCGCGGCCACATCTCTCGACGATCTGCCCAAGGCGCCATGGCTGCTCGGCGACCGCGGTTATGACGCCGACTAATGCAAGAATGCCTTGCCGGCCAAGGGCATCCAGCCATGCATCCTAGGTCGGAGATCTCGGCTTGAGCCCATCAAATACGGCAAACGCCGCTACAGGCGCCGTAGCCGTATCGAGATCATGATCGGTCTCCCAAGCCAGTCCAGAGCTTGCCGAAGGGGACTGGCGGCAGGTCGCCACTTATTACGACCGCTGCCCTAGCGCCTTCTTCTCCGCCATTGGCCTAACTGCCGCAGTCATCTTCCGGTTGTGACTAACGAGCCTTGACCCTACCACTAGCTTTACCTCTCACAAATCGAAGGACGTTCACTGTGGAAGAAGATGCAAGTCGTGAAGATCAAAATGAGACTACTGGTATTGCGATGACCGCAACCCAAGGCGCTCAGAGCAGCATAACTGAGGACCCAGATTGGATAAAAGCATCTGAGGTCCGCCGGACGCTCATGAGAAGCCACCACAATCCGGCAGATATCGAAAACATGCTTGCACTTTATCTGCGACATGGCGACCTCCGAGCCAAAGCTTCAGCTATGTGGAAGTCCGACGAACGTTTCACCGGAGATGCCTGGAAGAAGAAGCCAGATTTGGTTGATAGCGGGCCTGTTCCGCAACGTTATTGGAGGATGGAAAAAGCCATCTCCGAGGATCGCCAGCAGTGGCGCGTCTCAGTTAGTCGCTTTCTCGCCACAACGCGGCTTAAGCCACGCCGTCGTTTCATGATGGAAGGTGTTCGCTTCTATCTTCCTGACCTCAAAAGGCTTCAACCTCAGATATTTGGTCCCAGTGAGACGAAGCCCAAGCGTGGACGTCCGGAGGACGGATCAAAGCGCGATGCGGCTTGGCTGTACGTGATGGCGATCATTCTTGAGCGTACCTCTGGGAAGGTTGAGCTGGAGGGCAGCATTGAGTGGCTCAAAAGGGAAGCAGAGGCTCTCGTAGCCGATCGTGAGCATGGAGAAACGTCCCCGTACATGATCAGAGCTGCAGCTCCTCAGGCCTACAAGCTTTTGGAAAGAATGAAAAAATTAGTCTGACGCAAATTCGCGCAAAAGATGCGTCAATTCGGTCATCTTCGCCCTGCAGCATTTAACAAACTTATGCTGCGGGCCTTTCTCGCAATCAGCGTCCAGATGCGTCGTCCTCCGCTGGCTTCGCCACGGATAACTGGAGGATTGAGATGAAATCTGAAGTATCTGGACTCACCCCGAAGGCCCTGTCGATTGGTGAAGCTCACAGGATAATGGGCGTCGGCAAAACCACCCTCTACGCGCTCCTGTCGCGGAATGAGCTCGACACCATCCGGATTGGGCGCCGTCGCCTGATCCTCGCATCGAGCATCGACGCTTTCATCCAGCGCTCCACCACACGTGGGGGTGCTGAGATGGGCTACAGCTCGCGCAAGGCAAACCCGCAACTCGACGACAACAACAAGGTCACTAAGCGCAAGCGCAACGCGCCGATCCTTCAACGGATCTTCAGCGGGCGTCCCAAGGAGCAGGAAATCGTTTCGAACCTCAGGGGCATGAGCGAGCCCATTCTGACCTACGCCGCGACCGGGGCAGTACGGACAGAGCTCGAGTTCGTTGAGGAGGTCGCTGCCCGCTTGCAGGCGCTGAATGAGATCAATCCGCTCAAGAAGATCGGAGTGATGCTCACGTGCGCGCAAGAATGCGACGCATCTGCCCGCCGCTTGGTTTTGGACATGTCAAAAGCGCGCAAGCCGGCTAATAGCTTTAAAAAGCGCCAGCCTCATTCGATCAGCCGAGCTGTGACGACGTTGGCGTTGCCTATCGCAGAAGACGAAGCTTTCGCGGTGGCGTGCAGCGTTGTGTCGTTATTTGTGGAGTTCGTGAACGCAGCCACCAGCTACCCCGGCACTCGCACCCGCGCGCAGCAACCCTCATCGATTCCGTCGCACCGTCCCGAGCTGCCGACTGAAGTCTGTGAAAACCCCACAGCGGCGGACATTCGCGCCATGGTTGAGAAGTTCGTCCGAGCGCCCAAGACCCTGCAGCGTAACGCGAATGAGAAAGCGTTGGCGATTGGCAAAGAGCGCTGGCGCGCCAGCCGGCGTCAGCGCGCCCTTGTTGAGTTTCAGCTCGGTGTGCTGACGCCTGTGCAGAAGGTCTATTCCGCCGCGGGACTGAGCGAGGCGATCCTGCGGCAAGCACTCGCACCATCCATCGTGCGCGCGTCTAACGCAAAGCAGCGTCGTGGCTGGCTGGATCGTGCCGACGTGATCCACCTTCTTTGGGAGCACGCACTCGAAACCCATGGTGCGCCGCCACCGCTCGTGAAGCTGTAAAACCCATTGCGCCGTCTCCCTTTCGGAGACGGCGCACCACCCCAAAAGAATCAAATGCAGCGAAGCCACGCACACAAAGTGCGTGGCTTTTCGCGTCATATTCAAGGCACAGCAGCTATGACTTACACTCAGTGTATAGCCCCCACCCCGCCCCACACCATCTACCTACCCCGCCAGCACCCTCAACTCGCTCATCTGGCCCACCCCTTTTTCCGGCCCTGTCCCGATGACGCGCCGCCGATCTCATGATGATCAGGGCCTCAACCCAGCGCTTTGCACGCAAAATGTCGATTTGAGCATCGCGCACCTGCCACTCGTCAGTGACGACACCGCCTACGACCCGATAGAGTGGATGCATCCTGATAGCCGGATGGCACGCTCAATCAGCGAATTCACGCAGTTACTCGCTCCCATCATCAACGACGCCGACATCTCGCCTGCAGAGCGCCGTGCATTGCGTATTGGCTTGGGGCTGGGCACTGACCGGAAGCTTCCCGAGACCCTCTCTCTTGCCAATCTGAAAATTCGAAAAAGTGCGTATGAAATTTTGTTTGAAGCGGTGAAGCCGCTGTGGAAGCCGCCCAGCACGCCTCGCCGCTGGTTTTTCGTCACCCTCATCAGCGATGTCGGCAACAGTCTTGAATACCAAACCGTCATCGAGTTGGCGCGTTGCCGCCGCGATTTCGCAAAGGTCCTCGGCCTCACCGGCTTGCACGCCGTTGGCCTGCTCGAGCTTCAGGCAGTCTCCAACTACCCCGGCGGCGGCCACGGTCGCATGTTTGAATTTCACGCCCACGCGCTGGGCTACACCGATGATCCCCGCTTCAAGCCCCAGGCCACTGCCCGCCTTCTTCGAGATCGCAACATCCTGACCAGCTGGCTTGGCGCGCCCACCGTCACCATCAAACCCGTCAAGACGCTTGCACGCCTGCGTAGTCAATGCTTCTACCTCTTCAAGGCGCCGGTGAAATGCGGTCGGCTCATGAAAGACGCGTATGAGCAGAGCGGGTACAAGCGCTTTCGCGGGTCCATCAATCGCCCATCGCTCGCGTTGCGCTTGGCAGAGTCGTTGTGCCACATCGAGTTTGATCATGCGGTGTTCTGCACGGGTCTAGGCGGCAAGGCCTTGAAACGCGATCTGCTACAGCGCCTGCGTGCATGGCACGCGCGATGCCCCGTCGTTTCGAGCCGCGACCTGCCAGCGCGCATCCAAAAGTTTGGGCTGGCAGTCGAACCACGCTGCCTCGCCAGCCCGTCGACATACGACGCAGCACAGCACTGGCGGCGGATCCCAAGTGGGAAAACGCCGTCAATGAGTTGCGCGCTAAGCGTGTGGATCGCGGTTAGCTACATGTCTGGAAACGTCATAGCTGTAACGGGCGGCGTGCCCATTCCGTAATCTGTAAGGCTCGACCTCAGCCGCCGCTAGAGCGATGGTGGCTAGGTCGGCACCTCATCGGCCCAACAGCCAATTTGACCCAGTTGCGGACACTGAGGCCGACCTAGTAGCTTCCCCAAACCGGTCGTTCATTAACGTTCCTTTTTTCTGCTTGCGTCGTTGAACCAAGGCTTCGTCAGCCGGTGTTCGGCAGGAATGCTGGTTGAGGCGCCAGATCGTGTTGCCGGTGCCGTACAGGCTCTGCGGTTCGCCACTGCTCATGACGGTCATGCCCGTGCTGACGACGCCAACCACGTGGCCGCCTGCGTTGACCACGGGACCGCCGCTCATGCCGCCCGGCCAGTCGCGATCCACCCGGAAGAACGGCCATGGCCGTCCGCGCGACCTGTCTTCCGGCTCGATGTCGGTGATCAGTGCCGCAGACCTGTAAAGATATCGGGAGATCGGTCGGGCGACGTCGGCATCGGCGTCCGCCTCCCCAACATCCAGATCGGCGAAGCCGTAGGCCACGACCTTCGCGCCGATCTCTGGGTGCCAACGGCGCAGATCACCGCACGCGATTTTCTTCGACGTAGCTCTTCCCCCCGCGCTGTTCGGTTGTAAGCTGCTCAGAACGCATTGGAGAATGTCTTGAGAATGGGGGAAGAAGGATCAGCGGTTCCGGACACTTTTCCATGCTGGAGCGAGTGGGGGCGGATTTGATCAAAGGGTCGGAAGCCCCACTCACGTTTTACGAGTTCTTCGCGGGCGGCGGCATGGCGCGTGTGGGCCTGGGCGCTCGCTGGTCGTGCTCGTTCGCGAACGACAACAGCGCGCTCAAGGCTGCAGCTTATCGGGCAAGTTGGGGCGATGGTGAGCTGGACGAGCGGAACATTGATGACGTGCGGGTGGAAGACCTGCCAGCGGAGGCCCACCTCGCTTGGGCCTCCTTCCCGTGCCAAGACCTGTCGGTGGCCGGCGCGGGCCGTGGCGTCGGATCTTCCGATGATCGCGCGACGCGATCCAGCGCGCTGTGGCCGTTCATGGACCTGATGGCCGACCTGAAGCTCGAGGCGCGACATCCCTCTGTCATCGTTTTGGAGAACGTGCCTGGTCTGCTATCGTCAAACGGCGGGCGCGACTTCGCCGCCGTTTGTGAGGCGCTGGCCAAGCTCGGCTACGCGTTCGGTGCGGTCACGGTGGACGCGAAGCTTTTCGTCGCGCAGTCGCGACCGCGGGTGTTCGTCATAGCCGCCCGGGGGGATCTGTCCGTTCCCGCCGACCTCCAGGTCGACGCACCGGTGCGGCCCTGGCACAATCCCGCGATCGCGACCGCGCGCGCACTGCTGTCCCCGGCGGCATCCGAGAGGTGGCGTTGGTGGACGCTGGGCGAGGCCCCGGAGCCGCCGGAGAGCGCCTTGGCCGACGCGCTCGACCTTTCCGATGCCGCGGACTGGCATCCCGAGGAGGAGACCCGACGCCTGCTGGCCATGATGCCTCCTGCGCACAGGGCTCGGCTCGCTCTCGCCCGCGAGGCAGGTCGTCCGATGGTCGGCAGCCTATATCTGCGCATGCGGCCTCGCCCCGACGGGGACGGTAACGTGCAGTGTGCTGAAATCGCTTTCGGGCCGACCCTCGGATGCCTGCGCACTCCGCGCGGTGGCGCTTCGCGGCCGCGAGATCGTGGTCGTGGACGGCGACCTGGTCAGGACGAGGCTGCTCTCGCCTCGCGAGGCGGCTACCCTGATGGGCCTGCCGTCGGACTATCCACTGCCCGTGCGGTACCAGCATGCCTTCCAGCTGATGGGCGACGGCGTGGTCGCGCCGGTCGTGTCGTTCATCGCGCGCACGATCATCGAGAGGATCGTCACGGCTCCTGCTGAACCCGCTGCCCGTCGCGACGAGGACGCCGCAGGAAGGCTGCCCGCTTGAGCGGCGATGCGCTGCCGACCACGCTTGCGGCTTGGGAGCGGGCGCTGGTCGACCACTTCCTGCGGCTAGGCGAATGCGGCGATGCGTCGCCCCTGCGGTCGTTCGAGATCACCGGCGAGACCCTCGCCGCGGTCTTCCCGGACGCCGCCGCCACCGCTGGGCAGGCGGAGGAGGCGTTCAGGACCGCGGTTCGGACGGACCCGCGCGTGTTCGACGCCTTCCGCTCCGGCACGCCCCGCATCGCAGGGACGACCCGCCCGGAGTGCTTCGCCTACCTGTGCGCGTCGCTTCTGATCGATACTCTGCTCGACGGTGCCTATTCGGGGCAGGGCCAGTTCCGCGAGCGCCTGAAGATCTGGCTGGGCACGTCGCGGACCATGATGCAGCTGCCCGGCATCGCGTCGATGTGGCACGATCTGGAACACTGGCTTGAGGCGCGGCTCGCCGCTGGTGAGCCGTTCCGCAGGCTCGTGCTTCCCGACCCCCGCTCGTGGACCCAGATCGGCCACACGCGTCGCCTGTCATTCCCTACCCGCTCGGACGTCCGGTTTCTGGAGAAGGCGCTCGCCAACTTTCCCCGGGGCGCCTCCGACCCGCCCGGCCTGATCCGCGCGATCGAAGCGGCAATAGCCCGGGACGGCGCGTCGTGGGGCATGGAGTCAGCGTTCGCCGAGTTTCGGGACGCGTTTCGCGGCGGCGGCGCGTCCACGGGCCATCGCTTCTGGCGGCTCGTGCTCAGGGCCGCGAACAACAGGTCGGCCGGCGACGGGCCGAACGATGTCTCGCTCAGGATCGAGTTTGACGAGGATGGTCGCGCGGGGCTGCGTCTTGACGGTTCCCCGGTCGTCACGCTCGCCGCAGCGATGCGCGCCATCCCGGTGGTCCGAAGTGGAAACCTGGCCGCGGCCGCGCAGCGCGGGGTGGTGTTCTTCCGGCAGACGGGCATGGCGAGCTGGGCTGCGGAGTCGGATCCGCCGCCCGGTCGCGTCCACGTTGGGGTGGCGCCGACGCACGCCGCGGTCGCGCGCGGGACCAACGCCGCGTTCGCGCCCAACGGCGATTGGCTGCTGACGGCCGCGCCGGTCCCGCCAGGCACGGTGGACGATTTGCTCGCCAGGCTGCAGCTGTCGAGGCTCCGCCGCGAGCGCCTGATCGACGTCTCCGTCGAGGGTGGCGTGAGCACCGGCTCGGGAATGCTGGGACGGAGGCGGTTCCTGCCCCGCATCGTCGCGGCGGGCCGCGCCAGCGCCGTCCGCGAGGTGGTCGAGCGGGGGCTGTCGCCCCCGTCTGCCCGCTGCGATGGCGGACAGATCGCCGCCGACGCCGACCTCGACGGCTCGTACGAGCTCTCGGTCTCGTCCGGTACCAGCGGCGACGCGCCCGAATGGACACGTCGCGTCCGCTTCTACCGCGATGCCGCGCCCCATGGCGAACTGGGTCGAGCGGCCGAGCGGGGGCCGGCCGTGGCGGAATGGCTCGTCGATCAGGTTGAGGGTGAAGGCGCTCTGCCGTCGCCGTCGGTCCTGCCGCCCATCGTGTGGGAGGGCGGGCTGTGCGGTGTCGGCGACCTCCTCGAGGCCGTCTACGCGTCGGGACGGTCGGGGCTCGGCGACGCGGAGATCATCGACCTGGTGTCGCGCGCGGGCGCCCCGCTTCGGGCTGGGAAGTGCTGCGCGCCATGCAGGAGTCCGGCTTCGTCGCGGCGCGGCATCGCGCTCGGTGGCGGGGTCGTTTCTGGACGCTGGAGCCCGTCACACTCGGGGCGACCGCTTGGGGCACCCTGGTCGATGGCGCAACATGTGCGGCACTCCAAGAGGAGTTCAGGCAGGTGGCGGTTGGCGCCGGCGGAGCTCCGTTCCGCGTGCGACCGCTCTCCGCCTGGGCTCCGCCGATCATCGGGGCGGTCGGCGTCGATCCTCTCGCGATCTCCGGGGCGCTGGGCTGGCCGGTGCGCGAGGGCACGTCCTCTTCAGCCGCAGCCGGGCGCATCGAGATCTCCGAACTGGTCGCCGCCGATCATGTCCGCGCCTCGTCCTGGGATTGGACGCGCAGGCGCTTCGTCGTCGGTATCGCCTCCGAGGGTCCCGTCGAGATCGAGCGGTGGGCGCATCCCGGCGGCCGCGACCATGACCAGTACCGGGTCCGCTGGACCGGCGGCGAGACCTGTCACGCCACCCGGACCGCGGCGATCGCCCAAGGCCATTCGATCGCGGGGATCCCGTTCCTGGAGGTCCGCGACGGGTTGCTTGTGCGCACGTCGGCGGAAGGAGCCCTCCCGTTCGAACTGGCCCGGCGGCTGCGGGTCGCCGCGCTCTCCTGCGCAGGTCCTGCGGACGGCGGTGGCTACACATATCCGGTCGACGTCGCGACCCTCCGCGCCTTCGCCGACGCGTTGCCCGGAAGCCTCGCGGGATTGCCCGAGACCGCCGCGGTCGCGCCGGGAGCGGCTGGCGGCACGCCGCTGACGCGTCCGCGTCGTGACGGCGGCCGGACACGGCTCCGGTGGCACGCCGGCAGGGTGCTCGCGGCGTGAGCGGCGGGCGCCCCTGGTACGCGGGCAAGGTCGCGAGGCGCAGCGGCGGGCGCGCGCCGGTGGACGTGCTGGTCCGTCGCGGCACCGAGGACTGGGAGTCGATCGAGGCGCCGCGCAAGCTTTTCCCAAGACCGGCCAGGTGGAGCTGCAGGGTCCGGCGGCGCTCGAGGCCAGCTCCGGCGAGTGGGTCGCCTTCCAGGTGGCCGACGAGGGCCGCCCCGGCGCGAGGCAGGTCCGGGTGGGCGCGCATCGCTTCCTGAGCCGTTTCGCCGACCTGCGCGGATTGGGAACGGTAGAGGCGGCCCGGTTCCTGTTAACGCGCGAGGGCTGGGACGGTGCTGCCGAGGCGGGTCACTGGTCGGTGCGCTTCTCCGACGACCGCGTCCTCACCATGCAGCTCGAGCGCGCCCGCGACGGCCGGCTTCGCTGCGCCGACCGGAGTCTCGGCAAGGTGGCGTGCCTGTCATTCGACGAGGGATGCGCGTTTCCGGAGCCGTCGGGCGCCACGGGGCGTACGCTGTACGACCCGGTGGACGCCCCGCCGCTCGCCGTTCACGACTGGTCTCCGGGTGCCGACTATGTCGCCCACGTCGTTCGGGCTCTGGCCGGCGCGGACGATCCGCGCCTGCCCGAGCTGATCGCCTGGCTGGACCTGCACCGGGAGGAGAAGACCGGCCGCGTGTCCGCGATCGGCACCGACCACGAACTCGCCTTCGAGGCCCTTCGCTCCGGCGACCTGGCGGCGCGCCTGAGGGCGGACCGCGAGGTGATGGCAGCGTACCTCGCCGCAGCCCGCGGCGATCCCCAGATCGCGGCCGCGGTTGAAGCCGCGATTGCCCGCGAGGCGGCGCATGCGCGCGAGGATGCGCGCGCCGCGGCGGAGCGCGAGTTCGAGACCGAGCTGGACGGGCGTAGGGCCGAGCAGGCCGCGCGCATCGCGGCGCGCGAGGCCGCGCTGGCGAAGGCGGCGGACGAGCGATCCTCGGCGCGCGAGCGCGAGCTTTCCGCCGACCTGGAGCGTCGCCTCGCGCAGCGCGCTGCGCAAGGCGAGGACGAGGCCCGACGTCATCGGGAGGAGGCCGCGGCGACGGTCGAGGCCGCGCGTTCGGAGCGGGAGAGGCTCGAAGCGGAGTGCGACGCCCTTGACGCGCGGGCGAGCGAACTCCGCTCCGAGGCTGATGGGCTCAAGGAGGCTGCCCGTGCAGCCGCCGAGCGTGCGGCGGCGGCGGAACGCGAGTTCGCTGAGCGCGCCAGGCGGGGCATTGCCACCCCCGGGCGGTAACCGAGATCGCGCAAGCCGACGCGGGTGCGGTCGCCTCCTTCGACGTGGCCGAGCTCGGGACCCGCATCGCGTCGTGTGCGCTTCTCACGCCGGCGGGCAAAGCGCTCATGGCCGACTTCGCCGCACTCGCGCTGGCCGGCGAGGTGCCGGTCCTCCACGGACCGCAGGCGGAGGACTTCGCGCTCGTCGCCGAGGCGCTGCTAGCCGCCGGGCGCCTCGTGCCGTTCGACGCCGACGAGACGGTGATCGCGCCGGACGACATCTGGTCGCGGCCGGGCTCCGGTCTCGCCTCGCAGGTCTCGCAGGCGGCTGCGCTGGCGTCGGAGGGGCACGTCCACCTCGTTCAGCTGCGCGGCATCGAGCGCTCCGCAGCCCGCTCGTGGCACCCCGCCCTCGCTGCGCTCGCCCGCAGGGGCCTGATCCCGCGGCGACTGCTTCTCTTCGCGACGCTGCTGGATCAGGACGCCTCGGAGGCCGCTTCGCTCCCCCGGCACCTGCCGCCTCGCGGTCGAGGGCGCCGTGGCGCCGGGGTCCGCCCTGCTGGCCCCGCGCCTACTCGGTTCCGGCTCCCTCGCGGGACGCTTGGATCCGGGTGATCGCGCGCAGGACCTGTCCGCCGCGGACGCGGCGCTCGCATCCCTCGCTGCCGACGGCACGGACTTGGAAGTGGCCGTGGCGGTCAGGACGGCGCGGATCGCGGCGGAGGCGGCGGCGATCACGCCGGACGACGGGACGGCGGGCGAGCGCGCGGCGCGCCGTTTCCTGACGATCATCCGCGGTAGTACCGGAAGCTAGAGGGGACAACAGGTGCTCGACCCGATCGGCGGCTTCGACCGCATCCAGGACTTCTTCAGGTCCTACGTGGAAACCAGCTTCCGCATCTCCGATCCGGTCGTCGCGGAGGCGCGGCGGGCTCTGCTCGAGCGCCCCGACGTCTTCGCCACGCTGCCGTTCGTCGAACCCGTCCCACGCTACCGATCCAGCGAGCGCAGGCTGGAGGAGCTGGTCGACCTCGCGCACGGGCCGCTCGAGCCGCTCAACCGCGAGGCGCGCGTCGCGTTCGTCGAGCTCGCCCTGTCCGGTCTGTTCGAGGGTTCGGCGTCTCAGGGCGAGCTGCGCCGAGCCTCGGGGTACGCGCCGTACCAGCACCAGGTGGAGATGCTGGCGCGCGGGATCAGGCCGGGCCGGCCGGGCATCGTCACGTCCGGCACCGGCTCCGGCAAGACCGAGAGCTTTATGCTGCCGATCCTCGCCGCCATGGCGCAGGAGGCGATTGGGTGGACCGCGCCGTCGGCCGGCTATCTCAGCGATCGCTGGTGGGCGACGCCGCGGTCCAAGTGGACTCCCGGCGTGTCGGCGAGAACCGGCCGGCCGCGGTGCGCGCCCTCGTGCTCTACCCGATGAACGCCCTAGTTGAGGATCAGATGGTGCGTCTGAGGCGGACCCTCGACTCCGATGAAGCGCGGGCGACCATGGACGCGCGCTTCGCCGGCAACCGCCTCTTCTTCGGCCAGTACACCGGCTCGACGCCGGTGACCGGCTACGAGCACCACCCGCGAGATCTCGGGCGAGGAGTCCGAACGGCGTCGCCGGAGCCGCAGGCTCCGGCAGTTGCGGCTCGCTCTCCTGGACTACGACGCCGACCAGTCCGCGGCCCGGCGGCACGACGCGGCGGAGGCCGAGCTCGCGCGCGCCGAGGGCCGGCCCGCCCCTGATCTGACCCGCTACATCTTCCCGTCGCTGGACGGCGGGGAGATGGTCTCTCGATGGGACATGCACGACAGCCCCCCGGACCTGCTGGTCACCAACGCCTCGATGCTGGGAGCCATGCTTTCGCGCGAGGTTGAGCAGGGTATCTTCGAGCGGACCCGGTCCTGGCTGGAGTCCAGCGACGATTCCTACTTCTACCTGGTCTTCGACGAACTCCACCTGATCCGCGGCTCGGCGGGCACGGAGATCGCCTACTTGGTGAAGTCCCTCGTGCAGCGGCTCGGCCTTGATCACCCCGGCCACCGCCACAAGCTGCGCATCCTCGCATCGTCGGCCTCGCTCCCGATGGACGGCGAGCGCGGCCATCAGTCGCGGCGCTATCTGCGCGACATGTTCGCGCCTTTCGGCACCAGCTCGGGTCCCGGCGACGCCGGCTCCGAGACCACCGAGTTCTGGGAGAGCTGCGTGGTGCGGGGCGTGGCCGAGCTCCCGGCGGCGGGCGCCAGCACCCCCGCCGCTGAGCCCTTCGAGGCGCTGCTCGGGGCCTGCGCCGCGGGCTCAGACATGGTCGCACGCCTCGACGACGGTGCCGCGGCCCAGGGTGCCATCGACGAAGCCGCCGCGGCGCTGGGGATCCCGGAAGGGGAACGCACGGTTCGCGCGCTCGCCGAGGCGGCCGCCGCGGTTCTGACGGACGCGTGCCGCGAGGGGGACGGCGTCCGCGCGCGATCGGTCGGCGACATTGCGGGACGGGTCTTCGGCGACCCGGCTCGCGTCGAGGCCGTCCGTGGGCTGATGCTGGCGCGCGCGCTTCCGGAGTCCACCGCCTTCCGCGACGCGGTCCGCGTCGACCCGGCGACGCCGTCCTTCCGCGTCCACTGCTTCGTGCGCAACGTGGAAGGGCTGTTCGCCGCGCTCTCCGTCGACGACGAGGGCGGGGTCCGCTACTCCGATCTGGGCGTTGAGCGCGGGCTGTCGCACGCAGCTCCCGCGCCCGGCGAAGTGCGCGGGCCGCGGCTTTTCGAGCTGCTTTACTGCGAGGCGTGCGGCGATCTGCTCGTCGGCGGGCAGCGGGGAACGGCCAACGGCGGCAGGCGCGAAACCGAGCTCCTGCCCGCGACGGCGGAGCTGGAGAACCTGCCGGAGCGCGCGGCCGCCGAGTACTACGATTCTATGACCTTCGACCAGTTCGCGGTGTTCTGGCCGCGACGGTCGGATCCGCAGGTCTCGGAGAAGGGCTACGACGATTGGGAGGCGGCGAGCCTGGATCCCGAGACGGGCGTGCTGACGGTCGGAGGCGAGGTTCCCGCCGGCTCTATCGGCGGGCGTCTCTACTTCCAGGCCGACGCCGCCGTGCGGAACGGCTCGACTCTCGGCATGAAGTCCGCGCAGCCCTTCTGCTGTCCCAAGTGCGGCACCGACTACTCGAACCGACCGTCGACCAGCCGTTCCCGTTCGCCCATCCGCGCGTTTCGCACCGGCGTCAGCAAGGCGTCCCAGCTCGTCGCGACGGAGCTATTCGAGCTGCTCTACGCGATTGGCGCGGACCCGAAGAGCATCGTCTTTTCCGACAGTCGGCAGGACGCGGCCAATCAGTCCCTTGAGATCGAGCGCCTGCACCTGCGCGACCTCAGGCGCGAGGTGCTGGTCTCGGTGGCGCGCCGCTACCTGGAGCGGCGGTCGGCCGAGGCGCTCGACCGTACGGCCGCCTTCGCGCGCGCCGGCGAGCTGCTGGCCAGCGGCACCATCGAGGGCCAGGCCGAGGCGATGGCGCTGATGGCCGAACTCAATCAGCAGACCACGGACCGCCAGGTCAGCGTCGCCAACCGCAAGGTTCAGCTCGCGCGCATCTTCGACGTGGGTGCCCAGGGCGACGCCGTCGGCGAACTCATAGCGGAGTACGTGCGGCTCGGCGTGCATCCGTTCGATGAGGTCGGTCTGCAGACGTTCATGAAGAGGCCCTGGCACGAGGCGTTCCGGGAGGAGGCGGGGGTCGTCCGCTACAGCACCGACCTCTCCGACGCCGACAAGGCCAAGCTCTGGGGCAGGATCTTCGACCAGCAGACCGAGCTCGTCGACGACGTTATCTTCGCCAACACGTTCTTCGCGCTCGAGGAGACCGGCCTCGCCTACCCGTCGCTCTCCGACGGTGCCGGCGACGACGTCGACCGCATGGACGCGTGGCTGCGCGTCTTCGCCAGCGCCACGCGCGTGCGCGAGAACAAGTTCTTCGACGAGAACGGCGCCAGGGAGTGGCCCGACGCCTCCGCAGTGCCCCGGACCAATCGCGTCCTGCGCTTCGCCCGCGCGGTGTTCGGCGACGACGGCGGGGCGGGCCTGACCGGCATCCTGCATCGGCTCAGTGCGATGGGCCACCAGAACGGCCTCTTCAGGATCCAGAACGTGTACCTGCGGATCGCGCGCGAGGACGATCCGTACTGGCGGTGCGGATCGTGCGAGCGCGTCCACATGCACCGCGGGGTCGGCCTGTGCACCCGCTGCTACGCGCCGCTGTCGCCGGAGGCGACGGGACGGGTTGAGGAGCTGTGGGCGTCGAACTTCCTGGGGAGGCGGATCGTGCGCGGGCAGGCCGAGGGCGTCAGGCGCTTCCGGCTGCGGTGCGAGGAGCTGACTGGGCAGACGGACGACTTCTCCGACCGCTTGCGGAAGTTCAAGGGCATCTTCGTCGAGGGGGAGAACCCGG
Organism: Sphingomonas sp. LR60; assembly: GCF_036855935.1. NCBI lineage: Bacteria > Pseudomonadati > Pseudomonadota > Alphaproteobacteria > Sphingomonadales > Sphingomonadaceae > Sphingomonas > Sphingomonas sp. LR60. Next base: position 1,109,614 of record NZ_JASPFK010000001.1, on the reverse strand, counting down.
TTTCGCGACGCGCGCGGGAAATCGACATGCTCTCGGTCACGACCACCATGGAGGTGGGCATCGACATCGGATCGCTGCAGAGCGTCTACCAGGCGAACATGCCGCCGCAGAGGTTCAACTACCAGCAGCGGGTCGGCCGCGCCGGACGTCGCGGGCAGGCCTTCTCGCTCGTGGTGACCTTCTGCCGCGGGCGCAGCCACGACGCCTACTATTTCGCCCATCCCGCCGCGATCACCGGGGATCCGCCCCCGCCGCCCTTCCTCGCGGCCGATCACGACCCGATTCCGATGCGCCTGCTCCGCAAGGTCTGGCTGCGTGCCGCCTTCGACCTCCTGCGCCGGGAGTACGAGGACCAGGGGGTCGGCTTCCCGAGCGACGGTCTAGTGCCGCCCGACGTGCATGGCGAGTACGTGCCCACGGACGAATACTACGGCGACGTGGCGGGCGAGGATTGGCCGCTGGCGCTTCGCCGCGCGCTCGCGGCGACGGAGGATGTTCGGGACGGCTTCGTAGAGGCGGCCACGATCGATCGCGACCAGCGCGCGAGGCTTCTGGCGAACGCCACGGTCGACGCGATCGTCGGCGAGATCGAGGCTCAGCGCCGCTCGCGGATTCATGGCGAGCGCCGGGGTCTGGCGCAGTTCCTCGCCGAGCGCGGGCTGCTGCCGATGTACGGGATGCCGACCCGCGTCAGGCAGCTCTACCTCGGGTTGCGCGCGCAGAGCGAGGATCGGAACACCGACTACGACTGGTCGACGATGGACCGCGACCTGGACATGGCCGTTTTCGAGTTCGCGCCGGGTTCGGTCCTCACCAAGGACAAGCGGAAGCATCGCGTGATCGGTTTCACCGGCACCCTGCTGCCTCCGGACCGGCGGGGCAACGACGTCGTCGTCGCCGCGGCGTCCGACTGGAGGAGTCCGAGCACAGCGTCGCGCTCTGCCCGCAGTGCGGTTCAGCGAGCTACGCCGTGACGCGGCCCATCGGGGCGCTGCCGTGCGAGGACTGCCGGGCGGACATCCCGGCCGACGCGTTTCTCGACTATGTCACGCCTTCGGCGTTCAGAACCGACTTCAGGCCGGAGCGGAACGACCTCGACACGATCGGCCGGATGTCGACCCGCACCGTCGCCACCCTGCTGCACGGGGGTGAGACCGCGGACATCGGCAACGTCCGCGTGAGACGCGGCGCTGGCGTGACCATCATGCAGCTGAACGACGGGCCCGAGGACGATCTTGGATCGGCCGCGCGCTTCGCGGTCGTCGAGGCGCAGGATCTTGGCGTACCAGTCCCGCCCGCGAACTGGATCACGGAACTCCAGGGCACCCAGGCCGTCGATCCCGACGTGGCCCGCAACCCCGGTTCAGGCGGGCGCTGGGCGGTCGAGCCGGGTTCGGACGCGAGATTCGGTCTCATCGCGAAGAAGGAGACCGACGCGCTCTACCTCGAGATGATGTCCCACGACCCCCGCCTGACCTTGTTGAAGGTGGCCAGGAGAGGAATGGACTCGCACCTGCCGACGCGCGCGGCCGCGATCAGCGCAACGCAGATGCTGGTGCAGCGGGCGGCGATTGATCTCGACGTCTCGTCCGACGAGTTCGAGGCGCTTGAGCCGCGACTGAGGGACGGGCGGCCGATGCTCCAGGTCGCCGACGCTCTCATCAACGGCTCCGGCCTCTCGCGGCGCCTTGGCACCGATACGAGCCAAGGCCGTCCGCAGATCGTCGACCTGATCCGCAGCGTGGTCGAGGACCGGGGAGGTGGCCGCTGGTCGACCTGCTCGCGATCGACGACGAAGGCGAGCACGCGGCCAGGTGCCAGACGTCGTGCTACCGATGCATCCAGCGCTACTCGAACCGTCCGTACCACGGACTCCTGGATTGGCGGCTTGGGTTGTCCTACCTCCGCGCGATGATCGAGCCGGGGCACGCGTGCGGCCTCGACGGCGACCTGGCGCACCCCGAACTGGCCGGGTGGCACGAGCGTGCCGCCGCGCTGGCCGCGACCACCGCGCGGATGCGTCCGGGATCGTTGGTGGCGGGCGTGCATGCAAGCTCCGGACTGCCCTGCCTCGTCGAGAACGGCGGGGGCGGCAGGGCCCGGACGATGCTGGTTATCCATCCGCTCTGGAAGCGCGACGGACCAGAAGGCGAGGCGCTGGCCCGAAGCGACGATGTCCTCTTCGTCGACACGTTCGAGCTGGAGCGCAGGCCGCTCCGGGCGCTCGAGGACGCGCGGCGAGCGGCATGAAGGCCGTCTTCGATGCCAAGGTGGGCTCGCCCTACAGGGACGACGTCGCCAGGCGGTACCATTTTCCCAAGCGGCTCTACCTCGACGTGATGCTCGCGACGCGAGGCGACTGGATCGTGTATCGCGAACCCTACCGCAACGGCGGGTCCAAGGCGTACTTCGGCGTCGCCCGTGTCGTGGACGTCATCGATGATCCGCTCGACCCCACTCACGCCTACGCGCTAGTGGCCGACTACCTGCCGTTCGATGCGAAGGTGCCGTTCGCGACCGAAGGACGCTACGAGGAGGGCCCGCTCCGGGTGCTGCCGGAACGCGCGGGCGTGGGGGTCGCGTTGCGCGGCAGGTCCGTCAGACCGCTGGAGGACGTCGACTTTGCCGCGATCTGTCTGAAGGGGCTGAGTGCCACGCTGGCGCCGGCGAACTCGCGCAGGTTGGATGTGGGTCCCCCGGAGGCGGCGCTCGCGGCTGAGGCGGCGGCAGCGGACGCGCCAGAGGACCGCGCGCGGCGGGTCGCGCAGCTGCTGGTCAACAGGCGCATCCGCGACGCCAGCTTCCGCGGAGCAGTCCTGGCCGCCTACGACGACACCTGCGCCGTGACCGGGCTTCGCATCATCAACGGTGGGGGACGCGCGGAGGCGCAAGCCGCGCACATTGTGCCTGTCGCCCTGAATGGACCGGACGTTATCCAGAACGGCATTGCACTGTGCGGCACCGCACACTGGCTCTTCGACCGCCACCTCGTTTCGGTCGGTGAGGATTACCGCCTCCTGGTCGCCCATAACTTGCTACCCGAGCACCTGAGGCGCACATTCCTCCCGACGGACGGTCGGCTGCACCTGCCCGGAGACGAACGCCTATGGCCCGGATCCGACTACTTGGCACATCACCGCGAAAGGTTCGCGAGCGCCAGCTAAATCGAGGCGGGTCGGACCGAGCCCAAACGACATCCCGCCGACCTCGGCGGTTGGCGATGCGCGAGCAGCCAAAGGTTGGCTGGTGACGACCACGTCGCGGCTCGTTGATTGATCGGCTAAGGGATTCGGATGGCCGAAATGGCTATTCCGCTTGTCACGAGCCAGTCTGCGTCTTCGATTCCGACCGGCTGCTGAATGAACGGCGACTATCTATTTCGCGCTGCTCCAAACCAAACGTGCGGCAATCCGCCAGTTGCTCCCGTCGACCGTTCCTGAATGAATCGCGAGTTTCGAGATTGCTGGTAGATTGGTCGGATGACCGAGATTAGGGCGCAAAGCTGCCGATAGGGAAGCCTGAACAAATGGCAGCTTAGCGCTAGTGGGCACCCGTAAGCGGACTGGCCGCTTTCCATCTGTGGACGCCCCTTCGGTTGCAAGCGGTATCTGGAAGTTCTGACACGTAGTCGGATGCTGCCATCTGTCCGGCCTTTGATGCAGCGCTGAGCTGCTGGCCCGTATGGGAGTTCGCGGACCGGAACCACATCACCAACAGCGTGCTCATGGCACGGTGGAAAGCCCTGGTTCTTCCGGCCCCGTCTCGCCGACTCTTGTGCCATACCCTCCTTCGACCGACCGCGCCCTCCGACGCCTCTGGCCCGCCTCGGCTTACGCCGCGACTGCGACCGGAGCTCTGTAATCCTCTTGCCTGACCAGCAACGCCCAGACGGTGCGGGCCATCTTGTTGGCGAGCGCGACCGTCACCAGCATTCGTGGCTTCCTGGCCAGCATGCCCTCGAGCCATGAGCCGGCCGGCGCCCCGCGCTTGCTCACCTGGAGCACGACCGCGCTGGCGCCGATGATCAGCAGGCGCCTCAGCGTTCGCTCGCCCATTCGCGAGATCGCGCCAAGCTTCTGCTTGCCGCCGGTGGACGCTTGTTTCGGCACCAACCCCAGCCAAGCGGCGAAGTCGCGGCCCTTGGCGAACGTCTCTGCCGGTGGAGCGATCGCCGCAATGGCCGTGGCGGTGATCGGACCAATGCCGGGGATGGTCATCAACCGGCGTGCGACCTCATCCTCGCGAGCGCGACGCGTGATCTCCTTGTCCAGCTCGGCGATCCGCCTGTCGAGCACCGCCAGCATGTCGACCATCATGGCGAACATCGGCCGCGCCGCCTCCGGCAGCGTTTCCCCGATCTCGCCGTCTTCGAGCAGGTCTGCCAGCACAGCGAGGTGAGCGGCACCCTTGGGTGCGACCCAGCCATATTCCGCCAGGTGCCCACGGATCGCATTGGCGATCTGGGTCCGCTGCTTCACGACCAGATCGCGCGTGCGAAACACCAGCGCCGCGGCCTGCTGCTCCTCGCTCTTCACCGCCACAAACCGCATGCTCGGTCGTTGTGCTGCCTCGCAGATCGCTTCGGCATCCACCGCATCGTTTTTGTGCCGCTTTACGAATGGCTTCACGTAAGCCGGCGGAATCAGCCGGACCTCATGGCCCATCGCCTGGAGCTCGCGAGCCCAGTGATGCGCACCGCCGCATGCCTCCAGTGCCACCACGCAGCGCGGATGCTTGGCGAAGAAATCCAGCAGCTTGCCGCGGGTCAGCTTGCGACTGAACACCATTACGCCGCGCTCATCAGCGCCGTGCGCGTGAAAAACATGCTTGGCGATATCCAACCCGATCGTGGTAACCTCTGACACGGACGCCTCCCTCAGTGGTGTTCAACACCTCCACTCTGGCACATCGATGCCGTCGGGGGCGTCCACCCCATCACCACCGACAGCCGTTCGAGGCCCCGGCCTGCCACATGAACGAGTGGCAGCTTAAGCTTGCGGCTGCCCCGAAGCGGCCAATCCCTAATCCACCAGGTCTGGACATTGAGGTGGAGGAACCCTCCGCCTCTGCCGACTTTTCTCCCCAGCAAAAGGTTGCGGAACCTGTCCCATACTACTCCTTCCATTTCATCGAAAGAATCGCACCATCAAACCGTGGGATAAAACACTCTGGGAATGCCAATCGGGAACAAATACCGGGAAAACCGGCGACACACGGAAATGGCGCCATCTCGCGGTGATCTGGAGTGTTCGCTTGCCAGTGTGTCAGCCAGCGAGAAAGGTTGCTGGCGTTAACGGTATCGGAAATTGGTGGTGCCGATTAAACAAGCAAGATGCATAGGTCTTCCCAGCTCTCGAATCAAATCCCCTCTCATAAGGGGATGAGGAGATTACCGACACGAAGCTTCAAGATGGGATCGGACCGCTTCTATCCTGAAGAGGCACCGGTCCATGAAGCCCAAGTCGAAGAGTTTTGGATAGACGAGGTGCCTGTAACCAACGAAGCGTTTGCCCGCTTCGTCAGCGCAACGGGGCACGTGACGATGGCGGAGCTTGCGCCGGACGTGACCCACTGCCCAGCATTCAACAGCAAACCGATCGATGCGGGATCGTTGGTATTTCAGCGGACCGATGCACCCGTGCCTACCGACGATCCCTCGCTGTGGTGGCATTTCGTTACCGGCGCCGACTGGCGGCATCCGACGGGACCGGACAGCGGGATCGAGGACCTGGGCGACCATCCCGTCGTACATGTCGCGTTTGCCGATGCCCTCGCCTACGCCCGATGGGCCGGCAAAGAGCTGCCGACCGAAGCGGAATGGGAATATGCCGCCCGTGGCGGGCTCGAGGACGCGGATTATGCATGGGGCGATACGCTGGCGCCCGACGGCGTGATGATGGCGAACTATTGGCAAGGCCTGTTTCCATTCGCGAACCAGCTCCTCGACGGCTATGAACGGACGTCGCCGGTTAAGGCCTTTCCCGCCAACGGCTATGGCCTCCACGACATGATCGGCAACGTGTGGGAGTGGACAGCCGACTGGTACGGCCGACCCCAAGCGGGCGGCGCAGGGCCAAGGGATGCTGCGGCCTGCCCACCGACCCGCGGCGTGGTCGCGAGCGCGACAGCGTGGATCGCGACGGCAGCTCCCTGCTGGGTCGCAAGGTGCTGAAGGGCGGATCGCATCTTTGCGCCGCCACCTATTGCCAGCGCTACAGGCCGGCCGCGCGCCAGGCGCAGACGATCGACACCTCGACTGGGCACATCGGCTTTCGCTGCGTCGTTCGCGTCTGACCGTCGCGAGCAACGAACCCGGTATAGATCAGCACTAAGTTCTGCCCATATTAGCCGATCGGCGTTGCGATGGTGGGGGATCGCTCTAGGCTGCACCAGACGAGGGCCGAGCTACATCATGAAAGGGCGAGAAAAATGCGATCGTGGCTTGCCTTAGCGTCGGCGTCGCTAATCGTGCAGGTCGGGACCGTGCCGCACGTCGTCGCGCGGCCTGATCTGGCCGCGAAAGCTAAAGAGGCGCGGCGCCCCAACGTCATCCTGATCGTCGCCGATGATCAGGGGTTCGGCGATGTTGGCTTCAACGGCAACAAGGCCATCCGCACGCCGGTACTCGATGCGCTCAGCCGGCGCGGCGTGACGCTGGACCAATTCCACGTCAGTCCCGTGTGTGCGCCCAGTCGCGCCAGTATCCTGACCGGGCGGGCATCGTTGCGGACCGGTGTGTGGAGCGTGACGCGCGGTGGCGAGGCCATGCGGCCGTCCGAGGTCACGATGGCGGAAGCGTTTGCGGCGAACGGCTATGCGACGGCGGCGTTCGGCAAATGGCACAATGGCGCGCATTTCCCGTCGGATCCGGTTGGCCAGGGTTTCCAGACGTTCGACGGCTTTGTCGATGGCCACCTCAATTACTGGAACCCGGCGCTCGTCCGGGGCGAGCGGCGCTATGTCGCACGGGGGTATTTGACTGACATCCTCGCCGATCGCGCAGTGCGCTACGTCGAGCAAAGCGGCGACAAGCCGTACTTCCTCTATGTGCCGCTGCCGGCGCCCCACTCGCCCTACGAGGCCAAGCCAAACTTGCTGGGGCGATACAAGACGGCGGGGTTGGACGACGCCACCGCGTCGATCTACGCCCTCGTCGAGGATTTCGATCACAATGTCGGGCGCATCCTGAACGCCGTCCGCGCGAAGGGGCAGCAGGACGACACGATCGTCGTGTATCTGTCGGATAATGGACCCGTCTATCCCGACAAGAAACAACGCTACAATGCCGGGCTGACGGGATCGAAGGGAAGCGTCGACGAGGGCGGCACGAGGGTGCCGTTCGTTATGTGCTGGCCGGGGCACCTGGCCGGCGGCACTAGGATCGCTACGCCCGCCCAGCACATCGACATCTATCCGACGCTGATGGAACTGGCGGGTATTACCCCGCCGCCTGGCCCCGCCATCGACGGCAAGTCGCTCGTCCCCATGTTGACGGGAAGATCGGCCGGTGGCGATTGGGACACGCGGTATCTGTTCACGCATCAGCTACGCAACACGCGGCGACCGGACGAGGTCGCCATCCAGAGCTCGCCCGGCGCGGTTCGGCAGGGGCGCTGGCTTGCGACCTTCACGCCCGATGCGGGCTGGGCCTTGTACGACGTCATCGCCGATCCGTCGCAGGCGCTAAACGCCTCCAGCAAGGATCCGGCGCGCCTCGCCGCGATGAAGGCGGCCTATCTCGCCTGGTACGCCGACGCATCGTCGGGGGCGAGCGCCGTGCAGCCGGTGCAACTAGGGCTGCCGGGCCACGAAATGACCGAGCTGCCCGCCAACGAGGCGAGCCTGTACGGCAGCGGCATCCACTATCATGGCGATTGGGGATGGGCGCACGACTGGGTCGATCGCTGGACCGACACATCGGCCTCGATGCGTTGGCTGGTCCGGGTGAGCAGGCCGGGCCGGTACCGGGTGAGCGTCAGCTATGCGACCGCCGGCGGTACGACGGGACCGCGCATGGTCGCCTCGTTCGCCAATGCGAGCGCATCCGCGATACTGCCGCTGGCACCTCCGTCTACGGCGTCATGGGGTCGGCGCACCTATCCCACCGACGAGGTGCCCGAACGGCGCTGGGCTCGAGGCGAGCTGGGATATCTCGACCTGCCGACGGCCACCGCCTGGCTGTCGCTCCACTCGGTCGGCCTGCCCGCGGGTCAGGTGGGCGACGTGAAGGCGATCCGGCTGATCCGCGAGCCGGACCGGTAGACGGGAGTCGCGGACGCCGGATCGCGTTCCCCGTCGGCGGCGATCGCATCGGGACAATCACCGTCGCTCGGCAACGCGCCGGCACTCAAGGCGGCCGGAGCGCTCGGCACCGGACGCCTGGCCGATGTGCTGGGACGTCGGGCGGTGATGATGATCGCGGTTGGGCTGTTCCTGCGTCTTCGATATCGACGCCTCGACCCGGCGCCTCATCGCCGGGCACGCGGCGGCGATGAGGCGGATGCGGTGATGGTTTGTCAGCGAATGTCGCTGGCGAACGGCACCGCGGGCAGGTCGTCGATGCCGTAGAGGTTGACGAACGGCGCATCCGCCCAGCCGTAGCGGACGCGGTTCGCGCCGGGCCGGTTGCCGCCGCGAAGGCGGACGGTACGTCCTTCGACCTGCCCCGCTACATAGCGGCAGTCGGTGCCTGCGCAGGATTCGAAGCCGATTGCGACATCGCTGCTATAGGTGAAGAGGCCACGTTCGGCGCGGTCGAAGGTCACGACCAGGTCGTCGCCATCGCGCGCCACGCCGCTAACCTGCGGCCCGCCGTCCGTGATCGCCTCGCCATAGGCGACGGCGCGAGCCGCACGCGCCAGCCGTTCGCCGACCAGCCGTTTCTGCGGCGCATGAACGTCAAAGCGATCGCTGACGTCGATGGTGACGGCGAGGCCGGCGGCAGGATCGGCGCGCACCACCCGCGCCTGCACGTCGCGCAAGGCGGCCCGCGGCGCATCGCCCGGGCGGATCAGCGGCGGGCCGAAGGCGGCGATCTGCGCGACCATGAACGGCAGCGCCGGCTGGCCGAATTGGCTGCGCCAATCCGTCATCAGCATCGGCAGTAGCCGGGCATAGCCCGCGGGATCGCCGACGTTCGCCTCTCCCTGATACCAGGCGATAAGCCGCAAGCCGTAGCCGCCCAGCGGTGCGATCATGCCGTTGTACAAGGTCGACACGCTGTTAGGCACCTGCCACGCCGCGATCGGCGGCGCGCCGTCGGGCACCGCACCGCCGCGGCGGTAGGACCAGCGATCGGCCAGCGGCACGCGCGTGCCGTCGTTCAGCACGATCGCCCGCTGCGCCGAATCGCCGGTCAGGCCGGCACGACCCAGCACGCGGATGGCAATGACGTTGCGTCCGGTATGGACGACGCCGGGCCGCAGCGGATAGTCGCGCCAGAACCAGTCGGCATCGTTCGCGCCTATCCAGTGCCCGTTGATCCAGACACTGTCGTGCCGGTCGATCGTGCCCAGTCCGATGCGATTGGCGGTGGCGGCCTGATCGGCTGACAGATCGACGATCTGGCGGTACCAGCCGACGGTCAGCGGCGCGGTGGCCGGCGTCTCCGCCACATTCGATCGGGCGATCGACCAGGCCGACGCGTCGACGTCGACGCCCCGCCATGCCCGTTCCGCGTTCCATGCCGAGTAATGGGCTAGCCACCAGCCATCGTCGCGGTCATCCTGTGCTCGCAAACCGGCATCGGTATCGCGCGCCATGCGGTCTAGTGCTGACAGTCGGGGGCGATAGGCGGCCATGGTGCCGAGCACCGGCGCGGCGATCCAGTTCTCGATCGTGGTTCCGCCCCAGAAGGATTCGATGAAGCCGATGGGGATGTCGAGGTGGCGCTGCAGCGTCGCCGCCATGTGGAAGCAGACGGCCGAGGCATCGCCCACCGACTGGGGATCGACGATCTTCCACGCCACCGGCTTGGCGAAATCACGCAGCGCGGCGGGCCGGCTGTCACGTTCGACATGGGCGAAGCGCAGCGACGGCATGGCCCGCGGGATGACCCCACCCCATGCGCCCGTGGCGCGCCGCGCGGGAAACTCCATGTTGGACTGGCCGCCGCACAGATAGACGTCGCCGACGAGCATGTCGGTGAGGGTCTGGTGCGTGCGGCCCGATTGGACAGTGAGCGTGTAGGGACCGCCCGCCGGCAGGGCCGGCAAGGTGGTGCTCCATCGACCGCCGACATCAGCGCGAACCGCCACAGTTCGGCCGGCAAGCGTGACCGAGACGTCGGCGCGCGGAGCGGCGTGGCCCCATACTGGGATGGGACGGTCGCGCTGCAACACGCCATGGTCGCCGAAGATGTGGGCGAGGAGCGAGGGAGCAGGCGTGTCTGCCGCTGACGGTGCCTTCGCGGTGGCCACGGCGGATACAGTAACGGTCAATATTCCCGCCGCGGCGAGGGCCGTCCAGCCAAGCCTCATGATCGTCACCGATGTTCCTTCTGCGCTGGCCGCCCCACGGTGTGTGGGCCGCTGTAATTGACCGCGCAAGAACCTGTAGCATAGGTTGGTCGAAACGTTGGTGCATTTCGGAGCGCTTCCGTACCGACAAGCGGGAGAAGTTGATGATCGGCAAGACGTTCGCGTGAGCCGCCGTCGCTGTCAGCATCGCCGCGATGGCGGCGCTGCAGGTGCCGGGCAAGCCGCCCGCGGAGGGAGCGCGGAGCGCGGTAAGGGGTGGAACGTCGTGCCGGCACGGATCGCCGTCCGGCCGTGATGCAACGCGTCAGTTGAAGCCGGATCCGGCCAATGCACGCAGGCTGAGTTCGAAATGCGCGTCCATCGCCGCTTGCGCCGCGACCGGGTCACCCGCCTTGATGGCGTTGGCGATCCGGTCGTGCTGGTCGAATACCGCGAGGCGATCTTCGTTGGTGCGCCGCGCCTGCCATCCGATCGGGCAGGTCTTGCGCATCAATTCGGCGAACGAGCCGATCAGCAGCGCCAGCAGCGGATTGCGCGTCGCTTCCGCAATGGCGGCGTGGAAGGCAATGTCGTGTTCCACCTGCTGCGGCAGGTCATCGCCCGCCTGGCGCAGCAAGCCGGACAGTGCGACTATGCGATCCGCCTCCGCCTCGGTGCGCTGCATCGCCGCCAATTCTGCGGTGCGGCGCTCGAGCGCGCGGCGCGCGTCCCATACCTGTTGCACCGTCGCCTGAGCCGTGCTGACCGCATGGGCCATCGGGATGGCCACGACCGAGCCGTCGATCCGACCGACCCGGGGACGTCGGCCGTTGCTCGTCTCGATCAGGCGCAGCGCGCCGAGCGCGCCGAACGCCTGACGCACCACCGTGCGGCTGACGCCGACCGATCCGGCGAAGTCATTCTCGCTGGGCAGGGGATCGCCGCTGCGTAGGCGCTGAGCGGCGATGTATCCGGTGACGGCGTCGATGACCGCCTGCGTTCCTTCGCTCACGCGCGCGTGCTCACCTGGCAATGATCGGAGAGGGTGGCGATCGGGCGCGTCATATCAGGCGGTAAGTTGCGCCCAAAGTCGACCTGATTGCAAGGCGGGATCGACCGGACCCTGCTTGATCGCGCGGGTGAGCGCGCGGTGCCAGGCTATGTCGCGCCACATGCCCTGGAACTGTGGACCGCAGAAGTTGCTGGTGGCGATCGCTAGCCAACGACCGGTTCGCGAGGCTTCGAGCGTGCCCAGCGCGCACAATTCCTTCACCCAATCCCAGCGTAGCAGTGGCCAATCCTTATAGTCGACGATGCCCCAGCATTCGGTGGTGATCATCGGCAGCCGCGCAGTGCGCGAGGCGGCGGCCGCGGCGGCGATCTGGTCGGTCAGCGACGTGCGCCAATAGTCGGCCCTGGCGGTGTAGACGTCGTACGCCTGGAGCTGGAGGTTGTGATAGCCTTCGTCCGAGAAGCGGTCGCCCTTGTAGCCAACGGCCTTGGCGAACTCGTTGTGCTTCCCGTTCGCCATCCAGATGTGGTATTCGCAGGCATCCATCATGCTCGCGTCGCCGCTGGCATAGTCGGCGATCTCGCCGGCCGTTCCCGAGAACAGCAGCGGCATGTCGAGATAGTCGGGCCGCAGCGCCGCGATCGCACCGCGCATCCAGGTCAGCGACCGCGGATCGCGCCACGCGCCCCATTGCAACGGCGGATCGAGGAAGGTCGCCCAGATCGGCCCCGGCCATTCGTTGCAGAAATCGACGTAGACGATGGTGTCGAGCAGCCCGGCCCGCTCGATCGCGCGCAGTGTCTGCCGCCATATGTCGGCCAGCGCGGCGGGCGTCTTGATCCGTTGGCGGACGTTGTCGGCGTCCTCGCGAAACCAGGTCGACAGGGCGACGCGCACGCCATGCGCGCGGCAGCGGGCTATAAATTGCGTGAGAGCAGGAAGGACGGCGACCCGCGTCAGTGTAGGCGCGCCCCAATCCTGGTTGTTCCACACCGGCTTCAGCAGCCATTCGCGCGTGTCGTCGGCCGCGACCAGATGCGGATAGGCGTCGATCCGTACCGCGTCGTAGCCGCGGTCGACCAACTCCTCTAATGCGATGTCCCAATCCTCGTACCCTGCGCCGGGCCAGCGCCGCTCGAGCCAGGAAAAATCCCACATCGCGATCGCGAGCGGCCGGCCCCGCCGCGGGCGTGGCGGCGCCGCAGTCGCGGGTGCCGGAGCGGTCGCAACTGCCCCGAGGCCGACGAGCACGTCCTTGCGGGTGATGCCGGTCATGCGGCGCTGTTCGCATCATAGCGGCGACGTGTGACGGTCAGCCGAGCGTCGAGATCGTCATGGAGCTCGAGCCCGAGTCCGGGACCATCGGGTACGGTGATCATGCCGCCACGCACCGGCGGCAACTGGGTGACGAGATCCTGGTACCAGCCGTTGTAGAAGGCGCGCACCGATTCCTGCACCAACGCATTGGTGGCGTTGAGGCAAAGGTGGGTCGAGGCGGTGAGCACGACCGGACCGGTACAATCATGCGGCGCGACCGGCAGGTGCCACGTCTCCGCCATCGCGGCGATCTTGCGCGCTTCCGACAGGCCGCCGCACCAACCGAGATCGAGCATGATCACCCCAGCTGCCTCCGTTTCGAGCAGATCGCGGAACGCCCAGCGCGACCCCAGCGTCTCGGACGCGCACAACGGCGCTCGGCTGCGCTGGGCGTAACGCTTCAGCGATCCCAGGCTGTCCATCCGGATCGGGTCTTCGTGCCAGAAGGTGTCGAAAGGGGCGAGCGCCTCGGCGATGCGGATCGCGGGCGGCAACAGCCAGAGCGAGTGGAATTCGACCATGATGTCGATCCGGTCGCCCACCGCCTTGCGGATGCGTTCAAACGGTTTCAACGCGTCGCGCAACTCTTCGGGCGAAATGTATGCGCCCATGTTGCGTTCGGCGGCGTGATCGAACGGCCAGATCTTCATCGCCGTGATACCCGACTCGAGCAGGTCGGCGGCGAGTTCGTCGGCGCGTGTCATGAAGGCTTCGAGATCGTCGTGGCCGGTGACACGGGTAATGCCGCGGCCCCAGTTCTCGATCGACTGGCCACGCGTCGTGCGGACGTAATGCGAACCGGCGCACGTGTTGTAAGTGCGGATTGACTCGCGTGTGCGGCCGCCCAGAAGCTGCCAGATCGGCTCACCCGCGACCTTGCCGAATAAATCCCACAGTGCGATGTCGATCGCCGATGCGGCGCGGATTTCGACACCGGTCGAACGGAAGCCGACATATCCCGCCAGCAACCGCGAGATGGCGTCGATCGCGAGCGGATCGCGACCGATCAGCTGCGGCGCGGCAACCTCGTGGATGTGCGCCTCGACCGCGGCGGCACCGTAGAAGGTTTCACCAAGGCCGCTGATCCCCTCGTCGGTATGGACCTGAACCCACAGCAGGTTGGGAAACTCTGCCACGCGGATCGTCTCGATCGCGGTGATCTTCATGATCGTCATTCCCCCAACCACATGTTGTTCGTCAACCTTATATGCAGATCGATAGCTACCTGTGATACAGGTTGTTGACAAGCTGTCTAGTTGCTGCGAGACCGGACAGACGAGAGGAATAGTCTGGATGTCTGACGGGGTGCTTGCAGGAAAAGCTGCGCTCATCACGGGTGCGCTGGGCACATTGGGCCGGGCGGAAGCGGTACGTCTGCGCGACGCTGGCGCACATCTATGCCTGCTCGATCTGCCTTGCCTCGAGCAGGAGGGTCACGCGCTCGCGGCCGAGATAGGGTCGGGCGCGCGCTATGTCGGCGTCGACCTGACGAGGCTAGATGAGGCGCAGCGCAGTATCGCCAGCCTCGACACCGAGCAGCCGATCGACATCCTGGTCAACAACGCCGCGTTGATAATCAACAAGCCGTTCCAGCAATTCTCGTCGGCAGAGTTCGAGGACCAGATGCGGGTCAACGCGTCGGCGGCCTTCGCGCTTGTCCTGGCACTGGCGCCGGGGATGAAGGCGCGCGGCTACGGCAAGATCGTCAATTTCTGTTCGCTGGTCCTCAATGGCCGGTGGGACGGATACGTACCCTATGTCGCGTCGAAGGGGGCGGTGCTGGGGCTGACCAAGTCGCTGGCGCGCGAACTGGGCGCTTTCGGCATCTGCGTGAACGCGGTGGCGCCGGGCGCGGTGGTGTCGAACGCCGAGGAGCGCGTGTTTGGCGACCGATTGGCCGAATACAATCAATGGATCCTGGAAAACCAAAGCGTGAAGCGCCGGATCGAGGCCGCCGACGTGGCGAACCTGGTATTGTTCCTGGCGTCTCCAGCGTCGGACATGATCTCGGGACAGATTATCGGGATCGACGGGGGATGGTGACCATCCAGCCATCGGCGATCCGTCACGGTGCAACGCCCGCCCTCATCAACAAAAACAAACAGGCAAGGGGAAGATTCATGGGGAACGCAGCACTCGTGCGCAGGCTGGCGCTGCTGGCGACGGTATCCGCGCTCGCGTTCGCCGGCAGCGCGCTGGCGCAGACGACCGCACCGGGCGCGACCGGACCATCGACGCCGCAGGGGAATGCGCAGGATCCGACGCCGACCAGTGGCACGGACGAAACCGCCGAGGGCGCCGACATCGTCGTCACCGGTATCCGCGCATCGCAGGAGCGCGCGATCGCGCTGAAGCGCAACGCGGCCTCGGTGATCGATTCGATCTCTGCCGAGGACATTGGCAAGCTGCCCGACGTTACCATCTCCGATTCGCTGCAGCGCATTCCTGGCGTTCAGATTCGCCGCGGAGCGGGTGAAGGTGGCGCGGTCAACGTGCGCGGCCTGCCGCAGGTGACAACGCTGTTGAACGGCGAATCCTATCTCAGCGGCAACTCGATCACGAGCGTGCAGCCAAATTTCCAGGACATCCCGTCGCAGCTGTTCTCCGGCGCCGACGTCGTCAAATCGTCGACTGCCGATCTGCTCGACGCGGGCATCACGGGCACGGTCAACCTGCGCACGCGGCGCCCGTTCGACTTCACCAAGACGCTGACGGTGTCGGCCGCGGGCGAAATCCAGCATGGCCAGAAGACCGATCGGTGGGAGCCCAACGTCAACGGGCTGGTGGCGTATCGCGGCGACCGGTTCGGTATCCTGGTGGCGGCTGCCTATACCAAGATCCACCTCGCCAATTCGCAGGAAGGCATCATCGCCGGCTACGGCGGTCAGGTGCGGTCGGAGGGGACCGACGCGCTCGGCACCAGCGGCTTCTCGCCCTCGTTCCGCCCGCGCGGTGTCCGCTTCGGCACCCAGGGCGCCGACGTTAACGGCGATGGCGACATTAACGACGCCTATTTCGTGTCGCAGGGCTTCCAGGGTTACAACACCGAGAACCGTCGCGA
Source organism: Sphingomonas sp. LR60 (assembly GCF_036855935.1). Taxonomy (NCBI): domain Bacteria; kingdom Pseudomonadati; phylum Pseudomonadota; class Alphaproteobacteria; order Sphingomonadales; family Sphingomonadaceae; genus Sphingomonas; species Sphingomonas sp. LR60. The sequence continues at coordinate 1,093,767 of NZ_JASPFK010000001.1, read as the reverse complement.
GCGGCTGGGCATCAACGGCTCGGTCCAATTCAAGCTGAGCGACAACCTCGAACTGACCGGCGACGCCTTCTATGCCAAGCAGGACGAGCGCGCCCGCATCGCCGGCTTCCAGCAGGCTAACATCAACTGGCAAGCCGCCGAGTTCGTGCCGACCCAGACGCGCAATACCGGCGCCAAGGTGCGCGGGACCTACGACTTCAACACCGTCAGCGTCTACGACTACGACCTTGGTGACTTCACGCTATGGTCGCAGAACGACCATTCTGTGACCAAGTCGCAGAACTACAATCTCGAACTGAAGTTCGACAATGACGACAACTTCAAGATCGTTGCGCGCGGCCTGTATGGCAAGGCAAGCCAGACCTACGATCAGAGCTACGCCGCGTTCAGCCCGTCGAACGGGCGCCAGTGGCAGCCCGGCGGTATCGGCAATTACCCCGATTCGATCGGGGGCGATCGGCCCTTCAATCCCAACGGCTACACCGTCAACACGCTGGCGGGGTTGAACTCTCTGCATTCGATCGTCGACTTTACCGGAGATCGCCCGACATTCTCGCTGCCGCAGCAGCTGCTGACCCAGCTCGGCGATCCGGCACAGATCGGGTTCAAGGGAACGTCGTCGGAAACCAACTATCGCCGCAACGCCGATCTGAAGGTCGGCCGCATCGATGCGACGTGGAAGGTCAACGACGAGCTCAGCCTGGAATTCGGCGGCCGTTACAGCGACCGATCAGCGGACAACTATTCGTTCGACCGCGCCGCGCCGCTGTATGCGGGCCTGGCGCAAGGGCCGGCGGCGACTGCGGATCGTGCCTGCCTGGTCAAGTGGAAGTCGTTCGACGTCGCGCTGAATTCCAATTCGGCGACCAATCCGGCGGCGTGCTTCGTGCCCGATGGTGCGGGCGGCTTCTACACCGCCGGCATCGCCTATCGCGGCAACGATCCGAAGTTCAACGGCCTACTGGCGCAGGTCAAGCCGCCTACGGCCGGCGTGCCGGCGCTCTACGTGCTCGATCCCAAAGCGATGGACAACGCGCAGGCGTTCCAAGACTCCTTCTATCCCGGCAACGTAGAGGTCGCCAATCCGGGCGCGTCCTATGCCGTGGGCGTGAAGCAGGTCACCGGCTATTTCCAGATCAACGGCCAAGGCGAGCTGTTCGGCATGCCGGTCCGCGCCAACGGCGGCGTGAAGGTGATCGAGACGCGGCTCGACGTGATCCAGAACATTACCGGCGTGCCGCGCCCCTATGGCCTCGCCAACGCCTTTCAGGGCACCACGGAAACGAAGCGGGGCTTCACCGACTTCCTGCCGTCGATCAACGTCGCGGTCGACGTCACGAGCGACCTGCGCCTGCGCGGTGCGGTGACGCGTACGATGACGCTGCTCAACCTTAGTCAATGGGGTGGGGGCCTCAACCCGACCTATGCCATCGATACCAGCGGACCGACTCCACTGTTCCGGGTGACGGGCGGCAGTTCGTCGGGCAATCCGCAGCTCGATCCGTGGCGGGCGACCAACTTCGACCTGTCGGCGGAATACTACATCGGCCGCGGCAGCCTGTTGAGCCTCGCCGGCTTCTATATTCAGGTCGACAGCTTCACGCAGAACGGCACGATCGTGCGCACCGATCTGCCCGACAATGACGGGGTTGTCCGAGGACGGCCGGTCTCCATCACCACGCCGGTCCAGGGCGCGTCGGGCACGCTGAAGGGCGTCGAGGCGCAATGGAAGCAGTCGTTCCGTGACCTTGCCTTCATGCCGACGCTGCTGTCGAACTTCGGTTTCGACCTCAATCTGACCTATTCGCCGTCGAAGTCGGGCGCGAAGGATCTGGCCGGACGCGACGTGCCCTTCCAGGATAATTCGAAGATCCAGACCAACGTCACCGGCTTCTACCAGGACGACCACCTCCAGGCACGCGTGGCGTGGAACTATCGGTCGGAGCGTGCGGTGTCGCAGAACTTCGGCGGCGTCGGCGGCCTTCAGCTGTACCAGTCGCCGGTCAGCTATGTCGACGCGTCGGTCAGCTACGACTTCACGCCCAACTTCACCATCTATGCGCAAGGGTCAAACCTGACCGGCGAGTACGAGCGCTACTATTTGGTCTGGGAGGACCAGAAGGCCTACAACAACCTTTACGAACGGCGGTTCACGATGGGCGCGCGGGTCAAGTTCTGATCTCGGCGCTGCGTCTTGTTGATCGCCGCGGCCCTGCAGGGGCACGGCATCGCATTGCTCCGAGGCGGGGATGAGCCAGCCGGTCGCCGACCGCGGTTCGATCGACGCGGCGGGCTTTGCCGCCGAGATCGTGACGGCGTATCGGCCGGTCGTCCTGCGCGGGCAGGCGGCCGCCTGGCCCGCGGTCGAGGCGGCGCGTCGCTCCGACGAGGCGCTGGTCAACTATATCGCCGCGCTCGACAGCGGGACGCAGACTGAATTGCTGGTCGGGCCGCCCGAGATCGGCGGGCGATACTTCTACGACGGTGCGTTGCGCGGGTGCAATTTCCAGAAGCGCGGGACGACGGTCACGGGGCTGCTGAGACATTTGCTCAGCCAGCGCGGACAGGTCCGGCCGAACGCGCTGTATGCGGGGGCCGCGGCGACCGGCGCGGTCCTGCCGGGATGGACCACGGCCAATCCGATCGGCTTCGATCTGCCGACGGCGAAGGCGCGGGTGTGGATCGGCAACGAAAGCCACGTCGCTACCCACTTCGATGAGTCGAGCAACTTGATGGTGGTTGTTGCGGGCACCCGTCGCGTCACCCTGTTCCCGCCCGAGCAGGTTGACAACCTCTATGTCGGTCCGCTGCACCTGACCATCGCCGGTCCGCCGGTGAGCATGGTCGACGTGGCGAAACCCGACCTGGATCGCTACCCGCGCTACGCCGAGGCGGCGCGTCACGCCCTTCACGCTGACCTGGCGCCCGGCGACGCGCTCTACATTCCGCCGATCTGGTGGCATGCAGTCCACGCCCGAGGACCGCTCAACGTGATGGTCAACCATTGGTGGGCCGAAGCCGACAGCCGGTCCGCGCTGGCAGCAATGATCGAGACCCTACGCGCCATCCGCGACCTTCCGCCCGCACACCGGCAGGCGTGGCGGCACTGGTTCGACACGATGGTGTTCGGCGACGAGGCGGCGAGCATGGCCGACCATCTGCCCGACCATGCCCGCGGGTATGTCGGCCCGCAATCGCCTGAGCGAGATGCTTTCCTGCGCGCGATGGACGGCGAGCCGCAGCGGCGGTCGCCGTGAGCGCAGGACGGGTGCGATCGGTCGTCATTGCCGGCGGCGGGACGGCGGGGTGGATGGCGGCGGCGCTGCTGTCGCGTCGGCTCGCGCCACTGGGCATCGCGATCACGCTCGTCGAATCGACCACGATCGGAACGGTTGGCGTCGGCGAGGCCACCACGCCCGCAATCCGCGACTTCTTCGCCGAGGCAGGCCTCGACGAGGCGGAGGTCATGCGCGCGAGCAATGCCACTGCCAAGCTCGGCATCCTGTTCGATGGCTGGACCGGTGAGGACAGCGGCTTCTTCCATCCCTTTGGTCTGTACGGCTCACCATCGAACGGCGTCGACTTCCACCAATATTGGTCGAAGTTGCATGCTGGCGGCAACCGGACGACGCTCGACCGGTACAGCCTTGCGAGCCAGCTTGCGCTCAGTGGGCGGATGATGACGCCGCTGCGCCCCGCGCCCGACTATGGGTTCTTCGATTGGGCAGTCCATTTCGACGCGGCGCTGTTCGCCCATCATCTGCGCGAGGTCGCCGAGGCCCGGGGCGTGACCCGGGTCGATGCCCGGATCAACCGGGTCGAGCGCTGCGGCGAAACCGGCCGCCTCTTGTCGCTGCACACCGACACCGGCGCGCAAATCTCGGGCGATCTCTTCATCGACTGCACCGGATTCAGGGCGCTGCTTGCCGGCGAGACGCTAGGCGAGCCCTATGACGACTGGCGCACCTTGCTGCCGGTCGATCGAGCCGTTGCGATCCCGTGCGCCTATCGGGAGGGTGCCGCGCCCATTGAGCCGTACACCCGGGTGACGGCACGGGCGGCGGGATGGCAATGGCGCATCCCGCTGCGGCACCGCATTGGCAACGGCTATGTCTATGCGAGCAGTCACTTATCCGACGACGAGGCCGCAGCGACGCTGCGCGCCACACTCGAAGGGGAGGCATTCGCCGAACCCAACCTTCTCCGCTTTACCACGGGGCGTCGCCAGCGCGTCTGGGTGTCGAACTGCGTGGCGCTGGGCCTCGCGGCGGGCTTCCTCGAGCCGTTGGAATCGACCAGCATCACGCTGATCTACTCGGGGCTGCAGCGCCTATTGGCGCTGTTTCCGGACGACGGCATGAATCCGGCGCTCGCCGACGAATACAACCGGATCACGCGGCTCGAATATGAGCGCGTTCGCGACTTCCTGATCCTGCATTACTGGGCGAATAGGCGTTCGGAACCGTTCTGGGCCGAACGTCGCGCGACGCCATTGCCCGACGGGCTGGCGCGCAAGATCCGGCTCTTCGCCGCGCGGGGACGAATGGTGCGGATGGAGTGGGAAACCTTCGCCGATCCGAGCTGGCTGGCGATCTTCGTGGGTCTCGGCATCATGCCCGAGGCATGGGATCCGCTGGCGGATAGTTTCACGTCGCAGCAGATCGAGAGCGCGTTCGGGCGAATAACACGCGACGTCGCGAAACTGGCGGCTTCCGCACCGACGCATCGCGCCTGGCTCGCGGCAAGGCTGGGTGACTCAGCCGGCTGACGCGGCTCGTCAGGATCGTGCCCGACCGGGGCAGGACACGCGCCATGACTCCATCGATGTCTGCTCCAGCGACAGGTCGGTATAATCGCCGATACCGTTCGCATGCACCGCGTCACGACCGGGATGGGCATGGGTGATGACGACGACGGTCGCGCCGGATCGCTCCGCCGCGAGAATGCCCGCGGGTGCATCCTCAAACACGAGGCACTGGTCGATGGCGACGCCGAGCCGCTCGGCGGCGAGAATGAAGCAGGACGGATCGGGTTTGCCACGATCCACGTCGGCCGCGCAGATCAGCACTGGCGGTACTGGGAGACCAGCCTCGTCGAGCCGACGCAGAGCCAGGGCTCGCGGCGCCGAGGTGACGATGGCCCAGCGATCTGCGGGCAGTTGGGTCAGGAACGAACCGGCCCCCGGGATGGCGGTGACGCCGTCCATATCGGCAAGCTCGGCGGCAAAGATCGCCGCTGCCTCGTCGTCTGGATCGAGGCCGGGTAAATCGAGCAGCCGAATGACGTCGCGCACTTGCATACCGTGCGCATTCGGCAGGAACGTAGCGGCATCCAACCCAAAGCGAGCTGCCCACCTACCCCAGACGCGTTTCGAAGCCTCGATGGAGGTCAGCAGCGTGCCATCCATATCGAATAGGAAGCCCGCAAAGCTACAGTCGCTTAAGTTCGTCATCTATCGCCTTTATACCATTTATCGTGAGTAAACGTACGATTCGTGATCTCAGCGCGTTTTCAACAGCCACAATCGGTTGTGCTTCTCCCCGTTGACGCACGAATTTGTGCTGGCTTTAAAGTGTCAGAAAGGTGCGTCACAAGTCCGCTCACGTCTTGGAGTTGTGGCGAGCCGTTCACCCCCATCCCCCACCGACTGAACTAACGTCGCTTTTTAGAAATTTCGACTAGAAAGCGGCCATTCCCCTCTCCACCAGCTACGACAGCGGGCTCAGTCAATAAACTAAGACCTGCTCGACCTTCAACTTGCAAATAGCAAGATCAACGTCGCGCCCATGATGCAGTCCCAAAGTTACGCGATCGAACCAACCTTGAGTTAGCAGCAGGGGCGTGCTATAATGATGTAGCATTAGTAGTTGCTGACACCTACTTACATCGGAGATTATCATGCCCAACCCTGCACGGGTGCTGGAGCATGCTGACGTGCGCCAGCTCATTCGACTGGTGCGCGCCCAGCGCCATGCCCCACGTAACCTGGTCATCGTTTTACTAAGCTTCAAAGCAGGTTTGCGTGCCTGCGAAATCGCCGGCCTCGATTGGCGGATGGTGCTGACGCCACGCGGACAAGTGGCGCACCAACTGCTGGTGTCCGGGCATATCGCTAAGAATGGACATGCACGCGTCCTTCCGATGAATGGCGAACTTCGTGCGTCACTAAGTGCATTGCACCGCTTACATGGCAAACCACGTACCGGCCCAGTGGTGCGGTCGGAGCGCGGCGACCACCTTCGCCCCCGCAGCATCGTCAACTGGTTTGCCGGCGTCTATGCAGAACTGGGCATGGATGGCTGCTCCTCCCATTCCGGGCGGCGCACCTTCATCACAAGGTCAGCACGGCTTCTGACACGTAGCGGCGGGTCACTGCGCGACGTCCAGGAGCTTGCTGGCCATCGTCAGCTCACCACTACCGAGCGCTACATCCAGGGCGACCGCGCTGCACAGCGCAGGCTGATCCACCTGGTCTGACGGGCTACTGTCCCTCCCCTACCCTCGACATCTGCTGCACCAAGGAGAATTCGCATGACTGGGAAGCCTGACACGCGCGCCTGCGACATGCCGGCCGCGCTTGCCCCACTTACCTTGCTTAACGACGCGTTTCGCCGTGATCCCACCGGCGGCCAGCTGTTCACCACCGCTGGCGTCATCTCGCTAGGAGATGCCGCGCTATTAAGCGTGCTCGAACTCGTACACACCTTTGATGCCTTCACGCCCGACAACGACCCCAACGGGGAACATGATTTCGGATCATTCCACTGGCAAGGCGAGCGGCTGTTTTGGAAGATCGATTACTACGACCGATCGCTTCGCCTTGGTTCGCCCGATCCGCTCGATCCATCTCTGACGATCCGCGTGCTTACGATCATGCTGGCTAGCGAGTACTGACATGGTGCGACGCAAAGCGCTTCATGTCGGCACCATCTCTTTTGCCCGCTGTGGCCCAGAAATGGTGCTGCCGCCCGGTGACCGTATGCGACTGATCCTGGCGGCCAGCGACAGCTACGAGCCCGATCTGCTGGTCACCGCCGGTTATGCTGTACACTCGCGCAAGCACCTATATCGCCTTACACGCGACATTGCCGACGATCCGCGCAGCGGCGTCATCATCACGGAGGTTCATCACGACGGCCGCCGCCGGCACGAGATTGGTCACTCGCATGCCATGTGGGCGATCCTGGGCGACGGCCAGCTGCACCGCTTTGGACGCCAGGCGTTCGGCACCAGCCGCGAGGTGCGCCACCGCGCCAGCCCGGGCCTCATAGCCTTTCGCCGGCGGCTGTTGCGCCGATCGCTGAAGCTTGATGACTTCACGCTGTTTGCGTTGATCTGCGGCGAGCTCAACATCGTACAGGGGCGATTGCGTCCCGCCTTCGTCGATGACGACGCGCGCACCGCGATCGAGCGCACAGACATCGTGCTCAATCCCACTCACGATCGCATGAGCAATGCCGGTACGTTGCACGCCAAGCGCTGCCTGCTGTCTCAACCGCACGTCGGTGGCGGCACGCGCGCATACGTATCGGTATCGAACTGGGAAGCGTGCGGGTTGAACGGGCGTGTACAGCAACCCTCGCATACCTTGCACACCGTCTACGTCGATGGCGAACCGCTCGCGTACGAGGAGCTCGCCGACGGTGCGTTTGGCTTTGTGTATCGTCGATGGCAGCTCGATCTGAGCGGCGCAACATGAGGCTGCCGCGGCTCGGCAACTCAGTACAAAAGTACCATTTTGTACTGAGTTGGAAAAGCCGCTGCGTTATGAGTGGCCGGCAAGGCGATAAGTCAAATCATCTTGGTAGCGACCGCTCGATCGCCTTTGAAGCGCGCGAGGATCCGCTCGGCAGGAATTTTTGATGGTGCGACCGCACGCGCAGATGATCCGCATGTCGGCGCGATCGTCCGCCCATTCGCCGAGCGTCCGGTAGGAAGTGTCGTTCGTCGGCCGGCTGCTCACAGCGGCGGAACGTCCTCGTACCGCCCCGCTTTCCGCAGCTGCCGCACGATCCCGTTGAAGGCCGCGGTCACGCCCTGGGCGCGCCCGACCTCGTTCGCCTGCGAGGCCGCGTCCCAGTAGAGCTCGAGCGGCCAGCGCTCAGGGCAGTGCGGCAGCAGGCAGCGCAGCGCGAGCCGCACCTCGATCCCGTCGACCGTCGTCTCCGAGCATTTCGCCACGCCAGCGCGCAGGATGTGCACCGACAGCGCGATCACGACGCGCTGGTGTCGAGGCAGCGTCGCCACGGATCAGTGAAAGTCGTGCGACTTGAAGCGCACGACGTCCTCAGGATCCATGCCCTCGGCGTGGGGCGGCCAGTAGCAGTTGCGCGGCTCGGGGCTCCACTCCTTGTCGCCGCGATCGGGTGAGCCGGGGTGCTGGGCGGCGTCGCCGCGGCCGGTGCGATGCGGGAACGACATGTCGCCGACGCGGTGTAGAAGGTCGCCGTGGTCGACAATGCGGTCGCAGATGACGTGGATCACCTCGCCTTCCTTCTGCACTCGCCCCTTCAGACCGACCATGGAGGCCGACATCACGGTGCGGCGCTGCGCCTCGAAGCGGTCGGGCCAGAGGATGCCATTGGCGATTCCGGTCTCGTCCTCGATCGTGATGAACAGCACACCCTTGGCCGAGCCGGGTTTCTGGCGGACCAGGATTATGCCGGCGACCTCAACGTGGCGACCGTCGCGGACGCTGGCGAGATCCGCGCAGGGGGTGACGCCGCGGCGCGTCAGCTCGTCGCGCACGAATGAGAGCGGATGCGCGCGAAGCGACAGCTGCAGGTTGCGGTAATCCTCGATCACCTCGCGGCCGTCGGTGAGCGAGCGGAGCTGCACCTGGGGCTCGATCCCCTCCGCGCTCTGCGTCTCGGCCGCGCGGTCGGCTGCGGCGAACAGCGGCAGCGGCGCCTCGCCGAGCCCCTCACCTTCCAGAGGCCCTGCAGGCGATCGGCGCCGAAGCTGTGGAAGGCGTCACCATCTGCCAGCTTCTCGATCGCGGCGCGCTGCGCGCCGGACCGCCGCCATACGTCCTCGACGCTCTCGTAAGCGGTGGTGCTGCGCGCGGAGACGATCTTGGCGCCGTCTGCGTTCGACAGACCGCGGATCTGCCGGAGGCCGAGCCGCACCGCCAGGTAGCGGCCGCCCGTTCGCTCGAGCGTGCAATCCCAGCGGCTCGCGTTGACGCAGGGGGCCGCACTTCGACGCCGTGCTCGCGCGCGTCACGAACGATCTGCGCCGGCGCGTAGAAGCCCATCGGCTGCGCGTTCATCAGCGCGGCGCAGAACACGTCCGGATGATGGTGCTTCATCCACGACGAGGCATAGGAGATCTTGGCGAAGCTAGCGGCGTGGCTCTCGGGGAAGCCGTAGGAGCCGAAGCCCTCGAGCTGGCGGAAGGTGCGCTCGGCGAACTCGCGCGGGTAGCCCCGCTCGACCATGCCCCCGATCAGCTTCTCGCTGAAGTGGCTGACCCCTCCGGTGAACTTGAACGTCGCCATGGCGCGGCGCAGCTGATCCGCCTCGGCCGGGGTGAAGCCGGCACCGACAATCGCGACCTTCATGGCCTGCTCCTGGAAGAGCGGCACGCCGAGCGTCTTCTCGAGCACGGCGCGCAGCTCCGGCCGCGGGTACTCGGGCCGCTCCAGTCCCTCGCGCCGGCGCAGGTAGGGGTGGACCATGTCGCCCTGGATTGGCCCGGGCCGCACGATCGCGACCTGAATGACGAGGTCGTAGAAGCGCCTCGGCTTCATGCGCGGCAGCATGCTCATCTGCGCGCGGCTCTCAATCTGGAAGGTGCCAAGCGTATCGGCCTTCTGGATCATGGCGTAGACGTCGGGATCATCGTCCTGCAGGTCGGCCAGCCCGACGCAGATGCCCTTGTCCTGCTCGAGCAGGTTGAAGGCCCGGTTCATGCAGCCGAGCATCCCCAATCCGAGGACGTCGACCTTCATGAACTTGAGTGCGTCAACGTCGTCCTTGTCCCACTCGATGATCTGCCGATCTTCCATCGCCGCGGGCTCGATCGGCACCAGGTCGTCGAGGCGGTCATGTGTCAGCACAAAGCCGCCCGGGTGCTGCGACATGTGGCGCGGGACGCCGATGAGCTTACGTGCGAGGTCGAGCGTCAGGCGCAGGCGGCGATCGGCGATGTCCAGGTTGAGCTCGTCGACCTGCTTCTCGCCGACGCCTTCGGCCGACCAGCCCCACACCAGCCCCGCTAGCGAGGAGGTCAGATCCTCCGGCAGACCGAGCGCCTTGCCGACGTCGCGCACCGCGCCGCGCGCGCGGTAGCGGGTGACGACCGCGGTCAGCGCGGAGTGGTTGCGACCATAGGTCTCATAGATCCACTGGATGATCTCTTCGCGGCGCTCATGCTCGAAGTCGACGTCGATATCGGGCGGCTCGCGGCGCTCGCCCGACACGAAGCGCTCGAACAGCAGCTCGTGCTTGATCGGGTCGATGGAGGTGACGCCCAGCACGAAGCACACGCAGCTGTTCGCGGCCGAGCCGCGACCTTGGCAGAGGATCCCGCGCCGGCGCGCCTCGCGAACGATCGCGTAGACGGTGAGGAAGTAGGGCGCATAGCCGAGCTCGCCGATCAGCCGCATCTCATGCGCGATCTGCGTGGTGTAGGCCTCGGGCACGTCGCCGTCGAACATGCGCTCGACCGCCTCAGTCGCCAGCTTCTGCAAGGCCTCCTGCGCCGTCAGCCCCTCGATCAGCCGCTCGTGCGGGTATTGGTAGGCCAGCTCGCCGAGGTCGAAGGTGCACAGCTTGGCGATGTCGACGCTCGCCTGCAGCGCGTCGGGATAGGCGCGGAAGCGGCGCACCATCTCATCGGGCGATTTCAGTGCGCGGTCCGCGTTCACCTCGCGGCGGTAGCCGAGCTCGTCGACGGTGCATTTCTCGCGCACCGCAGTGACGACGTCCTGCAGCAGGCGCGCCTCAGGCGCGTGATAGAGAACGTCGCCGGTGACGACGGCGCGCACGCCCGCGCCGCCTGCCTGACGCGCGAGCGCGTCGATGCGCACCGCGTCACCCGGCCGGCGCCGCTGGTAAAGCGCCATGTAGCCGCGGCGCCCGTAGACCGCCTTGAGGTCCTTCAGTGCCGCGAGGTTCTCCTCGTCCGCCTCATGCGGCAGCAGGATGGCGATAACGCCCTCGGACCATGGCTCGAGGTCGTGCCAGTGGAGCAGGCACGCGCCCTTCCCTGCCCGCTTCTTGCCGACAGTGAGCAGCCGCGTGATGCGCGACCAGGCGGGACGATCGGTGGGATAAAGTAGCAGGCGCCGCCCGCAGGATAGATCCACGCGCGTGCCCGCGATCGAGCGGACGCCAGTGGCTTTCTGCGCCTCCCACGCGCGCACGACGCCGGCAACAGTGCCGATATCGCTGACGCCGATCGCTGGATATCCAAGCAGGGCCGCAGCTGCGAACAGCTCTTCGGGGCTGGACGCGCCGCGGAGCAGTGAGAAGTGCGTCAGCACCTGAAGCTCGACATAGTGGGTCATCCGAAGACCCCGTGCATCCACCACGACAGGTCGCCGGTATCACCCTCGAACCCGTCACCGCGGCGGAACACCCAGTACCGGCCGCCCGCATCGTCCTCGACCCGGTAATAGTCACGGACCGCCCATATCTCCGCGTCGCGTCGCCACCATTCGCCATGAACGCGCTCGGGGCCGTCGCCGGCGACGACCTTGTAGACCGTTCCCCGCCACTCGAAGCGTCGCGGTGGCTGGTCGGGCATCAGCGCGATAACTCGGTGCAGCGGCTCTGGGCGCGCGAAAAGACGCACCGGACGTTGCCAAGCAGGCCACTCCCCGGCAGGACATTCGGGTCGGAGTGGGCGACGGCCCGCTCCGGCACATGACTCTCTACCGGGGCGATGCGGAAGACCGATCGCATCCCTATTCGGCCCGCGATCACGTCAACCAGTCGTGCGGGATCGCGCACAAGCGTTTCGCCCGCCAAGACCGCCCCGAGATCTACTGCATCAAGGGGCTCGGTATGCGATGCTACCATCGTAAATTGCTCGAGGCCCCAGCCCGGATCGATGCGCTCGATACGCAGCTTCAGCAGCCGCAGCAGATGCGTAACTTCCTCGTCGGCCGCGATGTGCCGATCGCGACAACCTGTTCGCTGCCGTCGACGCGCATTCCCGTCAGGCGCAGCGATCGAGCGCCGAGTCCCCTTGCCTGCAGCACCTCAGCAAGGTCCCCCAAGAGATCCGACATGACCTTCTCGATCGCGTCGGCCGTGCTGATCGGTTCGAGCAGCCGGCGTTCGACCGCCGGCACCTCTGGGTCGTCTCGCGGCGTGATTGGCTCGGCGATACCGCCTAACGCCTGATCGAGACGCGTGATCGCCGGCAGACCAAGTCTACGTGCCAGCGGACCGCGCGCGACCGGCAGCAGGTCCGCGATACGCTCGAAGCCGAATTTGCGAGCGGCCGACAGCGCAGTCGGTGTTAGGCGCAGCGCCGCGATCGGCAACGAGCTGATTGCCTCGACCGTGCCGTGTGGATCGACGCGCGTCAGCTCTTCTTTCCCGAACCGTGCGAGCGCATGTGCGGCGCCCGGTGTGTCTGCGACCGCGACGCGAGCGGTGAAGCCTGCTCGCCTGCAGAAGGCCAGGAGACGACGGCAGAAGCGTTCCTCTCCACCGTGGAGATGATCGCAGCCGGCGAGGTCGATCCAAAGGCCATCCAGCGGCGTCACCGCGGCAATCGGCGACCAGCGCCGGACGGCCAGTAGTGCGAGGCGATCGAGCAGCGCCGCGTCTGCTTCGGGCTCGGCCGGACGAAAATCGAGATCAGACACCAGCGCGCGAGCATGGGTCGCTGCCATGCCGGCATGGATCCCCAACGCCTGCGCGCCTATACAGGCTGCGACGACCTCCTCGCGACGACCCATCTTGCCGATCAGCGCAAGCGGGGCGTGATCGACGGGTAGCGCTGCGGCTGGCGCGTTTAGCATAGTCAGCGCAGCCGTCTTGTAGGGGTGGCTCGCTGCCTCAGACCGTCGGCCGAGCTCGCGCATGGGTGGCTGTGCGTGGACAGGCAGAGACGCAATCTGTGCCTCCACCTCTTCACGCGATTGCGCGCTGGTCCGTGCCCAACGGGCACCAGGACGCCAACCGCCGCCCCGCGGCACCGAACAGGCGCCGGGATCGTCGTCGACCGGTAACTGCAGGGCGGGGCGCTCAGGCGGCCGCGAAGCGGGCCGTTCCAACCGTCTCAGCCGCTCGATGGCCAAGTTCGGCAGGAACAGCGAGACAACCCGTCTCATCGCTGGCCTCCAATATCAGGGAAAAGCCCTCACCTCCGCGCTGTCGCGCGAGTTCGATCGACCACCGCGCTCTTCCTACACCCGCGACATCCAACCGCGCCGAAGGCGCGGAGCCGATCCGCCAGCGCGTCCACGCGGCGGATGGCTCGCTAAAGGGGTCCTGGTCGCGGTTACGGCGACGTCGGAGCAGCAAAACCGGCATGTCCGCTTCAGCTGCCACCAGCTGCAGGCGGCGCGTGGCGACCATTGATACTTTGCTTGCCTCCGCGACGATTGCCGACGGCGTGCCGTCACGCACAGCGTCTTCGATTACTGCAAGCAGTGTGGCGTCGTCGGGTGGGTGCGCGTAGATGACGCTCGCGGCCGTGAGTCCCGCCTGAGCAAGGCCCGGGGCGTAGATATCTGGTCGGCAGCTCGCCCATAGCACCGGCCCTCCGGCGATCGCCGCCTCGCGTGCCGCGATCCCGGCCAGGAAGAGCGTCGTCGCCGCATCGTCGACCGGTGCCCCGGTTTGGGCTGTCGCCTCGTGTAGAGCACCGGCGCGCAGCCCCTGCCCCAAGCCGACTATCGATCTCGTCAATCCCGAACGGCAGCACGCGATAATCCGTGACCGGCGTGGCGATTGTCCGGAGGTGCGCTATGCTGGGCGCGAAGGAATCGAGAGCGGCGGACATCGTTTGGTAAGACTCTACTCGTTCTCTTTATGTTCCGTTACCAAGTCCAACATTGCAAGGGCTGATCGTCTCCATTCGTCGTATCGAAACGGAACGCACGCGATACGAAGCAGCGACAAAGCGAGAAATTCCGCTTTCCATGGCCTCTCGCGTGACTCATAGAAATGTGATGCCGATCCGCGCTGAAAATCGCTGGCTCTACCCGATCGACTGGCACCAGCTGTCAGGTACGATCCGGTTTGAGCGTGCGGGCAGGCGCTGCGAGCAATGCCGTCGGCCACACCTTCGACGGGTTGCGCATCTTGGCGACGGACGTTGGTGGGACGCCGATACGTCGTGTTGGCGATCGGACCAGGGCAAGCGCGTCTCGATGAAGGCGGGCTTCACGCTCGCGAGCGTCCGGATGACCTATGTCGTGCTAGCCTGCGCGCACCTCGATCATGATCCGGGCAACAGTGCTCCCGGAAACTTGCGCGCGCTTTGCCAGCGTTGCCACATGATCCACGATGCGGCCGAGCATCGCTGGCAGCGATGGTGGAATGTATTTCGAGTGCGCGCGTTGAGGGATCTGTACGAGGATCCCCGGATCACGCGTGAGCGTCACTCGGCTCGATAATACGCTGCGGCTTCACGCAGCCTACGCCTTCGTCTCTCCGCCATTTTCATCCACCCAGGCGAGTAGCTCGAACCCCTGTGATCCTCCGCTCAGGGCGTCGATTAGGTTGATCTTTGCTGCTTCAAGGAGGTGCTGCCAGATTGCCTCCACGTCGTCATAGGCGCGCGTACAAAATTCCCATGTGAGGCGTTCTTCGTATTCCGGACGGTAGTCACGCAACTGCTTCCGAAACTCGGCATCTGTTCCGACTGCTTCCCACTCCCGCACCTTTGGCTTGTGCGGTTTAGGATGGGCGAACATGTTTCGTATCTCGTTGAGTTCGCCGATGGTTGCGTAGGGTCGCTTATTCCAATCGATGTCCACGCCGGTCATCTTCAGAAGGGCTTTAACCTTGTCCTTCGTGCTCTTGCGTTCGTAGTCACTCCAACTCGCAGCGGCCGAGCCTTTGTCGGTTGCTGATCGCTCAATGAGTGTAATGCCGACGAAGTTGACGTACCCCTCCAGCGCAAACGCGACCATTGTCACCATCGCAATCATGTCGAGGAAGATGCCATCGCCACGATCTTTGTCTTCGAAGGCCTTCGACAATCTCTCGCGCATGTAGAGAGCGGCATTTGCGATGTCGTTGTGAGGAAAGTCGGTGGTGTCATTTGTTAAACGGGCACGGATGCGGGGTTGTTTCACATCATCAGTCATAGGCATTCGATCCGAATAAACGTCGGAAGAAGCCCCTCTTCGCAGGTGCGCTGACGGAAGGCCCCAAGACCGCGGCCCCGGATTTCGCGAGATCGGTAAAACTATCAGGCTCCATTCGACCTGCTTCAATCTCTCGCGTAACGACATGATGGAAAATAGCTGGATCGATGTTTTCACCGTCCAAGGTAGCTTCTGATATGGCGAAAGCGTAGCGATCGGTCAGTATCGCGTCCTTCAACTTCGTCGCATCGTTGCCCTGCGCTTCCAGCGATCGGACAGCTAGCCCCATGACGGCGTGAAACGCTTGCAAAAGCGCTACACGGTCTTGTTCTTGGTCTATTTCATCGAGCAAGCTGACAATTCGGTCTCTGACCGGAAGCGGCTCGATGGTCTCTTGCTGCCCGAGCTCGTCCAAGAATGCAGCTACCCGCGGATCCATATCACCCCCTGTGTTTGGCTGAACCTTACTGCTTGGCTGTCAGAGATCGATGTTTCGTTTCTTCATGGCCTCTGCGGCAAGATCGGCAATCGGCCCAACGCCGCCGACGGCTTCGTAAACGACGGTCACGTCGTGGTCCTCGAGCTTCTCGAGCATCAGTGCGACCGCCCGCGCGTTCGCCTCATCCAGCACGGTCTTTGTGTCGTCGCTCGCCATGGGTAAGGATCCCCTCGTTTTTTCTAAGGAGCAAGACTAGCATGAACATCAGTGAGCTGGCCAAGGGCGTCGCCACGTCGACGGGATCGAGCGAAGCCGACGCAAAGAAGGCGATCGCCGCGGTTTTCGATCAGATCGCAGAGGCCGCGACAAAGGGCGAGGAAGTCTCGATCCCGGGGTTTGGCAAATTTGCCGTCAAGGATCGGCCAGAGCGTCAGGGGCGCAATCCAGCGACCGGGGAAGCCATGACGATCGCCGCTTCGAAGAAGGTGTCGTTCACGGCCGCGAAGGGCCTGAAGGACAAGCTCTAAAGATCATGCGCCGGCGATTGATCGCCGGCTCTCACAGGAGGCGCGGATGTGTAATCGGTACAGGCTGACGGCGAAGCAGGCCGAGGTGGCTGCGGCCTTCGGCATTCGCCCTCCCTATGAGGTCGATGACGCATTCCCAGCGGGCGATATCTTCCCCACCGGCAAGAAGACCCCGTTCTATGGGGCCGTCATTTTGCAGGACGGTGACGACCGACGGCTCCAGCGGATGGAATGGGGCGTGCCGACGCAGGTTCCGAGCAAACGCGACCCAGAGACCAAGCTGACGAAGTACGTAACAAATGTCCGCAACCTTCGCTCTCCGTTCTGGAAGTCGATGCTTACTTCCCCGGCGAGGCGCTGTTTGGTGCCGGTGACGTCATTCTCCGAGTATGGTCTCCAACCCGGTGAAGATGGCAAAAAGCCGCTCCATTGGTTCGATGTGCCTAGCCGTCCGGTCTTTGCCTTTGCCGGCATATGGAGGTCAACAGAGCGAGGGAATGCCTATGGCTTTCTGACGACAGATCCAAACGCTTTGGTAGCTCCAATCCATCCTAAGGCAATGCCAGTGATCCTCCACGATGAGGATTACGAATGCTGGCTTCGATCGTCGTGGGATGAGGCCTCGGCCCTCGTCGCCTCCTACCCCTCCCAGTTAATGAACATTGCTATCGGTGAGTGACCACATCCGTCTTTCCGGTCTTCAAATTGATTGCTGGCCTTCGGGAAACTCCCGGAACATCGGCTATTGACTCTACTGAGCCTAGATCAATTACCCTTGTGCGGACGCCATCGGAAATGAAAAGATTGCTACCGCTCGTATTAAATAAGAGCCCAACGACCTGCCGACCTGTCTTTAGATTAATAGATGAACACGAAGGATTCTCGTCGATATAACCTCGCCCCACAGAGCATCTCTTCGCGATCTCCTTTAGTCTATTAGCTTCATCATCACCGGCCTTTGTCCCTTCGTCGATAAGCGCAAATGAAGCAGTCATCGTCAGGAAAACCATACCGACCATAATTGCTGCGGTAACGGGCATCGTTAGGAAGTGGAACTCGGGTTCACCAAGCCAACCCCTGACCCTTGCCATATTTCGGTCCCGCCACTCCGTCAGGCGAAGGCGCCATTTGGGAGTCGTTTTCTTCCAAGCCCCTCGAAAGACTTGTCGCGCCATAAGGGCCATCCCGACAACGATCGGCAACAGCGCGAGCAACAATATAAGATGTACGATGTGGTGAGAAAGCAGTGTTAAAACACCGAATATAAACTTTTCGGCGGTTGACGGCTCTATTAGCCCCGCTGGTATATGGAACGCCTCATTTATTGCGTTCTGATAGCTCTCGCCCTCGAAATATATGATCGACCCGACTATGCCGGTTAGACCAATTGCCCACACCCGCAATTTAGATGCCACATTTCTTATGGTCACTGAGAATAACGACATGGTACCTTCATGATTGCCGAGCGCGTCCAGGAATAGACCCTATAGCACCGAAACTCGGAAGCCGAGTTACAACCCGTCAAGACCAAGCCTACGCCAGTGCCTTTAGGGTATACCCCCAGCGCATCCTTCCAGGCCGGTCCTTTTTAGATCAATAGATGATCCATAGAATTCGGGGCTATTTGTTGCCTTGGTCCGGCTGAAGTCCCAGCCAAGGAGGACCATACGGCACCCAATCAAACAACACCGTCGATTTCTCACTGCAGGGGTAAGTATCTAAGTATCAGGGTTTCTGTCTTAGCATCACGATCCTCGGCAGCGGTGTCGCGGGCATCGCAAAACCCTCGACTTATATGGTGATTGCTGGCGACGCCTGGCAAAGGATCCGTCACAGGAAGCCGTTAAGTCCTGTGGGACTACTCAGGAGGCGCAAGGGCTTCGATGATCCGACAGTCGGCGACGGTGTTCCGGCTACAGGAATCTATCAGCGCATCGAGTTCACCAGCCAGTGCGGTGAGATCGGCAATCTTACGCCTGATCGCGTCGCGGTGTTGATTGGCAACGACATCAACAGCGATGCAGGACTGATCTCGTCGATCGGCAAGCCCCATCAACTCGCGTACTTGGTCGATCGAGAAGCCAAGATCGCGGGCACGACGAATGAAGGACAGGCGGCGCAGGTGCGCACCCTCATAGGTCCGATAGTTCCCCGCCGATCGCGCAGGTGCCGGCAGCAAGCCAATCTGCTCATAGTAGCGGATCGTTTCGACCTTCGTGCCAGTCGCACCAGCCAATTTTCCGATTGTCAGTTTCTCAGACACAGCGCTTGACCCTCTAGCGACTAGAGGGTGCATATAGGCTGTCAGATCGATTCTATCGAGGTGGCGAACATGGCCTGCACAAGCTGCGCGTCCGACAAGGCGGGTACTCTCAACGATCCAAAGTGGCGCCGGGCGCTATGGATCGCGCTTGCCGTCAATGCCGGCATGTTCGTTATCGAGATCATAGCCGGCATCACGGGCGGATCGAAGGCGCTCCAAGCCGACGCGCTCGACTTTTTTGCTGACACCGCGAACTACGCAATCAGTCTTGGTGTTGCCGGAATGGCGATAGCCTGGCGCGCACGCGCTGCGATGTTGAAGGGGCGACGCTTGCTTTGCTAGGCGTCTATGTCCTGTTCGCGGCGGGATGGGGTGCGCTCCACGACGCGACGCCCCATGCCGACATTATGGGTGTGGTCGGCATCGCCGCGCTGATCGCGAACCTTGTCGTCGCGGTCATGCTGTACCGCTTCCGAAGCGGTGACGCGAACATGAGGTCAGTATGGATTTGCTCGCGCAATGACGCGATTGGCAACATTGCCGTCGTGCTAGCCGCAGGCGGGGTGTTCGGCCTCAACAGCGCGTGGCCTGATCTTGCCGTCGCCACCTTGATGGCTGTGTTGGGCATATCGGGCGGTGTTCAGATCATGCGGCAGGCACGCGCCGAAATGCGTAGCGAGCCCTCACCCGTCCCCGCTACTTACCAGCAGTCGTTACATGGCAGTCGGTAAGCTGCTAAGACGCGGGCCGATGCACCGCCTTTCCGCCCTGTTCCTCAGTTTCATGCTCGTGCTTATGCTCGGGCTTGGATCAGTCGCGCATGCGACCGAAGGCGTGACGTGCATTGATACCACAGCGGTCAGCTCCCTCGATCATTGCGACGGCGACGCTGACCAAGTGCCGGCAGACGCCGACAAGGCGTATCCTCACCATCATGGCGGTTGCCACGGCCATCATGTCGGCGTGCCGTTCGCGTCCGATTCAACCGGACCAGCCAGCAGCGTTCGTATGAATGCGTCGGTGTGGCGCAATGCGCCCAAGGCCCCGGTAGCGTCGGACCCAGCCCTACGTCCTCCCCAAGCCTGACCAACGCCTAATCTCGCCGGGAAAGCCCGTGCGGATGCTCAAAGGTTCGTCAGAGTCCGTTCCCATGCACCGTTTTATTGCGGCCTTATTGGCCGTGGCGTCATGCGCGTCGATCGCGCAGGCGCAGTCAGCCGATCCAACATCGACCAGTCCCCCGCTTACCCTTGATCAGGCGCTTTCACTTGCCGGAGCGACCGCCCCTAGCCTTGAGGCTGCCACAGCAGCCGTCCGGGCAGCAGAGGCAGGCCGCACGGTTGCCGGCTACCGCCCTAACCCGTCGATCGTCGCCGAGACCGAGAACATTGCCGGTAGCGGTCAATATCGCGGCCTTCGCAGCGCCGAGACAACAGCAGGATTGGCACTACCGATCGAGCTGGGTGGCAAACGATCGGCACGGATCGCCGTCGCGGATGCGATTGGTAATCGAGCGCGGATAGGCACGGCGTTGGCTGAGGCTGATCTACGGCTTGCCGTCACTCAGCTCTACATCGAGGCGACAGCAGCGGAGCGTCGGCTTGTGATCGCCCGTCAGCAGGCCGGTATCGCCCGCGAGGCTTCGCGTGCAGCCGGCGTCCGCGTTCAGGCGGGGCGAGCATCACCGCTCGAACAGCAGCGAGCCGATGTATTGCGGATCAACGCGGAGACGGCTGTGGAGCGCTCGCAGCGGCTTGCCGAGGTCGCGCGAAGCAATCTTGCCCGACGGATCGGCCAACCCCTCACAGGACCGTTGGACTTGGCGTGGTTCGGCCGTGTCGAGAGCTTTGGTCCAGCGCGGCCGATCGAGACCGCCGGGACGCTGGCATTGGCAGCGACACGCGCGGACGTAAAAACGGCAGAGGCCCAGGTGCGGCTTGCCAGGTCGCAGCGCATTCCCGACGTGACACTCAGCGCCAGCGCACGACGGCTTGAGGCTACGAACGACGTGGCAGCGGTGTTCGGCCTGTCGATCCCGTTTCCGCTGTTCAACAACGGCAAGGCGGCAGTGGCGCAGGCGCGGGCGCAGACCGATTCGGCGCAGGCGCTACGTCGCGCGGCCGAGCTGGATACCGCGCAGGATATCGCAAGCGCACAGGCGAACGTCGCGAATGCCGCGACGACCGCTCGCAACGCCAGCGGGCCGGCATTGGCATCGGCAAGCGAAGCCGCTCGGATTGCCCGGATCGGCTACCGGGAGGGCAAGTTCGGTCAGCTCGATTTGTTGGATGCCGAACGTACCCTGTCCGAAACACGAACCGCCGCGATCGATGCGCTCGCCACCTATCACGACGCCAAGGCACGCCTCGAACGGTTCGTTGCCGCAGCGCCCTCGCCCGAGGAAACCAATCAATGACGAAGACCATCATGCGGGCGCTCGCGCCTATGACCCTGGCTATCCTCCTTGCCGGATGCGGCGGGGGTGGCAGCAGCGAGGCCGGTGAGAAAGCCGGAGCCGAGAAGGCGGAAGGTGCCGAGGCCGGCGAAGCCAAGGAGGGCCCAAAGGATATTGTTACCCTGTCCGCCCAGCAGATCGCGGATGCCGGGATAGAGGTTACGCGTCCTACAGTAGGCGGCGTGGCCGGAGCGATCGAGCTATCGGCAACGATCGAGGGCGATCCTCAGGGTGTGCAGGTTGTGTCCACCTCCGTAGGCGGTCGGCTCGTTTCCCTCACCCGCAATCTCGGGCAGTCAGTCAGCCGGGGCGACCCGCTGGCTATCATCGAAAGCCGGGAAGCGGCATCACTGAAAGCGGAGGTAGAGGCTGCGCGCGCGCGTTCCGCACTCGCCCAATCGAACCTTCGCCGCGAACAGCGCCTGTTCGCCGAACGCGTTTCGCCGGAGCAGGATCTGGTCGCGGCGCGAACGGCCGCAACGGAGGCCAGCATTGCCCTTCGTCTGGCGCAGCAGCAGTTGTCAGCGACGGGCAGCGGAGGCGGCGCGCTCAACCGCATCGCGGTCCGCTCGCCGATCGCCGGCCAAGTGATCGCGCGATCGGCGACCCTCGGGCAGGCAGTCGCGGCCGATGCAGAGCTGTTCCGCGTCGCCAACCTGTCGAAGGTCACTGTCACCACATCACTCGTTCCCACGGATGCTGGTCGGGTGAAACCCGGCGTGCGTGTCGAAGTGACAGCGCCGGGGCGGCGTCAGGAGGGACGCGTCACGTTCGTGTCCCCCATTCTGGACGAGACGACCCGATTGGTGCCGGTGATCGCCACCCTCGACAACGCCGGCAGCACATGGCGCGTCGGTGAGACGGTCAACGTATCGATCCTCGTTCCTGCGACCGGGGACCGCACCGTCGCCGTACCATCGGCCGCAGTACAGATGATCGAGGACAAGTCGTTTGTGTTCGTCCGGACGGCGACAGGTTTCCGGGCAATTCCAGTGACACTTGGCCGCACCAATGGCGGACAGGTTACCGTAACGGCAGGCCTTACCGGCTCGGAGCGCATCGCTTCCACCAACAGCTTCACGCTCAAGGCCGAACTCGGCAAGGGCGCAGGCGGGGATGAGGACTGAGCCATGATCGGTCGCATCGTCACCCTATCCGTCGAGAAGCGCTGGCTCGTCCTGCTTCTCACCATCGCGGCTGCGTTGCTCGGGATTGGCGCGCTGCGTCAGCTTCCAATCGACGCCGTACCCGACATCACCAACAACCAGGTGCAGATCAACGTCGTCGCTCCTGCCCTGTCCCCCGATCAGATCGAGAAGCAGGTTGCGTTCACCGTCGAAACCGCGCTCGCGGGCATTCCCGGCCTTGAATACACCCGCTCGCTAAGCCGCAATGGCTTTGCCCAGATCACAGCAGTTTTCGGTGAAAAGACCGATATCTACTTCGCGCGGGCGCAGGTCGCCGAACGCCTGAGAACCGCCGAGGAAGACCTCCCCGAAGGCGTGAACCCGGAGATGGGGCCGATCGCCACGGGCCTGGGCGATATCTTCATGTGGACCGTTGAATACCGCGAGCTGGATCAGGTCCATCACCGCAACGGCGAACCCGGCCTGCAACGCGATGCCAGCTATATCACCCCCGAGGGGGATCACCTCGTCAGTGACGCCGACAAGGCGACCTACCTGCGCACTGTGCAGGATTGGATCGTCACGCCGCAGCTAAAAAGCACGGCCGGGCTTGCCGGCGTCGACTCCCTTGGTGGCTACACCAAGGAATATCTCGTCGTTCCGGACGTACAGCGCATGGCAGCGATGCGGCTGACGCTTCAGGATCTCACCACCGCCCTTCAGCGCAGCAATACCAGCGCGGGCGCGGGCGTGGTCAACCGCAACGGCGAAGGGCTGGCGGTTCGATCGGATGGGCGTGTCCGCAACGCCGACGAGCTGGCCCGTACCGTCGTTGCCACCCGCGAGAGCGTTCCGATCCTGCTCAACCAGATTGCGGCCGTTCGCACCGGACAAGGGCTGCGCATGGGATCGGCGTCGGAAAACGGCCATGAGGTTGTCGTTGGGACCGCGGTCATGCGGATCGGGGAAAATAGCCGCACGGTATCGACTGGCGTTGCCGAACGGCTGACGCAGATCGGCCGCTCGTTGCCGGTCGATGTGGTTGTGAAGCCGGTGATGAACCGGACCGAGCTTGTGAACTCCACGATTTCGACGGTTGCCCGCAACCTTGCCGAAGGTGCGGTGCTGGTGATCGTCGTCCTGTTTGCGCTGCTTGGCAATTTCCGCGCGGCGCTGATCGCGGCCTGTGTCATTCCAATCACGATGCTGCTGACCAGCATCGGCATGTTGGAAGCGGGCGTTTCGGCCAATCTGATGAGCCTTGGTGCGCTCGACTTTGGTCTGATCGTGGATGGCGCGGTCATTATCGTGGAGAACGCATTACGGCGTTTGGGCGAGGCGCAGCATGGTCGCGATGACGTGCTGACGATCGAGCAACGTCTCGGGATTGTCGCGGCATCGGCACGCGAGATGATCCGCCCATCAGTGTACGGGCAGGCTATCATCATCCTTGTCTATGCGCCGTTGCTCACCTTCACGGGCGTCGAAGGCAAGATGTTCGAGCCGATGGCACTGACGGTCATCATCGCCCTGGTGTTCGCCTTCATCCTGTCGCTGACCTTCATACCGGCAGCGATTGCGATCTGGCTCAGCAAGCGGGTCGAGGAAAAGGAAAGCCGCGTCGTCACGTTCCTCCGGCAGCGCTATGAGCCGGGACTCGATGCGGCAATGCGCCGCCCCACCCTGACCATCGGCGTCGCGATCGGTGCGCTGGCACTCGCCGGGGCCGCTTTCATGACATTGGGGCAGGAGTTCTTGCCGCAGCTCGATGAGGGCAACATCCTCGTGCAGGCGGTCCGCATCCCGGGCACATCGGTCGATCAGAGCCAGGCGATGCAATTCCAGGTGGAAAAGGCACTGGCCAAGGCCCCTGAGGTCCGCTTCGCCTTCTCGCGCACCGGCACGTCCGAAATCGCATCGGACCCGATGCCGCCTAACGCGACCGACACCTTCGTCATCCTGAAGCCGAAGAAGGAGTGGCCCGACCCCGGCCTGTCCAAGGAAGAGCTCGTGGACCGGCTGGAAAAGCGCCTCTCTACTCTGCCGGGCAACGCCTATGAGATCACCCAGCCGATCCAGATGCGGTTTAACGAGCTGATCGCGGGCGTACGCGGCGATATCGCGATCAAGGTATTCGGCGACGACTTTGGCGAGATGAACGCGACCGCAGATCGGATCGCCGGCATTCTGCGAAAGACGCGGGGTGCAGCAGACGTGCGGGTTGAGCAAACCGAAGGCTTGCCGATGCTCGATATCCGGCCGAACCGCACTGCCATGTCCCGCGTCGGGGTGACGGCGGGTGATGTGCAGGACACGGTTGCAGCAGCCATTGGCGGCCGACAAGCTGGCGTCATCTTTGAAGGCGATCGTCGCTTCCCGGTCGTGATCCGGATGGCGGAAAGCTCGCGCTCCGATCTGACGACGGTTGCTCAGGTGCCGGTGCCGACCGGCAGTGGCGGCTTCGTACCGCTATCGACTGTGGCGGATATCGCCGTGGTCGATGGTCCCAACCAGATCAGTCGCGAGAACGGCAAGCGGCGTGTCGTGGTGCAGGCCAACGTGCGCGATCGAGACGTGGCCGGCGTCGTGGCTGATGCCCGGTCAGCCATCGACGCTCAGGTGAAGTTGCCGCCCGGCACGTATCTCGAATGGGGCGGTCAGTTCGAGAATCTGGCATCTGCCCGCGATCGGCTCAGCGTTGTGGTGCCGATATGCTTCGTGGTCATCATGTTCCTGCTTTACGGCGCGCTAGGCTCCGTCAGGGATGCGTTGATCGTGTTTACTGGCGTTCCGCTGGCGCTGGTCGGAGGCATCCTGGCGCTGGTGCTAAGAGGCATGCCGTTCTCCATTTCAGCGGCAGTTGGCTTCATCGCGCTATCGGGCGTCGCGGTCCTCAATGGGCTGGTCATGGTGTCGTCCATCCATGATCTGATGCGGCAAGGCATGGATCGTGCGGTAGCGGCGCATCAAGGCGCTCTGGCGCGGCTCCGGCCGGTTGCGATGACGGCTCTCGTTGCGTCGCTTGGCTTCGTGCCGATGGCACTTGGTCATGGTGCTGGAGCCGAGGTGCAAAAGCCGCTGGCGACCGTCGTCATTGGTGGCCTGATATCCGCAACCTTGCTCACCTTGTTCGTGCTGCCGACGCTCTACGCTCGTTTCGGACGGCGCGAGCTGCCAGCCCCATCAGGGGGACACATCGAACTGCCGCCTTTGAATCTGACAGCGTGAGGGCTTAAGCTATGCAGGCCGTTGCCTTCACGCTCATTCCCGTCGTCGCCGTACTGATCGGCTCGCTATTCGCGGTATCGAGACGGCCAAGTGATGCCTTCGTAAGCGCTATGCAGCACTTGGCGGCAGGCGTCGTGTTCGCCGCAGCGGCAGCCGAGATCCTGCCCCAGGTGATGCACGAAGGTTCACCGATCGCGACATTCACAGGCGGCGCGCTTGGCATTCTCGTGATGCTGTCGCTCAAAGCCCTTGAGGGTCGCGCCAGTGGCCCGATCGCCATGTTGGGTGCGGTAGCCGTCGATATCCTGATCGACGGGCTTGTTCTCGGGTTGGCGTTCGTCGCTGGCGGGAAGGCCGGGGTGTTGCTGACGATCGCGTTGACATTGGAGGTGCTGTTTCTCGGACTGACCGTGACGACCGAGTTGGGCGAGACGATCAAGTCCAAGGCGCGGATCATCGCGATTACGATGGGGATCGCGTTGTTGCTGCCGATCGGTGCAGCGATAGCGACGCCCGTTGCGACGTTTCCGCCCGTCGTCATCGCCGGGTTTCTCAGTTTCGGTCTGATGGCGCTGCTCTATCTCGTGACGGAAGAGCTGTTGGTCGAAGCGCACGAGAAGCCTGACACCCCGCTTATCAGCGCGATGTTCTTCATCGGGTTTCTGGGATTGCTCCTGATTGAGGAGGTATTGGGCTGACCGCTCGACGTGGAACGTCCTGGACCGATGATGATGACGCCGAGCTTCGTCGGCGTATCGAGGCCAGGCAAACGCTGGCGGTAATTGCGCGCGAGATGGAACGAACGATGGATGCGGTTCGGGGAAGAGCCTCAACCCTGAGGGTAACTCTCCGCTCGTCGCAGCGACCGTGGCGGGACGGCGTGCCGCGCCGAGTAGACGTAGACTAGAAAAATAGGGGCGGTTGCCCGCCCCTATCCAGCTTTAGCCGTGCTTCATGCCGCCCTTGGCATGATCGCAGCAGTCCGCGGCCTTGGCTTTTGCGCCATCCTTGCAGCAGTCCGCACCGTCCTTGCAGCACGCCATGTCGGCGCAGCAATTGGCGACAGCGGCGAATGCGCCAGTCGACAGGGTGA
The DNA here is from genome assembly GCF_036855935.1 of Sphingomonas sp. LR60. Taxonomy (NCBI): domain Bacteria; kingdom Pseudomonadati; phylum Pseudomonadota; class Alphaproteobacteria; order Sphingomonadales; family Sphingomonadaceae; genus Sphingomonas; species Sphingomonas sp. LR60. The sequence goes on along the minus strand of NZ_JASPFK010000001.1, from coordinate 1,067,358 downwards.
GGGCGAAAGCAGCGCTGATGAGCTTAAACTTGGTCATGATATTCTCCGAAATTTACGTGTGATGGTGTTCAATTTCACACGGTTTGCGGAGGGGGTGTGGCCGGAGCGTATGCCATGCCTAAAAGGCCCGTCTGTGGAGCCGGCCATGGCGATAGACGGGAGGACGGAACCAGCTCGATATGTTCGACGGTTTCGCCGGCAACTGCAACGCACGGTATGGCGCAGGCCGACGCAGGCGCCTTTTTGACGGGAGCGCCTGCTGATTTGCTGGCGCAGTCCATCATCGCGGACGCAGCCGGAGGCGCGGCCATCGCCATCGTCTCGCAGAGCGGACCAAGCCGGACCAGTAACATCACTGCCAGGACGAAAAACGCCATGGAATGCAATATTTTGGAGAGTGGGCGAGCCCGGCGTTTCATTGCATGCATCTAGAAGCACACTTCGTGATGCACAATGTCGCAGGAGCGGTTTGCCACACTAAGCGGACTTTACTCGCCTTTCCGATACGTTGGTGAGGTTGCGATGCTCGAAAGGTCCGTGGCGCTATCGATCGGCACGCCTGCCTCCTTTCGTTCGGAATAGCGATCGACCAGTTGTGCGGTGTGCGGGCGTAGCAGGATCGTGAAGCGTACCAATTCCTCCATCACGTCCACGATCCGATCATAGTAGGCCGAAGGCTTCATTCGATCGCTTTCGTCGAACTCGGCAAACGCCTTCGCGACGCTGGATTGGTTGGGGATCGTCACCATCCGCATCCAACGGCCAAGGACGCGCAGCGTGTTCACGCTGTTGAACGACTGCGACCCCGCCGACACCTGCATGACGGCGAGCGTGCGGCCCTGCGTTGGGCGCATCCCGCCCATCGACAGCGGCAGGTGATCGACTTGCAGCTTCATGATGCCGGTAATCTGGCCGTGTCGTTCAGGGCTGCACCACACATGCCCCTCCGACCACATCGACAGTTCGCGCAACTCGTGGACGGCCGGGTGATCGTCCCCCGTCACCTGATCGGGCAGCGGCAACGTCGAAGGATCGAAGATCCGCGTTTCGCAGCCGAAGAATTGTAGCAGGCGAGCAGCTTCTTCGACGCACAGCCGCGAGAAGGACCGCTCCCGCAGGGATCCGTAGAGCAGCAGGATCCGCGGAGGTGGATCACCAGCGCCCAGCCCAAGGGCAGGACGATCGAGCGCATAGCGCCGATCGAGTGCGGGCAGATTATCAGGATCGGAGAGAGTGCGGAGCGGCATCAGGCGGTCCTTGGGCCAAACAGAATGATACAGGTGCCGATCAAGCAGAGCGCCGCTCCACCCGCGTCCCAGCGATCGGGCCTCACCCCTTCGACAGCCCACAGCCAGACCAGCGATGCGCAGATATAGACGCCGCCATAGGCAGCATAGGCCCTCCCCGCTGCATCGCTATCCACACGTGTCAGCAGCCAGGCGAACAGCATTAGCGAGACCACGCCCGGAGCCAGCCACAGGGGCGATTTGTCCAGCCGCAACCATGCCCAAAAGGCAAAGCAGCCCGCGATTTCCGCAAGCGACGCGGCAAGGTAGACGAGTGCCGTCATACCATGCTGATCCTGATCGCGAGTGCCGCGAGCGTTACCAGCAGCACCGGGATCGTCAGTGTCGCGCCAACCTTGAAGTAATAGCCCCAGCCGATCCGGATGCCCTTTTGCCCGAGGACATGCAGCCAGAGCAGCGTCGCGAGTGAGCCGATCGGCGTGATCTTCGGACCGAGGTCGCAGCCGATCACGTTAGCGTAGATCATCGCTTCCTTGATCGCGCCTGTGGCGTGCGTCGCGTCGATCGACAGCCCCCACCAGAACGGTCGGCATGTTGTTCATCACTGATGACAGCAGCGCGGCAATGATCCCGGTCCCGAACGCCGCACCCCACACGCCGCCTTGCGCGGTGCGATCGAGCAGGCCGGCAAGGTGGTCGGTCAGGCCAGCATTCCGCAGGCCATAGACGACCAGGTACATGCCGAGCGAGAAGATCACGACCTGCCACGGAGCGCCGGCCAGCACTTTGCGCGTCTGGATAACATGGCCGCGCGCGGCGATGATAAGCAGGAGGACCGCGCCGGCAGCGGCAACGGCGCTGACCGGCACGCCGATAGGTTCAAGCAGGAAGAAGCCGGCGAGCAGCAGGGCGAGAACGACCCAGCCCGCCTTGAACGTGGCAGGATCGCGGATCGCGTCAGCGGGCGCGCGGAGCTGAGCCACATCATAGCTGCCCGGTATGTCGCGCCGGAAGAACAGCAACAGCGCGACCAACGTCGCGGCGATCGACGCCAGATCGACCGGCACCATTACCGAGGCATAATCGGCAAAGCCGATCCGGAAGAAGTCGGCCGACACGATGTTGACGAGGTTGGAAACGATCAGCGGCAGGCTGGCGGTATCGGCAATGAACCCCGCCGCCATGACGAACGCCAGCGTCGCCTTGTCCTTGTATCCCAAGGCGCGCAGCATCGCGATGACGATCGGCGTCAGGATCAGGGCCGCGCCATCGTTGGCGAACAGTGCCGACACCGCCGCGCCGAGCAGCACGATCAGCACGAACAGCCGGCGACCATGCCCCCGCCCCAGCGCGCGACATGGAGCGCCGCCCATTCGAAGAACCCGGCTTCATCGAGCAACAGGCTGACGATGATGATCGCGACGAACGTCGCGGTCGCATTCCAGACGATGCCCCACACCACCGGCACATCGGAGAGCGAGACGACGCCGACGAGCAGCGCAACGGTTGCACCGCCCAGCGCGCTCCACCCGATGCCGAGGCCCTTGGGTTGCCAGATGACGAGCGCAATCGTGACGACGAAGATAGCAAGCGCGAGCAGCATCAGGCGATGCGCTGACCCGAGGCGTCCACGACCTTTTCGCCGTCTTCCTTGGCAAACGCCCCCTGTTGCGGCTCGGGCAGCAGATCAAGGACCGCTTCGGACGGTCGGCACAGCTTCACGCCGACCGGAGAGACAACCAGCGGCCGGTTGATGAGGACCGGATGCGCCATCATAGCGTCCACCAGCACGTCGTCGGACAGCGACGTGTCGCCCAAGCCTAGCTCCGCATAGGGCGTGCCTTTCTCACGCAGCAGATCGCGGGGCGTGATCCCGGCGCGATCGATCAGCTCGACCAGCAGCGCGCGCGAGGGCGGCGTCTTCAGATATTCGACTATATGCGGCTCGATGCCGGCATTCCGGATCATCGCCAGCGTGTTGCGCGACGTGCCGCACTCGGGGTTGAGATAGATCACGATATCGACGGCCACGGGGCGTCCTTTCAGCAGCAGGGGTGAGTTCGGCCAGCAGTGGCGCGCACAATTCGGGCGAGCCGGCGCAGCAGTCTTTGACGAGGAACAGGGTCAGTGCGCGCAGTCCGCCCAGATCTGCGCGGTAGACGATGGAGCGGCTATGCCGTTCAGAGCGGACCAAGCCCGCACGCGCGAGGATGCCAAGGTGCGCCGACATCGTGTTTTGCGGCACATCGAGCTGCCGAGCAATATCGCCCGCAGCGACGCCGTCTGGCTCGTGCTGAACCAGTAGGCGGAACACGTCGAGCCGTGTTCCTTGCGCTAGTGCGCTAAGCGCGGCGATCGCGGTGTTGCTTTCCATATATCCAGCATAGACGATATAATAAATTAAGCTAGAGCCGGGTGCGACACTTGGCTCCCCTCCCTGCTTTCCCGCGACATTGATCGAATTTTTGCTAGTACTTTTTAGGTATACCCTCTGCGTTCCTACTCTGGCCGGTCCGATTTCCGCCAAAAAGGGACATTAAGAATTTAGCTCGGATCGGCCCTTTGGTCCGCCTGGAGTCCTAACCAAGGAGGACCAAACGGCACCCTACCAAACGGCACCGATGAAGCTTCATTGAGGGTTGAAGCTCTTCCTTCTGTCGGCTCGCAAGGCAGTGTCGGCGCGTTGCAGTTCACTGCTGGCGACCGTCCCACAAACGATGGTATTTCGGGATTATGGAAGGAGATCGGTTAGCCTGTTCCACCTGAGACATCGGGAGCCGCCTTGGGGTCGGGATCCTGTGCCTTGCCTGTCGCGGGTGCCGCCTTCTGGCTCGGCATAGCGATGAGATAGGCGACGATCGCGTTGACGTCCTTCTCGGCCACCGGAGCCTTGTACACTTCACGCATCTTGGTGACGGTCGCCTTCCACTGATCCGCCGATAGCGCAGGCTGGGTCAGCGCCATGCTGGCCGAGTGGCACGAAGTGCAGTTGGCGTTGATGACGTCGGCGTGCGGACCATCGGGGTAGGTAACGTCATCGACCGGCAGGTCGACGCTGGTCGAGGCGAGCGAAAAGCCGCGGGCTGAGACGCTGGTGGGCGGTGCCGGCTCGGATGTCTCGGAGATCGGGGCAGGCGCCTTGCGGCTGCTCGGCGCCCCGATCGAGACGAGGATAATGCCGGTCAGGCCGATCAGGCCAGCGGCCATGATGCCGGAAGACGGGGTCTTCATGCTACTCGCTCCTCAGGCCGCGATGATGGTGGTGGTTTCGATGTTGCCGCGCATGAACCCGCCGGGGTTCCAGATCGGCTTCATCGGCTGAGCGACACCGTTGGCGTTCCAGCAGCGCACCATGATGGGGTTGGGACCGCGCCTAAGCGGCACGCGACCATCCCACCGACGGAAGCTGTACCTGCCCTCGTCCACACCGAGCGTCGTCTTGTACCAAGTGCGCCCACCATCCGACGAGACATCGACCTTGGCGACGCCGCAATCGCCGCCCATCGCGATGCCGCCGACCGGGATCGACGCCTCATAGGCGATCGCCTGGCCATCGGGCAGGCTGGTCATCCAGCTGCGCGGGATCATGCGATTGATCGGCACGGTCGGGAAGTCCTTGGCACCGGGCGCGACATTCGCGCCGGGTGTCGCCGGTATCTTGTAGGCCTTGGCCATCCAATACTGGTCGTCAAGGCCGGGCAGTACCTCGATCGCGTTCAGCATCTTGACCCAGTAGGTCGAATACCAGCCCGGGACGATCAGCCGGCAGGGAAAGCCGTTGAGGAGCGGCAGCTGCTCGCCGTTCATGCCGAAGGCGATCATCACTTCGCCGTCGCGGGCATGGTCGATGTCGAGCGCCTTCTCGAAGTCAGGGGCGTCCGCCACAACCGGCTGATCGAGCGCGCCAAAGCGCACCTGTACCGCGCCTGCCTTGACCCCCGCGAGGTCCAGCACGTCGCGCAGGCGCACGCCGAGCCATTTGGCATTGCCCATCGCGCCGTTGCCCCATTGCGCGCCGGCGACCCGGGGCTGGAACAGCCCACGGCTGTTGCCCGAACACTGGTTGACCGCCGCCATCTCGACCCGCGGCAGGCGCAGCAGTTGGGCGAGGCTAATCGACAGCGGTCGGTTGACGTGGCCGAAGACGTTGAGGCGGAAGCTCTCGACGTCGATCGAGGTTGGAATGTCGGCCCAGTGCCAGCGAACGAAGAACTGGTCGTTGGGCGTGAACACCGACTTGTCGAACACGTCCATCGGCGTCTCCAACAGCGGAGGATGGATGCGTTGGAGGATCATGCTGCCCTTGCCAGGAAAGGCGCTGGTCATCGGCCGCTCGGCATTGCCGCCAGGCAGCTTCAGGTCGACGAGCTGCTGCGCCAGCGCAGGTGCTGCGGCAAGGCCGGCGGTGCCGAGCGCCGTACGCCTGAGAAAGCGGCGACGGCTGGTTTCACTCGCCAGCGCGGCGTCAAAATTGTCCATGACAAGGCTCTCCTGTGGCCAGCCACGCTGGCGGTTCGAAGCGGCGTTCTGCAAGTGATCGGACCGATTGATCCGATCATCAGGGTGGATCAGTTCGGGGTAGCGATGCAGGGCGAGACGAACAGGTTGCCGCGCCATGCTCCGGCGAGTGTCTTGGCACCGACCAGGAGCCACATCGCCGCGAGCGCGACCGTCAGCACTGTGCCGACAATACCGAAGAAGCCTAGGCTCAGCGTCGTACCGAGGCGGAAGGTGGCGACGGTGTAGACGCCGAGCGGGAAGGTATAGCCCCACCAGCCAAGGTTGAATGGGACGCCGGCGCGCCAGTAGCGGATGGTGATGAGCGTCGCGAGCGCCAGCCACCACAGGCCGAAACCCCACAGGCAGAGCCCGGCGACGACGCCGATCCCTTGCGCGACGGCACCGACACCGGCCAGCCCGTGCGCAGCGAGGATCGCCGGCGCATCCGCCCCGAGCACCAGCATACCCAGCGCCCCAGTGCCGATCGGCCCCAGCGCCAGCCAGGAGGATGCTGCCATGCTCTCGTGCGGAAGCTTGTGGAGCGCCATGCGCAGGATCAGGATGGCGAGGATGCCGAACGCGACCGGCACCGAATAGGCCCACAGCACATAGGAAGTCGCGAGCGTCACGATTTGCGCGTGGGGATCGGCCAAATGCGGTGCGAGTAGCCCGCCGCTGGCACCCGCCACTTCGGCTGCGACGACCGGCAGCAGCCACACCGCGGTCATGCCGTCCAGGCTGTGCTCGTGGCGGGTAAACATCAGGTAGGGGATCAACACGCCGCAGGCGAGCGACATGGCGACGTCGATCCACCACAGGACGTGTGCGACCGGCACGATGCCGTTACCGAACCGCGCGATCCCGAAGGCGAGGCATCCGTTGATGATCGTCGCCAAGCCCATCGGGATGGTCCCGATGAACATCGACACGGTGTTGTGGCCGAAGATGCGCCGTGCCTCATGCCCGAACATCGCCCAGCGCGCGCCATAGAGACCGGCGAACAGGATGAAGAGCGCGATGTTGAAGAACCACAACACCTCGCCAATCGGTTTGAGCGCGGGGCCGATGCCGGGCACCTGCGGCAGCGCGAGAGCGAGGATGCCGGTGCCCATGGTCGCGGCGAACCAGTTGGGTGTGAACTGGCGGATCATCTCGCGCGGGTGATCGAGCCTGCTTAGCGGCTTGAGGCCGGTCAGGGCCGAAGGTGCGTCGGCAGTCATGCGACTTGCTCCTTGATGAGGTCCGTCAGCGCGTCGGCCGCGCGGGTGCGATAGCGTTCCTTGTGGCGCAGCGCGTGGAAGGCGCGATCGGGTAACTCAAGCGCCAGCTCGACCAGATCGCCGGCCTCGAGCGCGCGTGCGACGACCAATCGCGACAACACAGCGACGCCGGCACCGGCCTCGACCGCGGTACGCACCGCCTCGTTGGACGGCAGCGTCATCGCTACCGTCAGCTGGGCCGGATCAAACCCGCGCGTTCGCAGCACGTCCTCGAAGGTCGAGCGCGTGCCCGAACCCTGCTCGCGGACGATCCAGCGTGCAGCGCGAAGCCAGTCCTCGTCGACACGCTCGGCGTCCCTGCGTCCGACCAGCACCATCGGATCGCGTCCGACTTCCCAATGCGCCAGCGCTGGTTCGTCCACTTCGCCTTCAACGAAACCGAGTTCCGCCGCTCCGCTAAGGACCTGCGCTGCCGCGCCTTCGGTGTTGTCGATCGCCAGCTCGACCGCGATCTGCGGGTGGCGCTCGTGGAAGGCGGCAAGCCTTGCGGGCAACCAGTAGCTTGCGATCGTCTGGCTGGCGACGATCCGCAACGAACCACGGGCAAGCCCGGCATAGTCCGCCAGCATCGTCTCGGCATGCGCTGCCCGCCCCAGCACCGCGCGCGCTTCCTCCAGAAAGCCGCGGCCCGCTTCGGTCAGCTGGATGCCACGCCCGACGCGGTGAAACAGAGGAACCCCGTAGCGCGCTTCGAGGGCCGCGACCGCGCCGGAGGCAGCGGACTGCGTGACGTTCAGCACCTCTGCTGCCTTGGTGACGTGTTCGCGCTCGGCGACACCGACGAAGATTCTGAGCTGCTCCAGGGTCATGCAGCTTGTATCGCGCAAACTGATCGATACGACCAACCGTTCGATCTGTTTGTTCCAATCTGGATATCGGAACGATCGGTAATCCTTCGTCTGCGATAGTCTTGAAGGCTTGAAGCGATCCGCGCGCTTGCGGCGTTGGTTCGTCCATGACTGATATGATCGAGCGCAAATCCGATCCCTACAACGCCGAGCCGACGCCCGGCGCGCTGATCGAGCGGTTCCTGACGCCGCAGGCGCTGTTCTACGTGCGCAGCCATGGTGCAGTGCCCGATCTGCCTGCCGATCACCGGATCGAAGTGAGCGGGACGGGCATGGCGAGCCGCTCCTTCTCGGTGGAGGAACTGAAAAGCGCGTTGGCCACGCGGACGGTGACGGCAGTTCTCCAGTGCGCCGGCAACCGGCGCACGGATCTTCAGCAGGTCGCCAGGACGTCCGGCGACCCCTGGGACGTGGGCGCGATCGGCAATGCGGAATGGACCGGCGTACGACTGTCCGACGTACTGGATGCCGTCGGTGCGCCGAATGCGTCCGACCTGTTCGTGGCGTTCACCGGCGCGGACGAGGTGGACGTCGAAGGCGAGGAAGCATTGTTCGGGGTCTCGATCGCCATGGACAAGGCGCGGCAACCCGACGTCCTTATTGCCTGGGCGATGAACGGCGAGCCGCTGACGCCCGAACACGGCGCACCGCTCCGCATGGTGGTGCCGGGCTATGCCGGGGTGCGGAGCGCCAAATGGCTGACACGGATCGAGGTGCGCGAGACGCCATCCGACGCACCGATCCAGGCGCACGACTACAAGCTCTTTCCTGCCGATGTGACGAGCGACACCGTCGACTGGAGCCAGGGTCTGACCATCAATGCCATGCCGCTCAACGCCGCGATCTGCGTGCCCGGCTCTGGCGAAAGCCTGCCGGCCGGGGAGGTGCGGATCGAGGGCTATGCCATCGCCTATGATCGCCGCGTCTCTCGGGTCGAAGTGTCGGTAAACGGTGGTCGCGACTGGCAACAGGCGACGTTCACCGATGATCCGGAGGCGCACTGGGGTTGGCGGCGCTGGACCCTCGACGCCACGCTCGCCAAGGGGCGCCAGCACCTTGTCGTGCGCGCCTTCGACGAGACTGGACAGGGTCAGCCCGAGCGGCCGGATACGGTGTGGAACTTCGCCGGCTATCTGTGCACCGCCTGGCATCATGTGCACGTGCTGGTCGAATGATCGAAGCATCAGCGGCATCGGACCTCGGCTTCTGGATCGATGCGATCGGGCGGCTGGTGGTGGCGACCGCGGCTGGGATGGTGCTCGGCTGGGAACGCTCGCGCGAGAACCGGCAGATCATGGGATTGCGAACGCTGGGTCTGGTCGGTCTGGCGAGCTGCATCGCCGTGCAGGCGATCGTGCACAGTGGCTTGCCGAACGTAAACGCCGATGCCGCAGGACGGGCGATGCAGGGCATTCTGTCCGGCGTCGGCTTCATCGGTGCCGGCGCGGTGCTGCGGGTCGGCCAGGGTCAGGAAGTGCATGGATTGGCGACCGCCGCGTGCATCTGGGTCACGGCCACGATCGGCGCGGCAGCAGGGTTGGCGGTGTGGCCGCTCATCATCGGCGGGTTGAGCCTTGCGATGCTCGTACTGTTCGTCGGCGCTCCGCTCGAACGTCGCATTCGCGAGCGGGCCAGGCTGACTCCGGCAGAGGCCGACCGGAAGGATGCCGAGCGCAAGCCGTGATCCCGCTGGTCCGCCCAGTGCCTGTCGCGCTGAGAACCGGCCACGCGCTATCAGGACACAAGCGCCGCATCGGCCTGGCGCCGGACCTCGTTGGCGATCGGATGCAGCTCGGCAGCGGGGCGCTCCCCCACCACACTATAGCCGATCCCGTCGACCGCCCATGTGACCCGGCCCATGGTCCCGCTGGACGTGCTGGTCATGCTTGCGCTCTTGTCGATTTGCATGGGCCTCGTCAGCACCGCGAGCTTCGACGCTTGCGGTCCATCATAGAGGAGCAGCGCCGCAGGGCCGTGGGGCGTCGCGACCAATCGCCCCCGCCATAGCGGTAACCCGCTGTGCTAAGGTCCGGGATGGTCACGCGCTCACCCAATCGGCTGGAGGTCCACCGGATCAGCATGGCGCGCTGGTCGGGGCCGATTTCCGCCGGTCGGATCCGGTCGGCGGCATAGACACGGAAATTGTCGCTCGCCTCATTGGCCAGCGCCGCGATGCCCGCGTGGGGTTCGCCGCTCCACCGCGCGCTCGACCAACCACCGCCAAATCCGACCGCCAGCAGAAGCGACGCGGCGATGGCGAGTTGCCAAGGCGGTTGGCGTTGCCGTCCCCTGATGGCTGCGACGCGCATCGTCGCCGGGATCGGTTCCTCCGCGATGGGAGCGAACAGGGACGCAAGGGCTCGCGCCTGCTCCGCCTGCTCCCGCAAACGGGCATGCACGTCCGGCTGGCCTTCAAGGTAAGCGTCGACCAGACGCTGCCGCTCGGGCGACAGCCTGCCATCGATCCACGCGGCCAGATCGTCTTCTCCGATCGGGCTGGTCATCGAATACTCCTTAATCGTGGCCGTTCATCCTCCTGGAGGAGCGTCGCCAGACGGTCGCGCCCCCGCGATATGCGCGACATCACCGTTCCCAGCGGCACGCCGACGACGGCAGCGACTTCCCCATATGACAGACCTTCGACGGAAATGAGGAGCAGCACCGTCCGCTGCTCCTCGGGCAACGCATCAAGTGCGCGCAACAGGTCTCGGTGGTGCAGGCCTGCGTCCTGATCGGCCGGGTGGCCGAGCGCAGCGTCGTCCACGAGGTGGAGCGGAACCGCCGTACCTCGCCGGCTATGCTGCCGCTGATGGTCGACCAACAGATTGTGCAGGATCGCATAGATCCAGGGGCGAACCTCCGTCCCGCGTCGTTGCCGCCAGCGCCCGACCGCGCGCTCAAGGCAATCCTGCACCACGTCATCCGCCATCGCCCGATCGCGCAACCACGACCGGGCATAACGGCGCAGACCGGGGACCAGGGGCTCGATCGCGGCGGCAAGCGGGTCCATCTCAGTCGCGCTGCACCTGCACGATGCGGCCCGGTGCGCCATTCACTACCTCGGCGACCGCCAGAAAGCGCCGGGGGGCCGCTGCACTGCCCTGAACGATCTGCCGGATCGGACCCGATGCGTTGACGATCGCCGCACCTGCCGGATTGCTCATGAAGTTCGCAAGCGGCTCTACCGCACCGCTGCCGTCCGCGTTGGCGGTGAGCACGAGCATATAAGGCTTCTTGGGCTGCAAACCGGTAACGGCACTCTGCACGACCTGAATGATGCCCTGGTCGAAGAGGGTAATGCTGCTTGCCGCACCATTGCCTCCAACTGGCCCCATGTTCAGATGCACCGCCTTGCCTGCCGTACCGAGCGGTTGGAGATTGTCGGTGCCGGGGCCTGTCGGAATAGCGTTCGGCACATAGGCGATCGCCTGCGGTGCCTGTCCGACCGGCACGGTGGCAACGACCTTGTTGCCGGCGGTGTCGATCGCGGCAAGTTCATCGGCATTCTCCAGCCCGACATAGATGCGCCGGCCGTCGCCCGATGGCCAGACGCCGTGCGGCATCTTGCCGACCGGGATGGTAGCGACAAGCGCGAAGTCGGACGTGCGGAACACCTTCACCGCGTTTTCCCCGCCCACCGTGACATAGGCGAACTGTCCCCTGACCGTGCGGGCGAAGTTGACGTGATTGGTGATCGGTCCGGTATCCAGCACCTTGAGGATCGCGAAAGGCGGCCTGGCATCGAATGCGACCGTCTTGCCGATGTCCTTCAGCGTGAACCACACCTGCTTGCCGTCCGGCGTCGCGGCGATGTTGGGACAGAACGGACTCGGCTGCGCCACCTGTCCGACCTGCGCGTGGGTCGAGACATCGAACACGGCCAGCACCGGATTGAACGAGGAACAGACATAGCCGTATCGGCCATCGGGAGAGAAGATCGTCATGCCCGGACCACCGGGCGTCTTGATGCGACCGGTCTCCTTGTACGTCGTGGGGTCGAGCACGGCGATGTAATCCTCGCCGCGTACCGTAACCCACACCTCCTTGCCGTCCGGCGTGAAGAACGCCTCATGCGGGCTGCGCCCGACATAGGTCGTGTGCTTGACGGTGTTGGTGGCGGTGTCGATCCACGACACGGCGTTGGATCCGATCGACACGACCGCCAGTGTTTTCCCGTCCGGCGAGAAGCCGAGGCCGTGAACCAGCACCTGCCCCTTGTAGAGCGGGGAAAAATTCATCGGCTGCGGATCGCCGAGCTTGATGACGCCGAGCAACCTGTTGTCGGCCGGGTCCGTCACCGACACCGTGTTGGAGAATTGTTCGGATGCATAGACGCGGTCGCGGTGGCTGACAGGCACGTCCTGGGCGTTCCACGGCGCCTGCTGGGCCATGGCAATGCCCGGTGCGGCGCTCATCAGCAAGGCGGCCGAGCGCAGGAAGGTCGGGATCATGTCAGTGCTCCATATGGCTGTGGTGGTCGCCGCCCTGCGTCGGGGCTGGCGTCGAAGGGGGTAGCGGCTGACCGATCGCCAACTTCATGGCGGCGATCTCCTGCTGCTGATCGATGATGATCTCCTGCGCAATGCGCTTGAGCTGCTCGTTATGGCCGTAGCGCAGCTCTGCCACCGCCATATCAATGGCGCCCTGGTGATGCGGAAGCATCATTGCGACGAAGTCGCGGTCGACGTCGCCGGACGGCTTGACCATCATGCCCGCCATCATCCGGTCCATCGCGGCAGATACCATGCTGGCGTAGCCATCGGCGGGGGCGGCCGCGACTGCGCCGGTGAGCATGGCCGAAGCAGTCAGACCCAGCATCCAATTTCGTCTACGCATAAGCCTCCGGCGCATCAGTCTCGAAAGCGTAGACGACGCCCGTCGGGGTTTATTCCATGGGTGCAGTCATTTTATCGATCTTCACCAAGACATATGGTCCCTTCGCAACCCTGCGGTTGGTTGACCAGGTCGCCGTCGGACATCATATGCTCGGGCACGGCGATGGATTTCCGCCGGGCCATTCGGCCGAACCGCCCTCGCAAGGGCCGATGATTCCTACCAAGCGCCGCAAGGCAGCAAGGAGGAATCGTGCGCGCGACATTTCGCAATCTCTACGACCAGTTCAACATGGCAGCGTTCATTCGCGATCGCCGCACCCATGCCATGTCGGTGCTGCGGTGGGCTTTGATCCTGGTCCCGATGGCCGCAACGGTGGGAACGCTCTGCGCGGCCTTCTTGTGGAGCCTCGATGCCGTGACCCGGCTTCGCTTTGCCTTTCCCTGGCTGCTCTACCTGCTGCCGATCGGCGGGTTCATGGTCGGACTGCTCTACCATCTGACAGGGCGCTCGGTCGAAGGCGGTAACAACCTCATCGTCGAGCAAATCCATGAACCGGGGGGCGGTGTGCCGCTGCGCATGGCCCCGCTCATCTTCTTCGGCACGGTCGTGACGCACCTGTTCGGGGGATCGGCGGGGCGTGAAGGCACCGCCGTGCAATTGGGCGGCAGCCTTTCCAGCGGCTTCGGCCGCGCACTCAAGCTGGATGCGGAAGCGACACGCATCCTGCTGATGACCGGAATCGCGGCGGGCTTTGGCGCGGTCTTCGGGACGCCGATCGCGGGCGCGGTCTTCGCGCTGGAGGTCCTGGCGATCGGCCGGGTCGAGTATCGTGCGCTAGTACCATGCTTGGTCGCGGCACTGGTGGGTGACTGGACCTGTCTTTCCTGGGGCATTCATCACGGCGCCTACCATGTCGATGCGATGGTGCCGGTCGACGCGTCGCTCGTCTCAAAAGCCAGCCTCGCGGGCGTCGTATTCGGATTGGTCGGGCTGGCCTTTGCAGAGGCCAACCATGCGCTCGGCGGATGGCTGAAGCGCGTGATACCCTATGGCCCACTACGACCCGTTATCGGTGGTTTGGCCGTGATCGCGCTGGTCTGGCTATTTGGCACGCAAGATTATCTCGGCCTAGGCACGCTGGCGGCAACGCCGGGTGGCCTGACCATTGCCAGCTTCTTCGGCTCCAATACGTACCCGTGGAGCTGGGCGCTGAAGCTGCTTTTCACCGTCGTCACCCTAAGTGCCGGCTTCAAAGGCGGGGAGGTGACCCCGCTGTTCTTCATCGGCGCGGCGCTCGGCAATGCGCTCGCGCCCGTATTTGGAGTGCCGACGGGGGTGTTCGCGGCGATCGGCTTCGTCGCGCTGTTCGCGGGTGCAGCCAACACGCCGCTTGCCTGCACCTTCATGGGGATCGAATTGTTTGGCGCGACCTATGCCGTGCCGATCGCAGTCGCGTGCTTCGTCGCCTACCTCTGCTCAGGCCACAACGGCATCTACCTGTCGCAGCGCGTCGCTGTACCAAAGGTACCTGCCGCACACCTCACACCCGACGCGACCCTGCGCGATGCCCGCACGCACCGCGCTTCTCGCCGGCGCACGCGCGCCTGATCCTGTTTCCTGTCGAAAGCCCGTCATGCCCAACCGTTTCACTGTCCATCACCGCGAAGTCGGGATGCTGCGCATCTATCTAAAACCGTCCGACAAGATCGGCCCGCGTCGCTTCTGGGGGCAAAGCCGCTCTATCGTGAGCTGATCTCGCACCGCGAAGGCGGACTGCATCATCAACGCCGTCGCGCAAAATACCCATTACGGCTTCAGCAATCACGAATCGATCCGGGAGAACGGCTCGGAAATTGCCGATCCGCATCTGACGATCTGTGTCGAACTGGTCGGCGATCACGATCAGCTCGACCTTTTCTGTCGCCGGCATGGAGATCTGCTCGGCGACAAGGTGATCGTCTACAAACGACTGGAGCATTGGACTATCACGCGCAAAACTGAGCTAACCAGAGCCTGATTGGCGTTCCCGTAAAGGAAGGATGGTTGGGACGGCTGACGTTTGCAGGGTCCGCTGGTTGGCATGGAAGCAGCCGTTTCCCGAAATGTGTTCCCGATTGCTCTTTCCCGAAATGGCCCTGTGGATACGGTGAAATGGGACAGCCAAACGCAAAAGCGGAACCCGCCGTTGGTATCCACCCGCAACGGATAATGTAAGCACGAAATCTTGATTGCGAGCGGACGCCGCTATGTTTGCGCGCCGCTGCATCTAGCGTCGCCGCTAGATCTCGATGGCGACCTCAGGCGCGACTTGGGCAGTAACCTCGGTGTACAGTTCTGTTCCTGGTGCCGCGCGGATGCTCGCGATCAGGCTATATCGTATCGCCTCCCCCGCATGGCCCTTCGCAACATTTTCTCTCCACCACCCCCTGTTGGATAGACGATGATCGCGTCACGAGCGGCAAGCTCCGTCGCGGTGCCTTCCCAAATATCGGCGTGCAACGATCCTCTATTTCGCAACTGAGGACCGATAGTCCAGCCGGCATCCGACGCCGCGCGCCTTGCAGGTCGAGCACCTGCCTCAGACGTTCTACGTCGAATAAAAGTATCTAGTGAGTCATCCGCATGCTTTAGGTCGAAGCGTAATCCATGGCTTGCGTAAACGTGACGTCGTGACAATCCCCGCTCACCAGGGTTAGGCTCTATGAAATAGCTCAAGGTTATTCGCAGTTGGACAAGCGTCGCAGGATCAAGTGCGAGCAGTGCGCCTCTTGGCCACGGAAGCTGGTGGACTGCCAACTCGTCCGTAATCGCTGCTCCACCCTTCATCTTGAATGGCACGATCTCGTCTTCGGTAACAATAGTTAGATCGTGATCGAGGCTGCCGAGAGCACGCACTAAGGAAGGAACGCCAAAGCCGTAGCGACGCACAAGAGCAGGCTTGCCAATGGTGTTCTGATTGGCACGCATAGCATCGGTCCACTCTGCGGAGTGAACGATGAGACCGCGTACCGTCTCCGGCCACAATGTTGGCTTTTCCGCCATGATCTGTGCCGCCATTCGGGCGGCAAGCGCAGTAGCCGCGCTGGTGTCACCGGTTGTCGTGAAAGGTCGCTCGGCGATCGTGCGATATGTGGTCAGTAAGGCGAGGTCATCAACATGATCGCCCTGCCCCGTCGCTGGATCATGGCCTATGTTTCCGCCCTCGAACACAACATCGGGCTTCAAAGGCCATTCTCGAATCCAGCTGACGGAGGTTCGGCTCCGCGGCATGATGTCACCGGCGGCACCAAGCGCATTCCAGCCGGCATAAGTCGGATCCGAAATGAGCGTGCGCTCAGTGTACGCTCCAACAGTCAACGCATTCCATGCTTGAGCCGGATTTTCGATCGGCATTGTATCGTTGCGTGCTGGATAGTCTGCCGCAACGATCGCCTCGCGGATATTGCCAGCAGCGACCGCAATGAAGCGTTGCACCTCGTCGCGACCAAAGGTGATCGCATCTAGCTTGGCCGACCATGCCGATGGTCGGCCGCGACCGTGATCGCCTAGGCTTGTAACCGCTAGACAGATAGCTCTTGGTCGATTTGGCGCAGCAATCTCTGCTCGCGCAATCGCCTGAGCAGTGATTGCACCATATAAATCCGGGGCATTGGCGCCGTGATCCGGCAGGATCTTTACTGACTCCAACCGGTGCCGGACGACGATCGGCCCGGTCCCATCAAGCACTTCCATAAGGTCGCCGTACAGCGATGTCCCCGACATCTGCGTACCGTGACCTCCGTGACCTTGTGCACTGACATCCTCAGCATTCCAAGCGGCGTCGAATGCCTGCTGATCAACAGGTAGAAGGTAAGGTTTGATCAAAGGATGGTTGATGGTCGTACCGGAATCTAGCAGGCATACGGCCGGGGCTTCGTCATCGATCGGCACGAGCCGCTTTGCTAGATCTGCGCTCCACGTTCGTTGCTCAGCACCATCCATGCCCATAAAAAGCGAGGGCGTGTCTCGCGCGAGACGGAGCTCGGCAACGCTGTCAGTGTTGGCGATCACTCGTCCGAGCTGCTCAGGCGTACCTTTAGCGATAACCACATCACGTTCAGCGAACTCGAGGGTATGCTCGCGTGTGACCATGCCAAGCGCCTGCGCGGCCTTGTCGAACGACCCCTTTGTTCCTTTGCGAACCCACACCTCCCACCAGGCCTCGCCCCCCGGCGCGGGAAACAAGTTAGCCTGGTCGGTGTAGAAGGATCGAGCGACCGCTAAACGCGCGGTTTCGATCGACGCGATGAGGCGCTGATTTTTTGGCTTGCGAAGCTCTTCGACGAAGCCGTCGTCGTGTGTCTTGTAGGTGACATTGTCGTCGTCACGATAGGCCGCAACTTTTCTAAGGTAATAGTCCTTCTGCGCCTCGGGAACGAACACGGTTGCCGAAACCTGCCCCTCCTCCGCCGGGTGCACGTTCACTAGCTCAATCGGAAAGCGGCCCCGTCGGTTCTCCAGCTTGTCGACGATGTCCGCCTGGCCCGAAGGCAGAGTGAACTCGACATAGAAGCCTTTTTCTCCAGCAGCGATATTCGCGTCCCGGTTTGCGAGGACCGTCTCGCCTTGCTGCACAACCGCCGTCAGGGCTTGGGTTAGGGCATTTGCATGGCCAACCCGATCGCGCTGCGGCAGTCCACCGCCGCCATCACCGCCCGCCTGGTAGGCTGTGTAACCCCGCCGCGTGCCTGTACCCCGAAGATAGATATGCGGATGCGGCCGCGCTTGTTCGTCTGCCATTCTTACCGACGAGCCGCCGCCTTCCGCTCAGCGATCGCAGCGAAAAGATCCGCTGTCTCCACGCCGTCACGCCCTGCGAGCAACGTCCTTTTTGCTGCTTCGTCCGCAACACGCGAAAGGTCTGCCTGACTTAGCCCATCAACCCCTTCGGTTGCGTCTTCCCAAGACACGGAAGCCGTGTCGAAGGCCGATAGCCGAGCTTCAAGGATCGCCCGAGCTACCTGCGCGTCTGGCAGGGTGTATTCAATCACGTCGTCGAAGCGCCGGAAGAGCGCTGGGTCCAAGAGCTCGGGATGGTTGGTCGCAGCAACGATCAATCCTTCGCTGTCATCCTCTTCCAAGAACTGCAGAAAGGAGTTTAGAACGCGCCGGATTTCTCCTACATCGTTGCGTTCGCCACGGCGTGCTCCAATCGCATCGAACTCGTCAAAGAAATAAACGCCCCTAGTCTCGGTCATCGCTGAAAAGACCGTGCGAAGCTTCGAGGCTGTCTCGCCCATGAACTTTGTTAGCAGCCCGTCCAAGAGGACCGAAAACAATGGAAGCTTAAGCTCGCCGGCGATGGCTGCCGCGGTCATCGTCTTACCTGCTCCAGGCGGGCCTATGAGCAGAAGCTTGCGGCGCGGCTGCAAACCATGCTGGCGCAAGCGATGCACCTGCCGCTGCTCGAGGATTACCCTTTGAAGACGATCTCGCAACTCAACTGGGAGGACCATACTCGATAGCCGCGTATCGACATATTTGGCAGCGACCAGACTCGCCAACTCGCCACGAGGCTGAACAAGGGGAACGGCATGCGCCCGCGCTTTTGTCTTGCCCCGTGCTCGGGCATCATCCACCATCTCGCGCAGCTGCTGAGCGACCTTGCCATGGCCAAGGCGCGCTTCATTAGCGGCCGCCTGCATCGCGACACTGAGAAACTGCTCGTCATCGCCATCGATGTGACTCTGCAGCAGCGCGACGAAATGAGTCGCCTTTGTCACGCTAATTCGCCTGTACGATGCCCCATCATGCCTCATCTCGCGCTGTCTGTTGCGGCAACGCTCGGAAGACGCGCTTTGGTCGACTGCTCCCAAGTACTGGCCGTTCTATCGTCGTTCCATCAATGTGACAACGAGTTCCGCACAGTGTCTGCCGGGCAGACACGCGGACCCAAGCTCGATCGACATACCGCTATTGCCCTCAAGCGAGATCACCGCCGTCCCGGTCGGTGCTTTTTGGGTATACCTCTCGGTGACCACCTGACAGCCGGTCCGTTTTCCGTCAAAGTGGCATTTCAAAAAGACCGGGCATCAGCAGACCGGCTATAGAGGACTAAAGCATCTTAGCTCCC
Organism: Sphingomonas sp. LR60; assembly: GCF_036855935.1. NCBI lineage: Bacteria > Pseudomonadati > Pseudomonadota > Alphaproteobacteria > Sphingomonadales > Sphingomonadaceae > Sphingomonas > Sphingomonas sp. LR60. The sequence continues at coordinate 1,048,535 of NZ_JASPFK010000001.1, read as the reverse complement.
ACCTATTTACGCGCATCGACGGCTCAGCGGTACGCGACGCCGGTTCTACGACGCTTCTCGACCGGGCAAGCGACATACAAACATAGTCCTTGGCTTGCTTTTGCTTTAGGCAAAAATCGCTTAGACGTTTTTTGGCGAGGTCATACGTCAAGCTGCTGGCTAGCCGAGTGTTAGCCTGCGCGTTCAACGATCATGGACAATCTGGACAACTGCTCTCGCCGCGAGTTCGTGAAAGCCGCTTGCTATATAGCGTCCATAGTGACGCTCGATCATAGCCACTGAGGTATCGTGCAGTTCGGCGACTAGGCGGATCGGCAAGTTGGCGCGAATGCCCCTTACGATGCTCGAGTGCCGGAGCGAGTAAGGAACGATGTCAGGCAGCCCCACTCTTGTGCGTATCAGCCCCCACGCACGAACGATTTCTGTCGGTAGCTGCCAGGGACCTCTACTCTCCTTGACCCAACGGATGCCGCCTGGAGCTTGCTTGCTCCGCCATCGCTGCAACAATGGTTCGGAAGCTGCTCGGCCCGCCGCGACGGCCTTGATCGCCCGCACAACGTCGGTGCCCAACGGGACCGGCGTTTCACCGCCACGCTCGCGCTTACCTTTATAACTGAACGGCACCATGAGACGCGCCTCATCGGGCAAAAAGTCCCCAACGCGAACACGCGCTATTTGCGAGAATCTTGATCCCGTGGCGGCAAGCACCAGAATTAGATGGTACAGATCCCCTTCCCAGCCCTGTTCGACATCCACCTCACGGGCAACCACGACGATCCGTGAGATCTGAGCGTCATTGAGGATTTGGTTCTCGCGAGCGATCGGGTCTCGGTCGAAATCGACCACGTCTAGCCGAAGGCCGTTTTTCAAGATTTCGGGTAGAGCGGGCGGCAGGCGGTCCCGGTCGGTAGTGTAAGCTTCGTTCAAGGCTGCGCGCAGATCGTTAATAAGTCGCCGTTTCGTTGCCTCCTTCAGCGTACTTGGCAGCTCGTTAAGCCATTTCCTCAGCTGCGATTCTTTCAGCGCGTGCAACTCGACATCGGCCAGGGGGTTACGATCGATTTCGGCGCGGCGACCGGATGCCGCTTTGCCGACGACATACTTCGTTAGCCGGTGATTTGCATCGGATCGCACAGCATTCCCCGAACGCGCTTTGTGACGTGCATCACGTTTCGCGATGTAGGCGCCGGCGGCTGAACCTACGGTAGTCGGAGCGCCTCGAGCAGCGGCCCGTTCCGATGCGCGGGCGCGCTCGACAAATGAACGGGCCTCTCGAATTGCTGCGTCAAAGCTCATCGTGCCTTCGTGCAGCTCGTCATCGGCGGTTCCAAGGCGAGCCTGGCGGTATCCCGTTCCTATGCGCCACCGAACGAGCCAAGTCCCTCCCCTAGCGCCCTTCCTATAGCCGAGGTGCACATCTGGATCGACGCTGCGCCAATAAGGCGTCGAGCTTGGGTCGAGCCGCTTGCGGTCCGCTCTTCCCGCGATCCGATGCTCCACCAGGGTCTTCGCCACTACTCACTCCAGAAAGCCGTCAAATATACATCGAATATACATGAGCGAACCAGGGCGGGCAACAACGGCCAGTTAACCCACGCGTCTTGGGGATGCGTGAACGCCGGCAAACCTCAAATAAGCCAGCTATCTGCCCTTTCACGGCTGAAGCACGGGTTCGATTCCCGTAGGGGTCACCAGCGTCCGCCAAAGTGGCGGATTTGCGCGGTTTTGGCGGTCTTCATGGACCCTTTACCCATCCTTGTGTACAAAGAATGCGTACGAAGTGATCCGTATGGCCACTCCTTTCAAAGATCCTCGCGCCGGCATTTTCTACTTCCGACGGGTCGCCCCCGCCGCGTTCCGCCCGGTCTTCGATGGCGCGTCGAGCCAGTATAAGCGCACCCTTGATACCCGCGACCCCGACGAAGCCCGCCAGCGCTACCACCCACATGCCGTGATCTATGAGCAGACGCTTGCCGCGGCTCGTCGCGCCTTGGCCAACCGGCAACTCCGCTCGGCACGTGTGATGGTCGACGATTTTCTCGACGGACCATCGGACGAGCAACTCCGCGGCGTGGCGCAAAAGCTTGCCGCGCTCGAGCTCGGGGCATTCGAATATGCCAATGGCCTGACCGACCATGCGCCGGGTGCCCGCTACGACTTCGGCGGCTGCTTTCGACCGGCTTCCACTCGATGCGCCCTGCGCGTTCCAGGCATCGGCGTTGCGTAGCGGATAGCTGAAGCTGCGCGCCGCGCCGCCCGTGGGCGGATTGCCGTATTCCTCGGCGCGTGACAGGTCACGCCAGTCGTAGCTCGCGCCCAGCGTCAGCACGACGGTCGGGGTCAGGTCACGGGCTTACCCGCGACCCGCGATCGAGCCCGCCACCCTTGACCGTATCCACCAGCGGAGGATCGAAGCAGCGGTTCATCTCATCGACCAGCAGCCAAGCGCGGCGATAGCTCATGCCGAGTGCGCGGCCTGCCGCGCTGATCGACCCGTCGGACCAAATCGCTTCCAGGAGGTCGGCCCTACCCAGTCCCATCGCCAGGGCATCCCCGCATGCGATCTGAATTTCCAGCCAGAGGGGTCCAACCTTCGTCTTACTTGCCGATCACCACATCGCTGGCCTTGATAATGACGGTGACCGCCTCGCCTTCCGCCAGACCAAGGTCGGCAATCGCCTCTTCGGTGATGTTGGCAGCCACGACGTTCCCACCACCGATGTCGACCTTGATCGAACCATTCACTGCGCCGGGCGTGATCGAGACGATAGTGCCGGAAATCTGATTACGCGCGCTGATCTTCATGGATGCTTTCTTGCATTCATGGTTGCCCGTCTGGCCAACCAGGCCCTCATGTACCGCAACCGCTGCTAAAGTGCGACTGCACGACCTTATGCCCCTCTCTCGCGATACAATGTATCGACAAAAATATAGTGCTTCATAGCAGGATAATGACAGCTGACCGGACGATCGTCGGCAGGACAATCCTTGCCTCACGAAAGGTCATCAATCATGATCATTGCTCCCGGTTACGCCGCCAAGCATAGTTTCTCGCGTCTGAAGCCAATCGAGATCGAACGTGATCCACCCAAGGCCAACGAGGTGCAGGTCGACGTCCTGTATTGCGGGGTCTGCCATTCCGACGTCCACCAGTGCGAGAATGATTGGGGCAACACCGTCTATCCGTGCATGCCAGGCCACGAGGTTGTGGGGCGGGTTTCGGCCAAGGGTGCGAGCGTCACCAAGCATGAGGTGGGCGATCTGGTCGGCGTCGGCTGCATGATCGACAGCTGCCATGAGTGCGGTCCGTACAAGGCAGGTGTCGAGCAATATTGCGAAGGACCGAACAGCTGGCTAGCGGCCTATAACGGCCCGATGAAGCCCGCTGCGCAGGCGAAGACGGGCACGAACATGTATGGCCGGGACAATACGTTCAGCGGCTACTCGGACGTCCTCGTCGTGCGGGAAAATTTCGTGCTGAAGATCCCGGCATCAATTCCGGTTGAGGCGGCAGCCCCGATCCTATGCGCGGGCGTCACGACCTATTCGCCAATGAAGCACTGGGGCGTAAAGGCGGGCGGCAAGGTCGGCGTTGTCGGCTTCGGCGGTCTTGGCGACATGGCGGTCAAGATCGCGGTTGCGATGGGAGCCGATGTAACGGTCTTCACGACGACCATGGAGAAGGTTGCGGAGGCAGAGAAGCTGGGTGCCAAGGGCGTCGTCGGAGGCGACAAGGGAGCCTTGGAAGCGCTTGAAGGTCAGTTTGATTTCATTTTCTCGACCATCCCCGAAAAGCACAAGGTCGACCCGTTCATTCCGCTGCTCAAGCACGATGCTGCCTATGTCTCGGTCGGCGCCCTGGCTCCCATGCCAGGCTGGAACCACATGCCGGTCATTATGGGGCGCAAGTCAATCGCAGGTTCGCTGATCGGCTCAATCGCGGAGACGCAAGAGGTTCTCGATTTCTGCGCCGAACATGGCATCGCGCCCGACGTACAGGTGATCCCGATCCAAGAGATCAACGAGGCGTACAAGAAGGTGAAGTCAGGCGACGTCCGTTTCCGCTACGTCATCGACAGCGCCAGCCTCGCGCAGGAAAAGGAAGACGCATGCCGCTGACGCGCACCGGGACAAGGTCTTTTACGGCCTGAGCATCAAGACGCGACAACACAACGTTAATTTGATCAAAGATTTCAATCAAACCCTTAGTGAAGTCGCATTCAGCCACATTGCTTCCGCCTTACGCGCGCACCCATCGCTAAGAATGTCCGTCGACCTGGTTCCTAATTTTCTGTGCGCTCAGCAGGGCTCGCCAAATGGAGGCAGGGTCAGCGGATTACATGCGCGTAGATCTCTTGTGCAGCTGCCGTGTTACCGAAGAAAGGGCCGAAGCGGATCGCTGGGCATCGATCGATACAACGTTTGCACCTGCCGCAATCTTGAAGCGTCCGACTTCCGCCGCCATCCGGTCGGTCTGCTCGGTCAAGCTTGCTGTAGCTGCCATTGTCTCTTCTACCATGGCAGCGTTCTGCTGCGTAACGCTGTCCATTTCAGCGACAGCCTGATTCACCTGTTGCAGACCGGTCGCCTGCTGATCCGCCGCAGATGCTATCCCCGAGACAAGACCGCTGATGTTGCCGATCTCGCTGGGATATGCGATCCAATGACGCGCCCGCTTCAGCCACCAGCCTGACCCCGACATCAACCTGCTGGCCAGAAGAAGTGATCTTTGCCTTAACGTCCTTAGCGGCATCGGCAGAGCGTTGCGCCAGTGCGCGAACCTCACTTGCCACGACAGCGAAGCCCTTCCCAGCGTCGCCGGCTCGCGCGGCTTCGACACCCGCGTTGAGCGCAAGAAGGTTCGTCTGAAACGCAATTCCGTCGATCACCGCGATGATCTCGCTGATCTCGACCGATGACCGCTCGATACCATTCATCGCTTCGACTGCACGCAGCACGACCTCACCGGATTGCCCTGCGTCCTCACGTGCCTGCGTGACTGCATCGTTCGCGCGGGCAGCGCTTAAAGCAGTATCCTGAACCGTTGTGGTGATTTGGTGCATGGCTGCAGCAGCCTGCTCGAGCGACGCCGCTTGCTGCTCTGTCCGGCGTGAGAGATCGTCAGCGGCCTGATGGATGTCATGGGCGCCGCTCGCAATGCCAGACGCACTGGAGTTTACAACGCCGAGCGCGTCGGAGAGGGCAGCGGCCGCCGCGTTGAAGTCCTCTTTGAGCTTGGCAAAAGGACCGCTTAGTTCCGCGGTGATACGGTGAGACAGGTTTCCGTTCGCGATCTCGGTCAGGCCTGCGCCCATCGCCAGTGCCATAGCACGTTGGGAATTGCACTCGGCAGCCGCCAATGAGCTTTCACGAAAGCTCTCCATCGCCGTCGTCATCCGACCGACGCAGTCGCGGTGTCGCGTATACGCAACCGGGCTGTCCAGATCGCCCGCTGCAAGAGCTTCCATTCGCAAAACAGTGTTTACGTACGGCGTGCAAATCAAGTGAGCCGCAGTTAACGTGACCACGATAACCAGCGCAAACAGCACCAGCGCGGCTCCAATGACCGGGGTGGACTGAGTAGCTGAGGAATGAAGCGCGGCGTAGCTGGCTATCGCTGCAAGTGCCCCTGCCAAGCTTCCATACACAAAGAGCAGAACCTTGAATTTGAGGCGGATCGGAGCGATCTCTTTGAACCACTTCAGCATGGCATACTGCTTTCGGACAACGCGGTAGATACCGAACAGCTGAAGCTACAAGGTTAAGATTGGCTTAGATGTGATTGGATGCGCGGTATAATTATACCAAGGTCGTACCAGCATCTACAATCTTAGTCTCCTGAGTGGCTGTCAGAGGACGAGGTGAATGGCACCTTGGATCTCAGCGAAACAAACGATCGTCTGACACGCTGAACCGCATGTCATACCTCATGAGCATGATGCACGCCGCCGGCGAGTTCCGCATTATCCAATCGCGCGACCCAGCAAGTCCCCACTCGTGACCGCACGGTCATCATGACGAAGCACCGCCACTTCTGGCGTGTCGATCTCCGCCAGTATGATCGCGGCATACCGCACGTGCTTTCTGACCCAGATGACGCCACGCAGCGCACCCAATCCACTCTCCCAATCTCGCCGTTCGTTCATCATCGCCGTAGGCGAGGTACCTTGGCATCTCAATTTGAAGACGGTGCCGTTTCGCGCTGGAAGCGTGTCGTAGCTCGAGAGGATCTCCACTACCTTACAACGTCGTTCCGGATGGTTTCTCAAACCATTATGGGGGCCACAGCCAACTTTGATGCGTTGCCCGGTCAATCACGAGGAGAGAATGATGAAGCTCTATTTCGCACCCGGCGCCTGCAGCCTTTCTGACCATATCGCGCTCCATGAAGCCGGTCTCGCATTCGAGCATGAAAAGGTCGATCTGAAGGCCAGGAAGACCGAACACGGTGAGGATTTCCTGACCATCAATCCCAAAGGTTATGTGCCCGCGCTGACACTGGACAGCGGCGAAACGATCACCGAAAATGTCGCCATCCTCGACTGGATTGCCCATCAGGACGGTGCGCTTAAACCCGCCGGCGCAATGGGGCACACCCACTTGCTCGAAGCACTCGCCTACATCTCGACCGAGATTCACAAGGCGTTCAAGCCGTTCTTCGCGGGTGCTAGCGACGATGAGAAAGCGAAGGCCCGTGAGACCATCGTCAAGCGGATGACGTGGCTAGCCGAGACGATGAAGGGTGATTACCTGTTCGGCGACACCGTGAGCGCTGCCGACTGCTACCTGTTCGTTATGCTGTTGTGGGCAGAAAAAACGGAGTCGAGGCACCGGCCAACCTTGTCGCTCTCCGAGATCGAATGATGAAGCGCCCGGCCGTGCGAAAGGCGATGGCACACGAAGGACTCATCCAAGCCTAATCGTGGATGGACGATCGTCTCAGCGCGTGCCGGGGCGGTCGTCTGCAGATCGACCAAACGATTAGTAGCGCTGCGGTGCACGTGCGCCTTTCATCGTGTACGAATACATAAGGGAGGATGGCTTCGGCCGCGCGCCCGGTAGGGCGGCTCGGACCCACAACGGACATTCACGGCGGCAAAGGCCGCCTCACCTCCGGACCGTCGTTCATCTCGCCTCCGACCGTCCGCCATTGCGCCTAAGGCGCGGCACAGAGTGATCCGCTGCTCACTCTTAGAAGATGAATCATTGGTTTGCGGCCTCGTAATTGGTAGACTTTGCTCTGGTTGAGACACGAGGAGTGGCATCGTTGAAGGACTGGGCAGCTGTCGTTGACGCCGGCATCGCTCTGCCTGGGGTCACCTTGGACGTCTCCTACGGCAAGCCTGCACTTAAGTTCCGGGGCAAGACGCTCGCTGGCACTACCGCACCAGATTCAAACAGCTTCGTCCTACATGTCGCAGGCGACGAGAAGCAGGTACTAATTGAGACGGACCCGGCGACGTTCTGGGAAACGGACCACTACCGTGGCTGGCCCGCCGTCCTCGTCCGATATGGCAGCGATGCGACCGAGCGCATCGCCCTTCTCCTGTCCCGCGCATGGTGGGACCGCGCCACCGCTGCCCAGCGCTCGCTGTTTGGTGGTCGTCCATGATCTAAGAATGTCCTCCACTGCTGACGTTCGCCGAACTGCGCGTTGCCGCGCCGGTAGCCGACGACGGCACGAACAATCGCTAGGTCACCATCAACCTCATGCTATGTGACTTATTCCCGGACACCTAGTGCATGACTTGCGCTCTCCGAACCCGGACGCTTGGTCATGGTTGTTCAGCCGTTGGGCTACTGGGGTACTCCTGCAGATAGGCATACAGCGTACCCTGCAAAACAACGCGCTTTTGGCCCCGAGACCAAGGGGGAGCCTATGCATGATGGTTTCGAACAAACCCGAGGCTAAGTGGTCTCCTAGCCACGCCGTCAGCCGCGGAAAGGGCCGCGCCTGAAACCAGTTACGATCGACTGCGGCGAACTGCCTGACGAATGGCATGATCGCAGCATCGACCAGGCCTGCTTTCGTGCCACAAATGTGGCCAGCATCTCCTATCCGACCGTCGAGTTCTTCCAGAAACGGCAGGCAGCAGTCGCGATGCGCTGCAGGGTCGGAGCCATACCGGTCGGGATATTTATACCGGTCGAGGTGGTGCTTGAACATGCCGTCGTTGCGGGCGATCAGAACGCCATCGTCTCGCGCCAACCAGTTTTCGGGGTCCCGCAGGTCCAGCGCCCAACGCATGATGGAGAGGCTTTCGTCGATTACCGCGCCATCGGTCGTCTGCAGCACCGGCACGGTGCCCTTTTGCGAGATCGTGAGCATCTCGTCGGGTTTGTCGGCGAGCCGGACCTCGCGGAGTTCATACCGCACGCCACTGACGGCCAGCGCCAATCGCGCCCGCATTGCGTAGGGGCAGCGGCGGAAGCTATAGAGGACTGGGTCGGCCATCACGCTTTTATGCTTTGCAAAGGGGCACGTTGGTAAGGTCCAGTTGCCATGCTTCCCGCTGCGCTCCCGGGCGAATTTTGTCCCGTCCGATGCCGTTATTCCGCTTCGATCGTTGAACGGTTCGAACAGTACGGAAGCTCCGATGCATCAGATAACCCGCGGCTCTGGCAAGCCACTTCTTCTCATCCATGGTCTGGGGAGCAGCTGGCGTAGTTGGCGACCGATCCTAGATGATCTGGCGACCGAGCGCTCGGTCATCGCCATCGATCTGCCTGGTCATGGCGCCACACCCGCGGAGCAGGATAGCGGCACGTTCGACGGGCTGGTCCGCAGTGTCGAGCGACACCTTGTTGCGAACGATCTCGTTGGGATTGATGCCGTGGGCAGTTCCCTGGGCGCCCGGATCGTGCTGGAACTGGCGCGGCGGGGAAAGGTTGGCAACGTGGTCGCGCTCGATCCGGGTGGGTTCTGGCGTGGCTGGGAGCGAAGCTTTTCCGCACGACGATCGGGTTATCCGCCAGTCTGCTGCGCATCCTGCGATCCCGCCTGCCGGCAATCAGCCGCAATGCTGCGGCGCGTACCGCCCTCCTCGCTCAACTGTCGGCAAAGCCCTCCAGCCTGTCGCCAGAGTTGGTGTGCTCCGAGCTTACCAGTATCGTCGATACGACGACATTTGATGCGCTGGTCAAAGACCTCGCCAATGGCCCCGAGCAGAAGGGACCTGCCGCCGATCCGACCACGCGCATCGTTATCGGTTGGGGCAGGCAGGATCGCCTATGCCTGCCCCGTCAGGCGGCGCGCGCCAGCGCGGCTTTTCCGTCGGCGAACTTGCACTGGTTCGACCACAGCGGCCATTTTCCGATGTGGGACATGCCACGCGAAGCTGCTTCAGTTATCCTACAGGCTACGCAGTGACAGAAACACGGGTCGGTCCGACCGGGGGCCGCATGAGGCAACGCCGCATACGCGCAGGGCTCGCGTCCTTATTCGGGTCGTTCGCTGCCGCTTGTTCGCCGCTCAGCACCTTCGACAGGCTGGTGCCGAAGGATCGCGGCAGCTCTCTTGTCGCCGAGGGGCTGGCATATGGTCCAGGTCCTCGCCAGCGATTGGACGTCTACGCACCCCGGAGCAGCTGCGGACAACCACGACCGGTCGTGGTCTTCTTCTATGGCGGCAGCTGGAGCAGTGGCACGCGCGCCGGATATGCGTTTGTCGGCCGCGCACTTGCCGCGCAGGGCTTCGTCACCGTTGTTCCTGATTACCGACTAGTGCCAGAAGTCCATTATCCAGCCTTCGTAGAGGACGGTGCCGCAGCCGTACGCTGGGTGACTGCGAACGCCGGAAAGTACTGCGGCGATGGCAGGTCTGTCGTGCTGATGGGGCATTCGGCAGGTGCCTATATCGCCGCGATGCTGTCGGTCGACCCTCGCTGGCTGGGGCGGACGCGGGCGGCGATCAAGGGGCTTGTCGGTCTTGCCGGCCCCTACGACTTCGCACCCTTTGATGTGGACGCCAGCCGTGCCGCCTTCGGCCAGGTGTCCGATCCCGCGGAAACCCAGCCCGTGACGTGGGCCGGCCCCGGTGATCCGCCTGCGCTCCTGCTGTACGGCACGGGTGATACCGTTGTACGCCCCCGAAATAGCGAGGCGCTGACCGCGAGGCTGCGCGCGGGCGGCGTGGCTGTGGAGCAACGTGCATACCCCAAGCTGGGCCATGTCGGCATTCTGCTCGCACTCGCCCGGCCTTTCCGCGGGCGGGCGCCGGTTTTAAACGATGTCTCTTCGTTCATCCGTTCAAATGCGAAATCAAACGGGGTCGTCCTTCCGTAAGGTCAGACCAGTAGATTACTTATCCGACCCACATGCAGATAGTCGCTGGCACTTTTCGGGTCCCCGGCTTCTGCCGTTCGTTCAGCACACCGGCTCTACCTCGGTCACGGCCCAATCAACACTCGGCAGCTGACAATCGCATTCGATGGGCAGAGGACTTCTATGCTGTGGCAAGAGCATCTAATATGCCGGTGACCCGCTCTCGTAAAGTTGGCTCGCGCGTGATCTCAAGCATTGCGATTAGGCTGGCGCGGGCAGCCGCTATGTCGTTGTCGACGAGTTCCAGCCGGGCGCGCTCCCACCAAGGATGGGAATATTCTGGCGCGATCGAGGTCATCCTACGGTAGAGCATCAGTGCCCGCCGGCGGTCGCCAGCTCGCTCTGCGCGGGTTGCCTGGTTAAGCAGCAGCCGAACGAGGATCGCACGGTTCTTCATTGCAGATACGTGCCGCACCGCGGCCGTGACGCCGCTCTTCGCCGGGGCCAATAGGGCGATGATCTCGCCTGCATCAACCTGTGCGCCTCCGCGAAATGGATCGATGATCACGGGCTTGGCCTCATCGCCGACCATGACGAGCACATGTCCTGGCAGATTGAGGATCTCGGCAGTCCAGCCGATGCGGCGAGCAGCGGCAACGTACAGGATCGACAAGCTGATCGGCAGACCGCGCAGACGGTCGATAACGCGGATCAGGTCGGCATTGTCAGGATTGTCGTACGTCTTCGCGTCACCTGAGAAGCCAAATTCCGCGGCAAGCACCTGCGCGAGGCAGGCCGCGCGCTCGGAGGCATCGGCAGCACCAACGCCGACCCCGTCGAGACGCGAAGCGATGTCAGAAAGCACGTCCTCATAAGGGCCAACGTCGATCTCAGCGTGATCTTGGAGCGCCAGCGTCAGCGCAGCCTCATCCAGGACGATGTCGTCATCATCCACCAGACCCAAGTCTTCAAGATTATCCATGCATTGCAAAATGGTGTTCGCTTTGGGTTGTGCAACGTTGGAGCCCCTCCTCTGGCGCTCCCTCGAGCTCGCAACGCCCAGATGAATGGGCAAGACGCCCCGCCCCGGCGGAAGCGCATGGACACGCGGCACAAAAGCCTTGCGCATGGCAAAGGCCCTCGCCGAGAATGCCGGTATGATCCACTTCGCCCCTGGTCTCCCTTCATGAGACATCGCCGACCAAAGCAGGAGGCGTTGATTCCGGGGCGGATGGCGGCGCGGTCTGCGGTACTGGATATACGACCACGCTTTTATCGTTCTGGGCGGCTCAGTCCGTTGACGACGTTGGCGATCCGCGGGATCGCGGTGCTCGTGCTCGTCTGCATAGCGCTGGGCGGACACTGGATCGATCGGGACGGGCTCAGAGACAATACGGACGGCTCCGTCAGCTTCCTAGACATTGTCTACTTCACGGTCATCACGGTCACGACGGTAGGGTATGGGGACATCGTTCCGGTCAGCGACTCTGCGCGCATGTTCGACACATTTGTCGTCACACCTATTCGGATCTTCGTGTTCCTCATATTTCTGGGTAGCGCCTACAGCTTCATGCTGAGGCAAGGCTGGGAGCGATGGCGGATGGGCCTCGTCAGACATGCATTAAAGGATCACGTTATCGTCTGCGGCTACGGCAGATCGGGTTCGGCGGCTGTCAGTGAGTTGCTTGAACGAGGTCACCTGCCCGAACGCATCGTGGTCGTCGACGAGGATAGCGGTAGATTGCGGCTTGCTGAGGAACTGGGCGTTGCCACGGTCCAAGGGGATGCGACTCACAATCGTGTACTTGAAATTGCGAAGGTTGAGGCTGCCAGCAACATCATCGTCTGCCCAGGTCGAGACGACACTGCCGTTCTTATCATCCTCACCTGTCGGCGGCTCGCTCCGCATGCGGGCATTGCCGTGTCGATCGCCGCTATCGAGAACGAACTGCTTGCCCGTGATGCAGGCGCAAGCATCATCGTCAATCCCGTCAGCTTCGGCGGGCAGCTGCTCGCCCAGTGCACCACCGGTCCGCATGTGGCTGACTACGTCACCGACCTGGTCACGCGAGCTGGTCGGATCGAACTGCGGGAGCGTGCCGTACGAGCAGATGAGATCGGCATCTCCCCCGGGACGTAGCGGGAAGTCAAATTGTTCGGATCTACCGCGAGGGAAAGGCGATCGAGGTGGCGCAAGCCAAAACGCAGCGACTGATGGCGGGAGATTGGGTGATCGAGCTTATCGAGGGGAGCTGAGGGCTCCGAGCCACTTCCGGTCATCCAGAGCGTGAGAGGCTTGTCCCGGAAGCGGACGCTTATTCAGCTACCCGTTGCCCAAGCTACTCGCGAGTTCCTCGGCACTGCTCCGTCCGAAAGCGCGTCGTCGATCTGCTGCGGTCCTGACGGCCGAGAGATCTACGCCGCCTATGACGACATCTACATCGCGGCGGCCGTGCACGGCTGTGGTGCATCGCAAGTGTCCGCTCGGCCGACTGAGAAGATGCCGGCATAATGCTTGCCTCCTTGGCACGGCCGTGATCTTCTAACAAGCCACACTGGGCCTGACGGCTCGTACCGCGGCGGGTCGGGCATAGAGCAGCACTATGCGCGCGCTATGCAATTAGCTGAAATCGATCTCGAATTGCTATGTCGAGGGCGATAATTGGATGGCCACATCAAGGGTTGTGGCATGGCAGCGTGGCATCGGTCGCGGCGCGCCGACATCGTTCTGCGCGCCACAGGACTTCTTCTTTGCTGGGTGAGTTACACCGCGATCGCGCGGCTCGTCGCTATGCACGTGCCACCACTGAAAGCTGGCGTCCTTGCCTACGGGATCGCCGCAGTCGGCTTCATGGCCGCGAGTGCCGGCACCGCCCTGACCATCCTGGGTCATCATCTTTTCGATGAAGTCGAGGTGAGTGCCCGCTGGCGGGGACGCCCCGACCTGAACGTCTCCACTCCGTCAGAAGGTATTATCGAGATGGACATTCCGGAACCAGCCATGCTTGTGGTCGGCCGTGACATCGACGGTGACTGGACCGTCCGTGAGAGCGCAGGAATGCTCCTTGGGCGCTTCTCATCGGCACGGGCGGCGCAACGTTTTGCCGAAGCAGAGCGGCATGGTCGAACATCGGTTTCGGTCGCGACCTCGGCAGGGATTCCGCGTCGGATCGAGGGACGGCTGAGCCTGATCTGCGATCGGCCGCTGAAAGGCAGCGTGGCCCGTGGGTAAGCTCCCACCAAGGTTGCTTGGTGTTATGCTGCTTGTGTGTTCCGGCGGATCGACGTTGGTCCATCGAGGCGTCTACGAGGCGGCGCGGCATGGTCCTGCGCAGATCAGCGAGTTCGGTCTTGGTTTGCTGACGTTCGTTCTCGCCAGCACCGGCATCCTGCTCCTGATCCATGGCGCCAAGCTGTTCAAGCCGGCTCCTGACCGCTTGCGCAGTGAGGAGCTGCGTGCGCGAACCGCGTTCCGATCCCGCCTGGAGGCACCGATCACGCCACAGGGACGGGCGTTCGATACGCGCCATGGCGCTTCGATGATGCAGGCGCGGCACCGGATGGGTCTGGCGCGGCGTGGTCGATTGATCGTCAAGGCCCAAGTCGGAAAGCCCGACCAGACCCTGATCGACTGGACATCAGCTCCTCGGCGCTGATCAGGAACACCATGCCTGTCATCGCCGCCTATCTGTATCGCCATGGCCGCCGTGTTCGTGAGATCGCGATCGACGAACGGGTCGATTGCCCCTCCGACCGATCGGAGTTCGTCTGGATCGGACTGTCCGATCCGTGTTCGGACGAAATCGACATGCTGCAGCGCCTCTACAATCTGCACCCACTGGCGATTGAGGACGCGCTCAAGGACGGGCAGCTGCCGAAGGTCGACGTCTACGGCGATCAATTGTTCGTCATTGGCCGGACTGCCCATCTATCCGACGGGCACATCGTCTACGGACAGACGGCGGCCTTTCTCGGCCACAGCCATATCATCACCGTTCGGCAAGGCTCGACCAGGTCATACACGCCGCTGCGCGAGCATCTGGAGGCCGCGCCCGACCTGCTGGGCAAGGGCGGGGACTATGTTCTCCATGCCATCCTCGACTTCATCGTCGACGGCTACATGCCGCTGATGACAGCGCTCGAGGAAGAAGTCGCGAGCATGGAGCAGCGGATGCTCGACACCTTTCTCGATCGCGCCGAGATCGCTCGCATCTTCGCGTTGCGACGTGACCTGATGCGCTTCGATCGCATTCTGGTGCCGATGGAGGAGGTCGCCCGCAAGCTGTCGAAGAACGAGCTGCCGTGCGTCGATGCCGAGGCTCGGCTATATTTCCGCGATGTGCTGGATCACGTCCGCCGGGTCGAGGCGATGGCGAGCGGCTTGCGCGATCTGCTGTCGTCGGTGTTCGAGTTCAGCAATCTGATCGAGCAGCAGCGCACCGGCGCGATCACGCGCCAGCTTGCGGCCTGGGCAGCGATCCTGGCGGTGCCGACTGCCATCGCCGGCATCTACGGCATGAACTTCGAGCATATGCCGGAGCTGCGGAGCCCGTACGGTTACCCCATAACCATTGGCGTGATCCTGACGATCTGTTCGGCGCTGTACTGGCGCTTCCGCAAGGCGCGTTGGTTGTAGATCACATACCCCCCGAATGCGACGAGCCGTTGCCAGGCTTACGCCCGCGCTATGCACTTTCCCGGAATCGATCTCGAAACACTATGCGGGGCCTCGTACCTCCGAAAAGCGGGCGCTGGACGCTCGATCACTGAAGGTTTCAAAGGCGATATGTCGTCTGAGCCCAATCCGGAGCCCGAAGAGCGCGGGACAATCATCTACGTCGGTCAGGACAAGGCGGGCCATTGGCTCGTGCAGGATAGCGGTAGAAGGATGGAAGGCCGGTTCGTCTCGCGAGGCGCAGCGCTCAGCTTCGCCGAAGCCGAACGGCAGATATACCACGCGAGCCTTGAGATCGTCTCGGCACCGCTGGTTCCGCTTATCTCCTTCGAGCCGGTGAGCCCGGCCGAGCACGCGCTACGCCGCGCCGCCTGAGGATTTCCCATGACACCGAAACTGAAGCCGTTCGTCACGGCCGATTGTCCGTCGTCCACATCAACGGTTACCCCGTCCACGATCCTGGGCAGCCGTGCTGCACACAATGATGCGCGCTGGACTGATATCTGCGTCGCGCTTGCTGCTCTGCGCGAGCGAGGGCGCCATTCCGTCCGTATCGTCGACGCCGACTGCGCGTGCGGCACCTTGCTGATCGAGGCAGTGCGTCACGCCAAGGCGCTCGGCTTCACGGCGGTCGAGGGCCGCGGCATCGATGGCTCACCGGCGATGATCGGGCGGTCGCGTGCAGCAGCTGCACGTCTGCACGAACCGGCGATCGGGCTCACCTTTGAAGTCGCGGATATGATCGAGGCACTGGCGAGCGAAACCGATTTCCCGGCAGACATCGTCCTGTGGCACGGTGGTCGCGCCGAAGATGATCGTCCAGGCGTGCGGGTAAGTCTCGCGAAGTCGGGGAACATCATCCTCGGCGATCACCATTTCTCAAGCGATCGGGCACGGGCGGCATGACCCGTCGCGATCTGCAATGGAAAGCCGGCGGCTTCGCGCTGCTGGCGTCCTCCTGTGCCATGTGTCTCGCGCTCGACTGCTCACCGGCGATGATCGTCTTCTTTCCGCTTGCCCTGCTCGGCTTGCCGCTGATGATCCATGGCAAGCGCGTCGGTCAGTTGCTCCGGGCCGAGCGACGCGGGCACAGCCACACCGCTGACGTCGTCCATGCCGCCCGCGTGCGTCGTCGCGGTCAGGCAGACGACGGCTTCGGCCACTGACACGCAAGGTCACCTAATCATGAGCTTCTTCGACTATCGTGACGGCGTCCTGTGCGCCGAGGACGTCGCGCTGCCGATGATCGCCGATGCGGTCGGTACGCCCGTCCACGTCTATTCGGCGGGCGCGCTCCGGCATGCGGCCGACGCGTTCACGTCGGCCCTGCGCGATCTGCCTTCCGCCCGGTTCGCGTTTGCGATCAAGGCCAATCCAAACGGCGCTGTCCTCCGGCTGCTCGCACAGCGCGGCTACGGTGCCGATATCGTGTCAGGCGGCGAGCTGCGTCGGGCCCTGGATGCAGGGATTGCCCCTGCGGATGTCGTCTTCTCTGGCGTTGGAAAGACCGATCGGGAACTGATCGACGCGCTGGAGGCCGGCATCGGCCAGTTCAACCTCGAGCTGGAGGAAGAGGGCGGCGTTCTGGCACAACTCGCGCGGCGACGCGGTAAGCGCGCGCCGGCGGTGTTGCGCGTCAATCCCGATGTGGATGGCGGAACGCACGCCAAGATCACGACCGGCTGGCGGACCAGCAAATTCGGCGTCGATATCGCCGGCGCGCCGGATATGTATGATCGGCTTGCGAAACTGGACGGGCTCGATCTGCAAGGGATAGCGCTGCATATCGGCAGTCAGATCAGCGATCTCGAACCACTGGAGACCGCCTATCGCCGGATCGGCGCGCTAGTTCTCGAACTTCGCGCCCGCGGGCACACGATCACCCGTGTCGATCTGGGTGGTGGGCTTGGGATTACTTATCGGCCTGAAGATGTGATGCCGTCGCTTGCCGATTACGCGTCGATGGTCGCTCGGGTCACGCACGACTGGAATGTCAGCCTCACGTTCGAGCCGGGTCGCATCATCACCGGGCTAGCCGGCGTCCTGCTGACGCGGGTGATCTGGGTAAAACCAAGCCAGCACCGCCCGTTCGTCATCGTCGATGCCGCGATGAACGATCTGGCGCGTCCCGCGCTCTACGACGCCTACCACCGCTTCGCAGCCGTCCGGCCAGATGGACGGACGATGGTTGCCGACATCGCCGGGCCGGTCTGCGAAACCGGTGACATTTTCGGTGTCGATCGTGCGATCGATCAGGTTGATCGTGGGGATCTGGCGGTTTTCCATGCAACCGGCGCGTACGGCGCCGCGATGGCCTCAATCTACAATTCTCGCCCGATAAGCCCGCAAGTGATGGTCGATGAGGATAGGTTCGAGCTGGTCGGTGATCGTACCATGTTTTCTGATCTGTCGATGCGGCCACAGCGCAAGTCTCGCACGGTAGATCCCGCTCTCAGTGGGGCAGTGAGACAAGCAGCTTAGCGCAGCCAGCCACTTCTGAACCCGAGAGAACAGAATGATAGGCACCGCAGAAGCGTTTTCCCGCAGCCGGCGGAAGATGTAAGAAACGCCCATCTCGGGGGGCGTCCGCCCAACTGTCGAACGGTGAGCGATCAGTTGGTGAAAGACTGGTAGCTATGCGGCCGAGCAGACCCACATACGGTCATCTGTGATACCTTTTCGGCCCCCACCTTCTGCCAAGCAAGCATGTAGTTGCAGCGAGGCGCCGCACTCAGCCCTGCCCGCTGCCGAGCCGAGTTCTTAGGAAGGGTGGTGGAATGAGAATGCCTCCGGGCTCTCAATGCTGCCACGTCACTGGAAAACGAGAAGAACCGCGTCTGCGATTGACAATACCTGACCGTCGTGGCTGATTGGTGGCATGGGGATGGCGATCTCCCCACGAGGCGTCAGCCAGAGGATCGCGTCCAGCACGAACACGCAAGGGACGCATCATGCCTGCTCCAAATGCCATCATCCCGGATAAACTCGCGCGCGTCATCGCGCTGCCCGGCTCACCTAACATCGTCGATCTGCGCGCCGCACCATCCGAGACGATCCCGGGAACAACTTTCCCCGTTCACCTTGATCCGGCACGGTGGAACATGCCTGCCGGATCGCCGGTGGTGATCGTCGATGATGCGGGCGACGGCTCCGCTATCGCGACCGCGGCGATCTTGCGGAGCGATGGGGTCGCGGCGGAAGCGCTCGAAGGAGGGTTCGCCGCTTGGCTAGCGGGAGGGTGGCCCACGGTGTCGCTGGCGCACCTGCCGCCGCGGCACGATGACGGTCGGACGTGGTGGGTGACGCGAGCGCGGCCCAAGGTTGATCGCATCGCCTGTCCGTGGCTGATCAGGCGCTTCGTCGATCCCGATGCCCGCTTCCTGTTCGTGGCACCCGGAGAGGTGCTGACCGTCGCCGCGCAGAAACAGGCCGAACCGTTTGACGTTGCAGACCAGCGCGTGTTCTGGAGTCACCGGGACGAGCGCTGCACCTTCGACGTGATGGTAGAAGCGTTCGGTCTGGACGGGCATGAGCCGCTGGTCCGCCTGGCTGCGATTGTCCGCGGTGCGGACACCGATCAGCTCGACCTCGTGCCCGAGGCGGCTGGTCTTTTGGCAATCTCGCTTGGCCTGTCGCGCATCCACAGCGACGATCATGCCCAGCTTGAAGCTGGTATGCCGATATACGACGCCCTCTATCGCTGGTGTCGCGACGCGCAGGGCGAGAAGCACAACTGGTCCTCGCATCAGCCTGCGCGCGGGAAGGTGTCGGCATGACCGCGGTGGCAGCCGACGTCGCGCCTCCGACGCGTCCGGAACCGGTCACGCTCGGACAGGCTTTCTGGGTCTGGCTGCGTATCGCCATGCTCTCGTTCGGGGGTCCGGCCGGACAGATCGCGGTCATGCACCGCATCCTCGTCGACGAGAAACGATGGATCGGGGAGCAGCGGTTCCTGCACGCGCTGAATTACTGCATGCTGCTGCCGGGGCCGGAGGCACAGCAGCTCGCCACCTATATCGGTTGGCTGATGCACCGCACGAAAGGCGGCATCGTCGCCGGCGTATTGTTCATCATCCCCGGCGCCGTGGCGATCATGGCGCTGAGCTGGGTCTATGTCCTTTATGGTCGTGTCGGCATCGTCTCGGCGTTGTTCTTCGGCCTCAAGTGCGCCGTGTTGGCTGTGGTCCTTCAGGCGCTGGTGCGGATCGGCGGACGCGCGCTCAAATCCACTCCGGCAAGGGCACTGGCCGCGATGGCCTTCGTCCTGATCTTCTTCGTCGGCGCACCGTTCCCGCTGATCGTACTCGGCGCCGGGATCATCGGATGGTGGTCGGCGCGGCAGGGCAGCACTGCATTCCGTGGCGGCGGTCATGGCACTTCCAAAGGCGCGATCGTCGCCGATGCCGATACTCTGCTTGGCGAGGAACTCCCGGACCATGCCCGCCCGACGTGGCGGGAGACGGTACGCACCGTGGCCATCTGGCTCGCCCTATGGCTGCTGCCGGTCGCGGTGCTGCTGCTCGCTCTCGGATCCGACAACGTTTTCAGCCGAATCGCTACCTTCTTCTCGACGATGGCGATGGTCACGTTCGGAGGTGCTTATGCCGTCCTTGCCTATGTCGCGCAGCAGTCGGTTGACACTTATGGCTGGCTGGGACCGAGGGAAATGCTCGACGGGCTAGGCATGGCTGAGACGACACCGGGACCGCTCATCATGGTCTTGCAATTCGTCGGCTTCCTCGGTGCGTATCGCGAACCCGGCACGCTGTCGCCGCTGCTCGCCGGCACGCTGGGCGGATTGCTGGCGACGTGGGTCACGTTCGTGCCATGCTTCCTGTGGATCTTCCTCGGCGCGCCGTTCATCGAGAGACTGCGTGGCAATACCGCGGTTGCGGGCGCGCTGTCCGCGATCACGGCAGCGGTCGTCGGCGTCGTCCTCAACCTCGCTGTCTGGTTCGCACTACACACGCTCTTCCGCACAACAACCCTGGTCGCAGCAGGTCCATTTCGCTTCGACGCGCCGGTGCTGACCAGCATCGACCCCGCCGCCCTCGTGCTGTCGCTCGGGGCCGCCTACGCGATCTTCATGACGCGCGCCGGGGTCATAACGACGCTGCTTGCAACATCGGCCGCGGGGCTCGCGCTCTATTGGCTGGGCGCGATCCGGTGAGGCCTAAATCCGGTGGGTCTTTGAACGCACTAGCGCGGCTCGATCACGTCGATCGATGCCAAGGCGTCATCGGAGGCCACTCGCGCTTGGGAAGGTGCACCTTCGCGCGTCGTTTGGCATCGTAGCCGCAGGCACCGAGCAGCCACTGAGCTTTCGCCAGATCGTTCAACAGCGCTGCCGAGCCGGTTTAGTCGCTGACCTGGCCTGCGGTCATGAAGAAGCTCAGCGAGCGTCCGCAGCCGGCGTGCGCCGATGGCACATGGCCGCGCCTTCCCCGCCTATGACCATCCACCCAATCCGACAGGCCTTCGGTTGAGGTCACCATCACCCTCTTCCCAGCCCGAATCTAGTCAGTTGACAGATAACCAAACCGCGTGGCATCAATAATACCATAATAATACAAAACCACGCCGCATGAAGACCAATTCATACTAGCAGGCTTTGATGGTCAAGGGTGATCGAGCGGTCGCCATTGAAGGGTTGGGTATCGTCCACGGGGCGTCGCGATAGAGCATCGCGGCGGAGACGCTGCCCTTCCAACCAGTCGCCCGGGAAGCGACGCAACTCAGGCGAGCGCCACGTGGCAATCGTCGGAGATATTCGAGGGAGGGAACATTTCATGACGAGATCGCCTGTTATCACGGGCTCCGTACGCACGCGCTTGCTTCGGACGACGACGTGCCTTGCTGCCCTGCTGGTCACCGCACCGGCGTTCGCGCAGACCGATCCGACCACCACGCAACCGCTGCCGACCGTCGATGCGTCGCCGCAGGCATCCGCGCCGGCAGTCGACGACACCAGCGGCGACGTGGTCGTCACCGGTTATCGCCAGAGCATCGCCTCGGCGCTGGCCGCCAAGCGCAACGACATCCGCATCACCGACGGCATCTCCGCCGAGGACATCGGCAAGTTCCCCGCCCAGAACATCACCGAGGCGATCCAGCGGATCGCGGGCGTCCAGATGTCGAACATCAACGGCCGCGGCTCGACGATCAGCATTCGTGGCCTGGGGCCGCAATATGCGCGCACCACGATCAACGGCCAGACCTTCGCCAGCGCCGACTTCAAGGACGGCTTCCGCTACGACATCATCCAGACCGACCTCGCCAGCGCGATCCAGGTCGTGAAGTCGCCGGTCGCCGACATGGACGCGGGCGGGCTGGCAGGCACCGTCAACATCGATACCGTCAAGCCCCTGGCCTATAAGGGGCCGAGCTTCGTTGCCGGGATCAAGGGCTATCATTCCGACTATCGCGGCGGCGTGACCCCGAAGATCAACGGCGCGTACATCAAGAGCTTCGCCGACGACACGATCGGCATCATGCTCGATCTCGGCTATCAGAAGCTGAAGGATCGTGGCGATTACCTGTTCATCAAGAACTGGTATCAGCCCGGCGCAGTGACGGGCGCGAGCGACGTGCAGGTGCCGGGCAATCTGCGCTATCGCCGCATCGACCGCGACACCGAACAGCTGATGGGCAGCGGTGCCGTGCAATGGAAGCCGACCAGCAACTTCGAGGCGCTGCTCCAGGCCGAATATTCGCGCGATCACACCACCTATGACACGCGCCAGATGGTCTTCGGCCGCTGGGCAGCTTCGGCGGTGACGGTCAACAGCAAGGCGAACGGCGTCGCCAACAACATCTCAATCAGCAACTTCAACGTCGACAACAACGATCAGCCAGAACTGCGCAAGCTGCAGACGCAGGCGTACACCGGCACGATCAACTGGAGCCCGGGCGATACCTTCCACGTCCATGCCGTCGGCCATTACACGCAGGGCGATGCGAAACTGTACGAATGGGCGACGATCGACGAGGTGCGCTTTCGCAACGGCGGCACCCTCGACATTTCGAACCCCGAGAACGTCAAGTGGGACACCGCCAGCCTGACGGACGGCTCGATCTACAATACCGGCAACCGCACCTGGTTCGCGTTCGTCGACGGCGCGACGCACATCCAGTCGGCGCGTGATCGTGCAGGCCAGATCGACCTGACCAAGGATGTCGACGCCGCCGGCATCAAGTCGTTCGTGTTCGGCGCGAAGTTCCACCACGAAAGCTTCCAGACGCTCGCCTATCGCCACGACCGCGACGGCGACATGGACAACCTGGGCGCCTATCCGGAATATGGCTCGATCCCGGACCTGGGCTCGACCGGCGTGCTGGTGAACAACTTCCTCGGCAACGACATGTCGATCCCGCACCAGTTCCTGTCGGTGAATGCGCCGCTGTGGCAGTCGATCCTGCGCGACAATGGCATCAACGTCCCCGACACGCCCGACTGGCCCAATACCTATCGCGTCGATCGCTACATCCCGGCCGTCTATGGCATGATGAATGTCGACGGGATGCTGTTCGGCAAGTCGATGCGCGGCAATATCGGCGCGCGTTACGAGCACACAAAGCAGGACGTGACCGTCAGCGTGACCGACGGCACCGACAGCAACGCGAAGCTGATCGGGACACAGCACGTCAAGCAGGACTATGGCAACTTCCTGCCCAGCGCGAGCCTGGCGCTGGACCTGACGTCGCGCTTCGTCGCGCGTCTGGCGGTGGCCAAGGTGCTGGTGCGCCCGCTGCTGAACAACCAGACGCAGATGGCCGACACCATCTTCCGCGACACCAGCAGCCTGCGCCCCAGCGTTTCGGTGTCGCAGGGCGAATCGCGCCTGAAGCCGCTGACCGCCAACCAGGCCGATCTCAGCTTCGAATTCTACCACGGCAACGGCAATTCGATCACGCTCGCCGGCTTCTACAAGGCGATCAAGAACGGCACGTTCACGCAATTCTACTGCCCGTCGTCCTATGACGGCGTGTCGCTGAACGGCGTGGTCAGCGATTGCCAGTCGGCGGACGGGCGCACCGACTACAGCTTCAGCCGGAAGCTGAACGACAATAACGTCATCCATGTGAAGGGCATCGAGCTTGGCGCGTCGCAGAATTTCGACATGCTGCTGCCGGTCAAGGGCTTCGGCGTGGTCGGCAACGTCACGGTCGTCGATACCGATGCCAAGGCGCTCGGCACCGGCTTCAATCTGCGCGACCTGTCGAAGCTGACGTGGAACCTGACGCCGTACTGGGAGAACCAGATGTTCAGCGCGCGACTGTCGGTGAACCACCGCAGCTCGTACGTTCAGGATGCGTCGACCAGCTTCTTCGTCAACGGCGGGCTGATCCACACCGTCCGTCCGCGCACGCAGATGGACGTGGCGCTGGGCTTCACGCCCAGCCCGGCGCTCAGCTTCACCGCGGGCATCATCAACCTGAACGACACGCATGAGGATGCGTATCAGACGACCGCCGACACGTTCCAGATGACCAGCCGCACCGGCCGGACCTTCTACCTGTCGGCGTCGACGCGCTTCTGACCGTCGCGGGGCGGGTCTGCGTCGGCGGACCCGCCCCCTTCCCTTTCGATCGCCGCGCGCTATCGCTCGCGCACCGCAACGACCTTCCCCAGACCCGAGGGCTGTCCCGGCGCCGCCTGCACGACCAGCACCAACCCGTGCTCCCCGCTCCCGCCGGGAACGGAACCAGCAACGGCCCGGCCGCTGCATCGGCCTTCTCCGCGCGGCGCACCCCGTCGATCCACACCTCGGCACGCCCGACGATCTCGGCGAAGGCGACCACGCCGCCTCGCTCGGCCACGCGCCGGCGCGGGACGAACGTCGTCCGGTAGGTCGACCAGACCGCGCCCGCATCGCGCGCCCGCTCCAACCGCCCGGCGCGCGCGCCCAACAGGCTGTTCATGTCGTTCTTCGCATAGGTGCGCAGCGGGTCGGGACGCGTAACGACGAACTCGCTGCGCTTCCACTCGGTCAGTTGCGCGACCGGTCGCGTGGCGGGCAGCGACGGCAACGGCTCGGCCTTCATCACCGTGACGGACTGGCGCGCGCTCTTCAGCCCCGGCGCGGTCGCGCTCAGCGTCACCGTTCCCGCGCCCGGCGCCGCGCGCACCAGCACCTGCGCCAGCCCCGAGAACAGTCGCCGCGCCGGCTGGACCTCAGAATCGTGATCGTTTGGATCGCCATTGCCGACCCCGATCACCGTGCCGCCCGTCACGGTGAACGACACGCGCGCGTTCGCGGTCGGCACCGCGCGCCCGCGCGCGTCGACCGCCATGACGGTGAATGGCTGCACGTCATGGCCCGTCCCCAGCATCGTGCGACGATCCGCGACCAGCCGCAGCGCCACGGGCGCGCCCGTGGTCTCCACCGCAGTGCGCGCGATCGGGCGACCGCCGCGCCATGCGACCGCTTCGAGCCGGCCCGGCTTATACCGCACCTGCCACTCGGGCATCGCGAGCCGGTCGACGCTTTGCCGCCCGAGGCTCTTGCCGTTCAGCGACAGCTCGACCGCGTCGGCGTTGGTCGGCACCACGACGCGGATCGGCTCGCCCTCACGCCCCGGCCACGTCCAATGCGGTGCGATCGCCAGCGCGGGTGCGACATCCTCCCACTGCGCGCGACGCAGGTGGAACGCCATCTTCGCGAAGCCGCACAGGTCCATGATCCCGAACAGGCTGCTCGTCGTCGGCCATTCGAATGGTGTCGGCTCGCCATGATAGTCGAAGCCGGTCCACACGAACGTGCCGCCGACGAACGCGCGCGTGTCGATCTCCTTCCAGCTGGCGTGATGGGTCAGTCCCCAATCCGCCGCCTCGGTGTCGTAGGACGACATTTCATGGCGTTCGAGATCGGTCTTCCACACGCCGCGCGTCATGAAGCCGCTGGTGTCTTCCGAGCTGGTCATCGGCTTGCCCGGATGCGCGGCGTGGAAGGGATCGTAGCTGCGATGCTGGTAATTGATCCCGACCACGTCCACCGCTTGCGACACGTTGATGGCGGTGAACATTCCGTCGTTCATCGCCGCGGTGACCGGACGTGAATCGTCCAGCTCCTTCACCGCCGCGGCCATGCGGCGGACCATCTCGTAACCCTGCTCGGTCGCCTGCATCGGCTCCTCGTTGAAGACCGACCACATGATGACGCTGGGGCGATTGCGATCGCGGCGCACCAGCCAACGGAGCTGCGCCAGGAAGTCGGGGCTCGGGTTGAAGTTGCGGTTCTCGTCCATGACGAGGATGCCGAGCCGGTCACACGCGTCCAGCATCTCGGGCGCGGGCGCGTGATGCGAACAGCGGATCGCGTTGCAGCCCATCGCCTTTAGCCGCCGTGCGCGCCACTCCCACAGCGCGTCGGGCATCGCCACGCCCACCCCGGCATGATCCTGGTGGACACACACGCCCTTCAGCTTGGTATGGACGCCGTTGAGGTAGAAGCCGGTCGCCGCATCGAAGCGCAGTTCGCGAAAGCCGATGCGCGTCGCGCGCGTGTCGATCGCCTTGCCGTCACGCAGCAGGCGCGCCTCGACGCGGTAGAGTGTCGGACTATCGACCGACCAGCGTTGCGGCTCGTCGATCGAAATCTTCATGCGCGCCTCATTGCGCGCGAGTGGTTCGATCGTGGCGGTGCCTGCCGCACGACCGACCTCTCGTCCGGACGGATCGAACAGAATGGCCTCCGCATCGATCGTCGTGATCGCCTTGGCGTTGTTCGCGATCGTCAGCTCGACCGGGACCGTCCACCGATCGTCGACGCGACGCGGATCGGCGTGCAGGCCATCCGTGACGATGCTCACCGCATCGCGGACGGCCAGCCAGTTGTGCCGATACAGGCCGGCGCCTTCATACCACCACCCCTCCATCGCCTCGGCGTCGACGCGGACGGCCAGCGTGTTCAACTCCTCGCCGAAGCGCGCGTAGGGCGTGATATCGATGACGATCGCGGTGTAGCCGCTATAGCTGTGCGCGACGTTGATCCCGTTGAACCAGACGGTGGCGTTGGTGGCGGCTGCGCCGAGCTGCACCTCCAGATAGCGCCCACGCCATTCGGGCGGAAGTTGCAGGGTGCGGCGATACCAGCCGATGCCGCGCTTGCGATAGCCTTGCGCGACGTTCGCGGACGGATCGACCGACTCTTCCATCGCCCAGTCATGCGGCAGCTCGACCTCACGCCAGTCGCTGTCGTCCCACGCCACCCCGGCGGCGCCGGGCGCGACACCGGCTTTTGCGGCATGGTAGGAATCCTCATGGCCGACCGGTGCCGGAACGACGATGTCGCCCTTGTGGAACAACCATCCGCCGTCGAGGGACAGCATTGAAGGATCGGCCACGAAGGGCGGTTCGGGTACGACATCGAACGGCGTCGGGGCATCTCCGCTGTTGAGGTGCACGATCCCGGGCGCCGCCATCGCCCAGCCAGCGAGTCCTGGCACGGCGATGCCCGAGGCAAGCAAAGCGCGACGGGAAATGGTCATCAGCGGTCCTCGAGTGGCAAGAGGGCAGCGTACCGCACCGAGTGCCGTTGTAAAGCCGATGACCATACCAAAGACGAACCAGTTTTATGGTGCTTGCGCTGATGGCATTGCGGCCGCGCCGGTCGCCATCGGCAACTCGGCCGGTATTTGGTTAGCCAGCGTTCCTGCGCCTGCTGATCGTTGACGGTGCAGGCGACTTCGGCCGCGCACATCAGGTAAAGGCGGCATGAACCAGACACATTCAATTGGCTTGAAAGAATAACAACCTCAGGAATTTATCTATTTATACTACTGTTATATAGTGCAATATTTGTCGCCATCGACACAATCCAGCTCGTCATAGTAGCTGCACCCTCTTGATGTACCACCTCTCCCGCCGTTACGAGTGCGTGACTCGGCAGGATGCGCAGTTGTCACTGTGAAACGGCGTCCGCTCGAAAAGATAGGATGGGCTCAGCGCAGCGCGTCGCTCAGTCCGGTAAGGAGGGGACCGGATATGGCAAACCGATTGCAGTCGCTTCGCGTTGCCCTGACAACGCTGGTCTTGAGCCTGACGTCGGGCGGGGCGCAGGCGGACAATCCGATCGTCCAGACCCGCTTCACCGCCGACCCAGCGCCGTTGGTCCATGACGGCGTTGTCAATCTGTACACCGGACATGACGAGGACCGGGCCTACGGCTTCGACATGCGCGACTGGCGGCTCTACAGTTCGACCGACATGGTCAACTGGACCGACCGCGGGTCGCCTGCCTCGCTCAAGACCTTCGCCTGGGCCGAGCAGGACAATGGCGCCTGGGCGCCGCAGGTGATCGCGCGCGACGGCAAATTCTATTTCTACGCGCCGGTACGGGTGGCGGGAAGGCCCGACACGGTGATCGGAGTCGCGGTCGCCGACCGGCCGGAAGGGCCGTTTCGCGATCCGATCGGCAAGCCGCTGATTCCCGCGCGCACCGGTGCGATCGACCCGACCGTGGCGATCGACGATGACGGCCAGGCCTATCTCTACTGGGGCAATCCCGACCTTTGGTACGTCAAGCTCAACCGCGACATGACGAGCACGACCGGCCCGGTCATCAAGGTCGCCAAGCCGATCGATTATCAGGAAGGCCCCTGGTTCTACAAACGCGGGCCGCATTACTATATGGCCTATTCATCAACCTGCTGCCCGGAGGGGATCGGCTATGCGATGGCCGACAAGGCGACCGGCCCCTGGGTGCCTAAGGGGCCGATCATGGACCCCAACGCCGCCTCGACCGGCAACCATCCCGGCATCATCGACTATAAGGGCCGCTCCTATCTGTTCGGCTTTCATTACGAGCTGAACTTCGCGCTGACGCCGCTCCATCACGAGCGGCGATCGATTACGCTTCGGCAATTCACCTATAACGCCGACGGCGCCATTCCCCGTTTGCCCTGGTGGGACGATCGCGGTGTCGACCAGATTGCGCCGCTCGATCCCTATCGCTGGGTGGAAGCCGAGACGATCGCCTGGACCTCGCGCATCGGCCGCGACCGCGACCGGCCCTATCGCTGGGCACCGGGCGTGACGACCGCGCAGGGCGAGGATGGCCGCGTCCATGTCACCCGCATCGCCGACCGCAGCTACATCAAGATCGGTGGCGTGGATTTCAGGCGCGGCGCCGCCAGCTTCGCTGCCAGCGTCGCGCGGGTTCACGGCAGGCCGACGATCACCTTGCATCTCGACCGGGTGGATGGCCCGGTGGTCGGTAGCCTTGCCCTGAAGAATGACGATAGTCCGGCGTGGCGGACCGAAACCGCCCCCGTGACCGGCGCGAATGACGTGCACGACCTGTTCCTGGTCTTCAACGGCGGCGGTGACGCACTGTTCGATTTCGATCGCTGGCAATTCCGACCCCTGGAGGGATTGGAAATATCACGGCGGGATCAAGATGCGTCCCGTCGCGTCCGCCCTGCCTCCGCATCCTGACAGGTCTGACCGATCAGCAATGATCTCACCCGTCCAGCCATGTCACAAGCTTGGCACCGCAGTAGAAACAGGTAATCGCACCATGACGTTTGCCAAGAAAAACAGCAGCGACATTATATCGGCAAGGGCGCTCAAGAAGGGTAAGCTCGCGAAGAGGTGGAGCGGCTGGACGTGGTCCGTTGCCGCTTTGGCCATGTCAGTCCCGAGCGCCGCCACTGCGCAGGATCCGCCCCCGGCTATCGCCCCCCAACTTCAACTGATCGACCGACTACCTGCGCGCCGCGCAATTCCGCCGAGCGAAGTAAGCAAAACGGCTTATCTGCTCGTCTATTTCAAGGAACACGCGCACTCCCTGTACTTTGCCGTTTCCAGGGATGGGTACAGTTTCATCGATGTACATGGCGGTCAACCAGTATTGTCGGGCCGCGATGTGGCCGAGCAGAAAGGCATACGCGATCCCTATCTGATGCGCGGGCCCGACGGTGCCTTCTACCTGACCATGACCGACCTGCATATCTACGCGCAGCAGGAAGGTCTGCGTCCCACGCCGTGGCAGCGTTCCGAACAGGATTATGGTTGGGGCAACAACCGCAGCATCATCCTGATGAAAAGCCGCGACCTGATCCACTGGACCCATGCGCGGGTCGATGTGACCCGGCTGTTCCCCGCCTATCGTGAAGCAGGGATCGCGTGGGCACCGGAGGCGATCTACGATCCACGTGCGCGAAAGATCATGGTCTATTACACCAGCCGCATCGGTAAGGGTGTCAATTCGATCGTCTATTCCTATGCCGATTCCGATTTCCGAACCCTGACGACCGAGCCTAAGCCGCTGTTCGCCGTCCCCCGCGCCGGCAAGAGCTCGGTCGATGCCGACATTACCCGCGTCGGTGATCGCTATCACATGTTCTTCAGCACCGACGACGGCGGCGGCCATTTGCGGCAGGCGACGTCCGACCGGCTTACCTCGGGCTATGTCTACGACCCGAGCAAGGTCGATCCAGAAGCGGTCGATACCGAGGCGCCTATGCTGTGGCGGCGGCACGGCACGAACACCTATGTGCTGATGTACGACGTCTTTGGCGCGCGGCCCAACAACATGGGCTTTTCAGAGACGACCGACTTTCGCACCTTCCGCAACATCGGTCGGTTCAACGATCCGGCGTCGCCCATGACGACGACCAATTTCACGTCGCCCAAGCACGGATCGGTGACCGCGATCACGCCGGCGGAGGCGGATCGGCTGCTGCACTATTTTAAGGCGCGGTGAGCGCTCGCAATCTTTCGAGATGAGGAATGTTGAAATGACGGGAATTTCGATGCTTCGTCGAAGCGCAAGCGTCGCGGCTATCGTCGGCATGGCGCTGGCCTTGCCGCTGTCGGCGGCACAGGCGAAGTCGGTGACGGTCGCCAGCCCCGATGGCAAGGTCCAGGCGATTGTGTCCGATACGGCGGGCAAGCTGAGCTACCGGGTGACGGTCGACGGCCAGCCGATCCTCAACCCCTCGCCCATCGGTATGCGGGTCGACGGTGTCGAGCTGGGTGAGGGCGCCGTGGCGCGCAGCAAGACGGACAGTCGCTATCGCTTCAACGGCGGCAAGGCGGAGGCCGTCGACCGCGCCAATGTCGCCACCGTCACCCTGACCACGCACGGCACCCGGTTGGAGGCGGATGTCCATGTCGCGGATGACGGTGTCGGCGTTCGGCTGCGCCTGCCCGCGAAGCCGGAACAGATGGTCGAGGCCGACCGGTCGGGCTGGAAGCTCGCCGCCCCCGATCCGCGCGTGTGGGTCACCCGGATCGACCCGGGCTATGAACAGGTTTACGAGAACCGGACGCTCCGTGAGATCAAGGGGCGCTCGCTCGGTCTGCCGCTGACCGCCAGGATCGGCCGCTATTATGTCACGCTCAGCGAGGCGGCGGTGGTCAATTATGGCGATTCGGCCCTCTCCGCCGATGCGTCGGGGATGCTGAACACCTTCCTGTATGTCGACCCCATGGGCTGGACGACCGATGCGCCGGTGGTGCAGCCGTGGCGCGTGACCATCATCGCGCGCGACCTGACCGGCCTGGTCAATTCGACGCTGGTGCAGAACCTGAACCCGCCCCCGCTCCAGAACTGGCCAATGCGGACTGGATTCGTCCCGGCGTCTCCAGCTGGCAGTGGCTGGCGACCGGCGGCCCCAGGGAGGATGAGCAGCACCAGTGGGTCGATTGGACCAAGCAGCTCGGCTACCCTTATTATCTGGTCGACGAAGGATGGTCGAGCTGGAAGCGCAAGTGGGAGACGATCTAAGACACGGTGCGCTACGCCAAGTCGCAGGGCGTGGGCATCTGGGTCTGGGTGCACAGCAACGAGATGTTCGACCGCAACCAGCGCCGCGAAACATTGCGCCACTATGCCGACCTGGGCATCGTCGGCGTGAAGGTCGACTTCCCGCAGAATCCGAATTTCTACTGGTCGACCTGGTATCAGGATTTCGCGCGGGATGCGGCGGCCGACAAGCTGATGGTCGATTTCCACGGCGCACTGAAGCCGACGGGAACCGAGCGGACCTGGCCCAACGTCCTGACCCGCGAAGGCGTGCGCGGTCACGAATGGCACATTACCCGCTACCACCGCGTGCTGCCGGGCGAGCATGACACGATCCTGCCCTTCACCCGCTATGTCGTCGGGCCGGGCGACTATACCCCGACCGTGTTCACGCCCAGGGAGTTGCAGGGCAACAGCTGGTCGCACGAACTGGCGCAGGCGGTCCTGTTCACCTCGCCCTTCCTGTCGATGGGCGGTTATCCTCCGACCTATCTGCAAAACCCCGCCGTCGACGTGATCAAGGCGATCCCGGCGGTCTGGGACGAGACGATCGTCCTGCCGGGCAGCGAGCCGGGCACCATGGCGGGCTTTGCCCGGCGACACGGCAAGGACTGGTTCCTGGGGGTCATCAACGGCACCACGGCCCGTCCGCTGAAGATCGACCTGCGCTTCCTGGGTGCGGGCGACTGGAAGCTGGTGTCGCTGGCCGACGATCCGGCGAAGCCCGATGCCTTCGCCCGGGCCGAGCGGACCGTGCGGTCGACGGGTTCGATCGACACGACCCTGCGCGCACAGGGCGGCTTCGTCGGCTGGCTGCGTCCCGCGCAGTGACCGACCGTACAGCTTCCGCCCCGATGGAATATCGCGGTCACGGCCGAGACGCATACCAGATCGACGCTGGTTCGACCCGGCCTGCCAAAGAAGTCAAAATCGCCGCCGCAGCGTTCCGAATATTTGACGAGGAGATCCAGCCTGCAACGTGTTGTTGAGCGATGCCGCAGTGTTGAAGAACTGGCCTGATCCCAGAGCCGCAATATAGCCTTTATCAAGCAGATTGACGGCGTTCAGCTGTACCTCAAGCCCCGCAAAGACGCTGTTCGCCGGGAAGCGATAGCCGAGTGCCGCATCGATCAGCGTGTAACCCGGAACCGTCACATCGCCCGTGTAAGTGACGTTCCGGCGCGAGGTATAGCCGCCCGCCAGATTGCCGAACAGATTGCCGTCGTCGTAATTGACCTCCGCCTTGGCGAGGTGCGCTGGCGTGTCGACGGTGCGTACGCCCCGCGTCGCGACCAGCGCGGCGCCGTTGACGGTTATCGTCATAGGTGCTGTCGTTGTACGAATAGGAGGCGATCAGCGATAGCGGGCGACTGACGCGATAGGTCGCGCCGACTTCGACGCCGCGACTGGTGACGCTGCCGACGTTCTGAAGAACGCTGGGATTGCCCAGGATGTTGGCGCCACTGAACGCCGCGAGCAGGCGATTGCGGAATTTGACGTCGTAGATCGCGACGACGCCGCGCAAGCCCGCCAGATCGAACCGCCAGCCCGCCTCGATGGTGCGCGACGTCTCCGGTCTCAGCGTGCCGCGGATCGCCTCGAACCCCGCCTGCGTCGTGCCGAACGGCCCGCGGAACGAGCTGATGAAGGCGCGCATATTCTCGGCATAGTTGGCGAAGAATTCCTGGCCGCCGGCACGGAAGGTCGCGCCGATCTGCGGTTGGAACCAGTCCTTGGCGGCGATGCGTCCGTTGATGAACGGCGTTCCGAACGTCGTGACGATCCCATTCGAGACCCGCGCGCCCTTGAACCCGCCGGCGACCGTCAACGCATCTGCCAGCTTCCAGGTGTCGCTGACGAAATATTGGTTGGTGACGGTCGTCAGGTCGGTCAGGAAATCGCTGCGGAACGGGTTATGCAGGAAGGCAGTGACGTCGGGCCGATTGTCCTGCGCGACCGCATAGTAATTGCGGTCGGTGCTCGCGTCATTGTCTTCGTGCCAATAGCCCAGGCTCAGCGTGTGTGCGCCCATACGCGCGGTCGTGCGCAACAGCCCGCCGTCGCGGTTGATGCCATATTCGGTGGTCCGCACCGACAGCGGAAAGGCCGCGCTCACGGCCGTCGCCGGCGAGAAGACGGCGGGGGTATAGATGCCGCCCGAACCCTTGTCGTAATGATGGTAATAGGTCGCCTCGGCGTCGAGCCACGTCGCCAGCGGCACCGCCAGCGTCACGGCACCCAGCCAGTCGCGTCGGATCCCGCCGCTGTCGTAATAGGTGTCGTTGACGTTGGTATAGGGCGCCGGGAAGGCGACGCCCGCCGTCGGGAACGGCAATGTCCGCCCCGCGGCGCGGGCGGTCTGGTTGGCGCTCACCTGCGACAACAATACGGCGGTCGCGAAATCGGGACGGAGGAAGTCGAGGTCTTAACCGATCCGCGACAGCGTGGCCGGCGAAAGATCGGCGTAGTTGCGCTCCTTGTGCAGCGAATAGTTCAGCCATCCGGTCAGCGTCGCGCCGCCGAGCCGCTGCACAATCTTGGCGTTGACCTTGTTGTCGGACTGGCCCCCGAACCCCTTCCACTTGTCGGCGTCGTGGATAACGCCCGCTATCGACAGCAGCGTTCCCGTCGACAGCAGGCCGCTATCGATCCGGCCGTAGAGATGCGCGGTATGATACATGCCATAGGTCATCGCGATCTGGCCGCCGAGCGTCTCCGATGGCGCAAGCGACACGAATTCGAGGTTGCCGCCCAGGTTGCTCGTCGAGGCGATGCCGAGCGAGCCCGCACCCTGCGACACGTCGACGCGCTCGATATTCTCGGCCGCAATCGCTCGGCTGATGTGGAGGCCGTTATGATTGTTGTAGAACATGTCGCCGAGCGGCACGCCGTCCAGCGTATAGCCCATCTGGCTCTGGTTGAAGCCGCGCACCGACAAACGGGTGCCGAGTTCATAGCTACCGAAGGGGTCCGAACTCTGCAGCGCGACGCCGGGCAGCCGTGCCACCGCCTTCAGCGGCGAACTGCCCGGCGGCAGGATCTCGATCGCTTTGCGGCCGACCGTCTGTTCCTGGCGAACGCGGCCGTCGCCGTAGACGACGATATCGTCGCCAGCCCCATCCTCCCCAGCAGTCTGGGGCGACGCGTCGCCCTCGACAGCGCGGACCTGGTCGGAAACCGGGGTGGAGGCGAGCGGAATGGCGCTCGCCGAGGCGAGCAGCAAAGCGAGAGTAATCATGATCGGAACCCGTGTGGAAGGACGCCTCGCCGTTGGCCGGCGATTGTTGGTGCCGCCTCTATGGCCGACCCGCGTCGATCGCGTGACGATCGCGCGACGATCGCATGACAGGCGTCATGGCCGCGTCACGCGCCTGCCCTACCGCCGCGGCATGAGCGATGACGGACCGATGCGGCCCCTTACCCCAGCGCTGTGGCACCGTCGCGCAGTGCTGGGCGCGATGGCCGCGCTTTCGGCTGTTCCGACGATCCCGGTCGATGCCGCGGCCCGCGGTGATGCGGACCCCTTCGCGCTCGGCGTCGCGTGCGGCGATCCAGATGCGGACGGCTTCGTGTTGTGGACACGGCTGGTCGGTGCTCGCGCTCAGCCGCTCGCCGCCGCGGCGATAGTGGTCCGCTACGAGATCGCGGAAGATGAGGGATTTCGCCGGATCGTGCGCGCCGGGCGCGGTGTCGCCCATCCCGAGCGCGCGCATGCCGTGCATGTCGAGATTACCGGTCTGCCCTCCGGCCGCCGCTACTTCTACCGCTTTCACGCGCTGGGCGCGACGAGCCCTGTCGGACGGGCGCTGACGGTGCCGCTCCGTGCCGACCGGTTGCGGCTGGCCGTTTCATCGTGCCAGCATTGGGAACAGGCACAGTTCGGCGCCTACCGAGACATGATCGCCGCTGATCCCGACCTGATCCTGCAACTGGGCGACTATATCTACGAGTCCAGCTATCCGTCCGGCGAGAAGGTTCGCCAGTTCGACGCGCCGGAGCCTCAAGATCTCGACGGCTATCGCCGCCGCCATGCGCTCTACAAGACCGATCCGCTGCTCCAGGCCGCGCACCGCGCCTGCCCCTGGGTGGTCACGTGGGACGATCACGAGGTACTCAACGATTATGCCGGGCTCGCCAACCGTGAAGGCCTGCCGCCCGCGCTGTTCGCGCCCCGCCGCGCCGCGGCGTATCGTGCCTATTTCGAGCACATGCCGATTCGTCCAAGCCTGTGGCGCGGGCGTCAGGCGCCGCGCCTCTATCGGGCAGTCGACTGGGCCGATCTTGCATCGATCTCGGTCCTAGACACCCGTCAGTATCGCAGCGCGCCGCCGTGCGCGGCACACTATGTTGCCCGTAACGAGCCGATAGAGAATTGTGCCGCTGCGACGGCGCCCGGCCGGTCGATGATGGGGGCTGCACAGGAACGCTGGCTCGGCGATCGACTGGCAAGCGAGCGGCGGCCCTGGTCGCTGATCGCCCAACAGGTGTTCTTCGCACCACTGTGGCTGGACGGGGCAAGGCGGCGGACGTTCAGCGACCAGTGGGATGGCTATGCCGCCAACCGCACACGGCTGTTGACGGCCATGCAGGCACCGTCGGTGCGCAATCCGCTGTTGCTGAGCGGTGACATCCATTCCTTCTGGGTCAACGACCTGAATGACGAGGCGGGCAACATTGTCGCGGGTGAGATCGTAACCTCCGCGCTCGGCGCCTCCTCGCCTCCGCCCGACCGCTTCGGCGATGTCGACGCCAACAATCCGCATATCCGGTTCCACGACCTCCAGCACGCCGGCTGGACACGGATCGATATCAATCGGACTAAAACCTGCGTCGCCTTGCGCGCCATCACCGACCGAAAGCTGGCAGAGGCACCGTGCCGCACGATCTCCACCTTCGTCACCGAAGCCGGTCACAGGGGAATGCTGAGCGCCGACTGAGCGGGGTCGACGAGAGCCTGCCAGACGGATCCCTCGCTGGGGATACGCGATGATGCCTAGGAGCGATCCGCCCCCGCTGCACGTCGCGGCAGGATCGATACCAGCAGAACGATTGCCATCGCGAGCACGACCGATGCGAGCGGGCGGCTGAATGCCAGGCCCCCATGATCGACAGGCTTGTCGAGGAAGTCGCCCACGGCCGCCCCCAAAGGCCGGGTCAAGATGAAGGCTGACCAGAACAGCGCCACCCGGCTGATCCCTGTCGCGAAATAGAGGACGACCAGCAGCGCTAACCCGACCGCGAAGACGCCCGCCGCGCCGATATAGCCAAGCCCACCGGTGTCGGCGAGCCAGTCGCCGAGCGCGGTGCCCAGCGTCTGGGACAGGGTGATCGTGATCCAGTAGAAGAGTTCGGCGCGGGGTTCATGGACGCTGTCGACCGAGATCGACCCGAGCGCGCGATACCATGCGAAGAGCGACGCCAGCACCAGCGCCAGCAGCAGCGTCGATCCGCCCGTGTAACCGATCCCAAGCGACCGCGTGGCAAAATCCGCCATCGTCGTTCCCGCGGTGGTGGAGGCGATGATCGTCGCCCAATACAGGTACGGCCGATATCGATCTGCCCGGATCTGCAACGTGACGAGTAGAATCAGCAGGCTGAGGAAGATCGCGCTTCCCACGAGATAGCCCAGATTCAGCGACATGCTGACCGTGTCGCCAGCGGTTTCGCCCAACGTCGTGGCGAGGATCTTGATGATCCAGAAGCCCAGAGTGACGGCAGGAACCTTGACCAAGGTGATGCGCGCAGCGTTGGATAAGGGCATGGCGGTATCTCGCGGTGTGATCCACGCCAGACAAATAGCCAGTATTGCCCCGATTGCCGACGGCGGTTTGATCACCACTCCGTGCTGTTCCGGCGACTTGCCCGACCTGACGCGTGAGGTCCTCTATCCGCCGCCACGCCCGAAGACGAGCGATGCCCGCAGCCTATCGAGCGATCTGGTGATCCCCTGCCGCGGCAGGGACATCGTCCAGCATCAAGCGCTCGTAGAAGCCGCCATATCGGCCATCCGGATCGACCAGATGGATTTCCAGTATCCAGTGTCGCGCGGCGCCGTTGCCGTCAGGATCGCGCAGGCGGTCGGGGTTTCCCGGGCTGATGTGATTGAGCTGCTTCGCGCCGGGCAGACGTGCGTGCGGAAACTCCGCGACGATGTGCCCGGCGATATGGCCGCCGAACCGCCATCCCGCTTCCTCGGCCGATTGGCAGGCGAAGGCATATAGGGCGTCGCCGGTGATATCGGGGTCGGACAGGAAGCGGGCGCGAACCAGATCGAACTGGCGGGGCAGTTCACGGCATAGCGCCTGCTTCCGCGCATCGTTTCCTATTGCATAGGTTCGGCCAACGTCGGCCTCCCATTCCTCGAATACCGGCCCGAGATCGAGGAAGACCACATCGTCGCCTGCAATGGTCCGGATGGGCGGATTGTCCCTCGCGGTCGCCAGCGTGTTCGCGCCTGCCCGGACGATCCGCTTGTGCCAGTGCTTCTCGATGCCGAACTCGCGCTCCGCCAGCGTGAGAATGTCGCGTTCCACCTCCCGCTCGGTCCTTCCGGCCTGAAGATATCCCTCCGCCTCGATACGATCGAGCAGGGCGAGCGCGCGATTTTCGGCGTCCACCAATTGCTGCCGCCGGACGGCTTCTTCGGATCGCGTATCTCGCATCAGGTCGTCATCGCCTCATGGTTCCCGCGGATCCTATAAGCCCTGTCTACGTCGTGATCATCATATGTGGCGAGATATCGATCCCGACTTGGCGCATGGCAGTCGGCGCAGGATGGCGATAGGGAGCGGGTACGGGTGCCGCTCCGGCATCTATCGCATCAAGGGGCATAACGTGAAGATCAGTGCGCGTAACCAGATCGCCGGAACCATCGTCGCGATCACGCCCGGGGCCGTAAACGGGTCGATCAAGGTCGATATCGGGGGCGGCAATATCGTCACCGCCAGCATCACCGAGGAGGCCATCGCCGACCTCGGGCTGGCGACCGGCGAGACCGTCACCGTCATCATCAAGGCCAGCGACGTGATGATCGGCAAGTAACATGAAGCTCGGCCCGCTCTGGCTCAAGATCCAGATCGCCTGCGGCGACGCGCTGGCGATGGGGCCGGGCAAGGCCGATCTGCTGGAAGCGATCATCGCCGAGGGGTCGATCAGCGGCGCAGGTCGCGCGCTCGGCATGAGCTATCGCCGCGCCTGGCTGCTGGTCGACGAAATGAACCGCTGCTTCGATCCGGTGCTGGTCGAGACGATCAAGGGTGGCGGTCGCGAGCGCGGCGCGAAGGTCAGCGCGACCGGCGTCGCCGTCCTCGAAGCCTATCGCGAGATGGAGCGGGAGGCCGCCGCAGCCGCCGATCGTCCTGCTTATGCCCGCCTCCGCACGCATCTTCGCGCCGAGCCGCTCCCGAACGCCTCCTAGCGACCGCTGCGAACTCTCTATATACGACCAGATACACCGTCGATATACGCCCGAACATAAAGCGGCCACAGGGACCGCGATCAGGGGTATTCGTCGATGTCGAAGCGGTTCGCAGCGTTCCTTTGCGCCACCAATATGCTTGCGTTCAGCGCGCCTGCTCTCGCGCAGACCGCTGCCACGGCAACGCCCCGGGCGACGCCTGAAGAGGCTGCGAATGACGGTCTTCCCGAGGTCATCGTCACCGCACGCCGGCGGGCGGAGGATGCGCAGCGGGTGCCGGTCGCGCTATCGGTGGTGGGCGGCGACCTGATCGACCAGAGCTATACGGTCAACACGCAGGGGCTGACGACGCTGATCCCGACGCTGAACTACAGCTCGGCGAACCCGCGCAACACCGCCTTCACGATCCGCGGCCTCGGCTCCAGCGTCGTCGCGGTCAGCCAGGCCAATGACGGGCTGGAGCCGGGGGTCGGCTTCTATGTCGATCAGGTCTATCACGCCCGTCCCGCGACCGCCGCGTTCGACTTCGCCGATATCGAGCAGGTCGAGGAACTGCGCGGGCCGCAGGGCACGCTATTCGGCAAGAACACGACCGCGGGCGCGCTCAACATCACGACGCGCGCGCCGACCTTTACCCGCGAGGGCTTCGCCGAGCTGTCGTACGGCGACTATAATTTCGTGCAGGCGAAAGGCTGGGCGTCGGGACCGATCACCGACACGATCGCCTATCGCATCTCGGGCGTGTCGACGCGGCGGGACGGCGTGATCGATAACATCCGCACTGGCCGCGATACCAATACGCTCGGCACTCAGGCGGTGCGGGGGCAGTTGCTGTTCAAGCCCGACGACACGATCCAGATGCGCGTCATCGCCGACTTCACCAACTTCCAGGCCTATTGCTGTGGGCAGGTCTATCTGCGCACCGGCACCAGCCTGCGCGCCGCCAACCGCCAGTTCGGTGGGCCGAACGGCCTCGCCGCGCAATTCGGCTACACGCCTGCCAGCACGAACGCCTATGACCGCGTGACCGACATCGACGGGCCGCTCGGCGTCGACACCAACGAGGGCGGGGTCAGCGCGATCACCGACTGGAATCTGGGGCTGGTGACGCTGACGTCGGTCACGGCATGGCGCTTCTGGAATTGGGATGCGGAGAACGACCGCGACTATACCGGCATTCCGGTCCAGCTCTCGCAGCACATCCCGTCGCGGCAGGATCAGTATAGCCAGGAACTGCGCCTCGCCTCGAACGGCACCGGGCCGCTGTCTTATGTCGTCGGCCTGTACGGCTTCCGCCAGCGCCTGACGGGGCGGCCGATCAGCATCTACGGTCCTGCCGCTGCACGCTATCTGATCGGGACGAGCGTCGTCACCGGCACCGCGCCGAACCAGGTGACGACGGCGGTCCCGTCCAACCTGCTCGACGGCTATGGGCAGGACGGCCGCACCGACTTTCGCAGCCTCAGCTATGCCGCGTTTGGCGAGATTAATTACCGCTTCCTCGATCGCCTGACCGCGACGGTCGGCCTGCGCTACACGCAGGAGGACAAGGACGGATATTATACCACCACCGTGTCGGGCGGTCCGGCTACGACGAACACCGCGCTCATCAACGCACGGCTCGGCGTGCTGCGCCCACAAAGCTATGAGGTGCATGACAGCGACGGCAGCCTGTCGGGGCGCGGCAACCTGGCGTGGCAGGTGACCGACACGACGATGGCCTATGCAAGCTATGCGCGCGGCTTCAAGTCGGGCGGGATCAACATGTCGGGCCTGCCGCTCGACAGCAACAACCGGCCGGTGCTGGCGACCGCCGTGGTGCGGCCCGAACGCAACGAGACCTATGAGATCGGCCTGAAGAACACGCTGTTCGACAATCGCCTGATCTTCAACATCGACGGCTTCTACACCACGGTCCGCGACTTCCAGGCGACCGTCGTCGAGAACTCGCTGACCCAGACGGTGCAGCTGCGCGGCTACCTGTCCAACATCCCGCAGGTGACGGTGAAGGGGATCGAGGCGGACGCGACCGCCCTCATCCTGCCGGGCCTCAGCGCGCGCACCAGCGTCGCCTATTCGGACGGGGAATATACCGACTATCCCGCCGGCCCCTGCCCGCTGGAGGTACAGACCGCCGCCACCACGCGGTGCAGCCTGACCGGTCGTCGCCTTGCGTCGTTGCCGCGCTTCGCGATCACCGCCGGGCTGGATTACCAGCGGCCGGTCGGCGACGGGCAGGTCTTCGTCCATGTTGACACCGCCTCGCGCAGCGGCTTCAACAGCGACCCCAGCCTGTCGCAATTCACTTATATCCGCGGCTACAACCTGACCAATGCCAATATCGGCTATCGCTTCGCCGATGGGCTGGAACTCATCGTCTGGGCGCGCAACCTGCTCGACGCCGACTATATCCAGAACCTGACGATCCAGGCGGGCAATTCCGGCCTGATCGTCGGCACCCCCAGCGATCCGCGCACGATCGGCGGGACGATCCGCTTCCGCATGTGATCGCTCGACGTCCCTGCGGCAGCATCGTCAGTTGCTGCCGCAGGGATCGTGCGAGGGCGGGACTTTCGATGGAACCGCGATCGATCAGTTTCGGAGAGGCATGTTTCTGCTGATGACAACTGGCGCACGACATGGTGCCGGCAACGCCGCGAGACTGAGGCTGGAGGTGCCGACGACATTGGGTTCGCCTGTCGGGCTGGCGAAAATTGAAGAACAACGCCGCCTTTGACCTGTTTATCACAGCCCTAATCAGTCATCGGTGGCTTGCGTGCTGCTTGCTCAGGCGACGGACGACCGAGACAAGCTTGGCCAATGCGGGATCGCGGATCGGCTCGGCGACGCGGAGTTCGCGGCTGCGCCCGGCGATCGTCAGGCAGACCGTATAGGTGCGCGCATCCGGCCGCGCGCCGTCGTTTGCCG